>JAHFEU010000157.1 GCA_023248295.1 Nitrospirota bacterium | reverse complement strand
TCCCCCCCTTCAAGCATACGCGCCAACCAATAGAGTGCGCCGTTCGGATCAGAATCACGGAGACTTTTGATATAGGCCGAGATCACGTTGTAGTGCTCTTCGCCGGTTTTGTCGTATCGAAGCGCCTTCTTACCCAGTGCCGCTTCCAACGTGACCCCATCAATCAGGCGTGCACCATGAGATCCGGCTGGCGTCTGCATGACCACAAACTCCAGCGCCGTAAGCAGCGCTCGTGCATCCCCGTTCCCGAACGCGATCAGCCGTTGCCTGGCCTCGGGTGAGAAACTGGCCTGCCATTTCCCTAACCCTCGATCGGAGCCTGTGAGAGCGCGATCCAGAATCTGACCCAACGCCTCCTCTGAAAGCGGCTTAAGCACGACGACCAAGGAACGCGAAAGCAGGGGGCTGATGATCTCGAAGGACGGATTCTCCGTCGTCGCGCCGACCAAAATGACCGTCCCCCGTTCGACATGCGGCAGAAAGGCATCTTGCTGCGCCTTGTTGAAGCGATGGATCTCATCGACGAAGAGAATCGTGCGTTGGCGTTGGAGCGCCCGGCGTTGTTCTGCCGCTTTGACGATGGCCCGCAGCTCTGGAACACCGCCTGTCACCGCCGAAAACGGAACGAACTGCGCCTTGGTGTGGCGCGCGATGAGATGCGCCAGCGTGGTCTTGCCCGAACCGGGAGGGCCCCAGAAGATGACGGAGGAGAGCTGATCGGCCTCGATGGCTTGCCGCAACGGGCAACCAGGCGCCGTGAGGTCCTCTTGCCCCACAAAATCCGCAAATTCCTGCGGCCGCATGCGTTCGGCCAGCGGAGCTTCGACGGGCTCTTCTCTCTCAGGAGAAGCGAAAAGATCGGCAGAGTTGTCGTGACGTGTCGCCATTAAAGTCATTCCATCACACTGGCGATTCTATACGCCTGTCACACGCAGCGCAAACCTGTAGCCCCACCGGCTCTCTTGACGATACTCGCTGGCAATGTTGCAACCACCCGGCCGAAACCGAGGAGGATTGGGGTGGCGTCACGAGGTGACTTGATCGAGGGTGAGCACGCCGTTCGTCTTGACCAATCGATACGGTCCGGAGGCCGGGTTGATCGCTTGGATCTGGGCGACGCCCTGCTCCACCAGTGCCTGAACCTCCGGCGGCAACCTCGGCTCGCAGGTGATCTCGGGTCCGACCTGGCACACGAAATCCGCCACATGGCTCACGGCCGGTCTGAGTTGAGCCATCCACTGGCTGAGGTATTGGTGCAGAAGCTGCTGGCGCAGCAAGACTTCTTGCGCGAGTTGGTGGTCCAGCTCCCAGCGATGCCGGTCTTCCATCAACGATTGGTTACCGACCGGTCCCAGGCTCGGCTGGACAAAGGGCCGACGGCGGCCGGGGGCGTCAAGGCCGGTGGAATGAGGTAACGCGAGCCCGTCCACTGGTTGGGGCGCAGCAGCTCGGGGCTGCTCGTTTTCGATCACGGGAGCGGTTGACGCCACAAGGGGGGACCGATCTGCCGGCAATGCCGGGGTGACCGTCTTGAGAGGTCGTTTGACACTTCTTCCAGACGCCTGAATTCTTGGGGAGGCGGATATTCGTCCATTCGTCTCCTGCCGAACGAGATCGACCATCAAACGACCGGAGCCTGAAGCCGCCGGAGCAGGAAAAGTCTGTCTCAAGTGCTCGACATACTTCAGTACCCCTCCGACAGCGAGCGCATGGATCAAGAAGCTGAGCAGAACAGCGGTTGCGTCCGGCCTCATGTCCGACAAACGGCAACGGCACCTTCCGGTGCCGTTGCTCAATATCTCCATCATGGGCGCCTACCCACCTACTGAACGACCCCATGAATCACGGCCGGGATCGAGGTCGAGAGACTCGGTTCCCCACCGGCCGATGAGCGGGGATCAGTGTTCGAGGACGGCAGTGTGGCCGTGGTCGGCAGCGTCAGGCCCGAACAATTGGCCGAGGCGACTTGGGCCAGTCGAATCTCGCGCTCCAGGTATTTGATCCACTTGGGCGTCGCGCTGACCGTCACCGAGGTCGCATCCTTGACACTGAACGTGGGAACGAACCGAACGTTCAGCCCGCCGCCAAGGCTGGTCCCGCAATTGACGGTTTCGTTGGTCGCCGGGTTGACGCACGCGCCGGGAATCCCTTGCAGTTCCCCAAACCCTGCATACTGGAGTTGGATCGTGCTCCCGATCAGAGGGCTGCCCGACGGTAATCCGATCGTATTGATCGTCGTCGGCTGGAAGGGAATGACCGCCGGGGGATCGAACGTGACAAAAGTCCCACCGGCGCTTAACCCGAGATACTGATTCCACGGATTAGGCCCGGTCTCCCACTGGTAGGTCACGTCCACGGCGTCCACCAGCCAGGGGCACAAATAGGAGCCCGAGGCGTTCGCGCTCCCGTCGCTATCGCAGGACGCCTGGTTATAGGACGCGGTATCGCTGGGAGCCACCAACCGCCCGGACTGAAACCCATATTGGTATTCCCCCGAGAGAGACAGGCCGCTGGTATTCACGTTGCCCGTCGTCCCGGTGTCGTTCACCATGACCCCGCCTGAAAAGCTATAGGACACGGCGCTGGCTTTCGCCGTGGGCGTTCCAAAATTATTCGCCGTTGCCCCCGTCTCATACGGCGATCCGCTGGTGAAGTTCGCCGCCACGAGACTGCCTTTGGGACAGCGAGAAATACATTTCAGGGATGAGGGCTGCTCGGCCGGTGCCACCACCGCCCGGGTCCGATAATACAGCGCCGTCGCGCTCGAAAAGTCTCCCGACGACGGCACCGGCACCGCGATCTCGCCCCCTAAGCTTTCAGAAAATCCGAACAACACTTTCGTCCCGCTCGCATAGAGTGTGGCCGCGGAAAGAGTGCAGGAAGATGTACATTCCGTCGACGAGCCTCCGGAGAACGTGCGCGTGATGATCAGGTTCGAGCCGTTCCACCGCACTTCCTTCTCCCCACCGGGCATAAAGACCCGCATCGTTTGCCCCTGAGCCGCGCTCAACGTCGAAGCCTGCTTCGTCAGGCGGTAGAGTTTGCCGCCCGCCTTCGTCACGGTGTAATTCGTCGAGGTATTGGTGGACGGATCTCGCTTGGTCAGGGTCGCCCCTGTGGCCAACTCCGCGATGACCGCATTCGGAAAATAAATGCCCCAAAAACCCGCGTACCCGTAGTACACCGTGCTGTTGTTCGCCGTATAGGTCACGGGAAAGCCCGGATTCGCGAGTGCATACCGGCTCCCATTATCATTGTAGAGACCGTACCGCCAGGTCGAGTAGCCGGCTTGAGCGGCGTCCCGGCTGAAACAGACGAGAGAGGAACCGTCGGTATTGCCTCTGTAGAAATAATTCGAGTCATAGGCGAACACCTGATTGAAAGCCATGCCGGCTGTCCCGATCAACCGTCCTGATCCCGATGTGCTGGCGGTTTGATTCAACGTCAAGGCCGTGGTATAGGCTCCCCCTTGATTGCCCGTTTCATAAAAAGTCACTGCTGTGCCTTGGGACGCCAAGGTGCCCGCGAACTGGCAGGTATCCGTCAGCGGGGTGCTCGACGAAGCGGACACGCCGCAAAAATTCATGGTGAACACGCCGTTCGGATTGGTTGAGCTGGGAGCCGAGGTGACCGTCGTGTAGGTAAAAATCAGCTCGCTGCCGGCCGGCCGAACCCAGGCTTTCACGATCATGGGGTCGGCGTTCGAGGCCCTCGTCGATTGGACGATCGCCTTGGCGTAATTGACCGCGGCTGACGCGCCGCCGCTGCCGCCCTTATCCGCAGCCCCCCGTCCACTACACTGCGATTCATCGACCAAGGCTAAATAGGAGCCGGCGTTGACTTTGGCATCGGCGCGCAGACTTCCCATGAAGCACATGATCATGTTCACCGTAGAGATCCGTTCGAGGACTTGATCCTGAACAAATTCGTTTTGAGTGTCGGTGACGTAGGCCCCTACGGAGGGAGCGGCGGACACAGGATTCCAAGAGGTCAGCAGTGCTGACAACGTGAACCAGGCAACCCAAAGATGGTCAACGCGTTTCATCTCGATCCTCCACGTTTTTGATCGTTGATCTTAATTCGCCGTCACGACATTCACCTGGGACGGCACTGCGATTCCCGACACCGATCCAGAAGACACCGGACTCGATGAGGTTGAGTTGTCCGGACATCCCGCGACGACCAAGGCCGCCCCGAGCACAGCAACGAACGATAGGAGCCGAAGCATGTCCATATCTCCTCCTTGATGCCGGTTAGTACATGCGGTTCCACTTTGAGACGTTATTGCACCTCTGTACTAATCGGCTGTGCGGCTGAAAACTTTAGCCCGTATTATTCATGAAGGTTCGTTGGGAAATCGTGCCCCAAAGCCAGGCTAGAGGCAGAAGGCGATAGGCAAGAGGGAAGAGAAGTGCTTCGGATCTGAGTACTGGCCTCTGGCCACTTGCCCCTCGCCCGAATATCCGTGATTGCAGCAGAGGCTTCTTGAATAATGCGGGGTAGGGCATGGTCGAGCCCTTGGGGAGAAGGGAGCGTCCCAAATGGAATGGTTAGGGTGGCGGGGATTGGACAGGTACGACAGAGCCACCGAGCGCAGGGAAACACCCCCAAGCCGCAGCACACTTGATCCATGGAGAGGATCAAATGCCGCCGTCGGGGCGCTGAAGTGTCTGAGCGCTTCTGCGGTCAGCTCCACCCGGTGGCTCCCGATGTCCTGCTCCACGTCCTCCTCCTCTCGATCCTTCGCTTGTACGGGCTTGACGGCCATACCGTGGAATGCTACGAAACCGACAGATCGAGAGGTCTTCATGCAGACTCGGATCAACGGGATCAACTTGGCATTCAACGATCACGGGACCGACGCGCCTCTTTGGCATTACACCCTCGACCAAGCCGCCGACGATGTCCGAGCCCTGTTGGATCATCTATCGATCCAATAAGCTGTATTTGTCGGACTCTCGATGGGTGGGTATATTCTGTTTGCGTTCTATCGGAAGTATGCCGACCGCGTGAAAGGATTGGTCCTGGCCGACACGAGAGCGCAGGCAGACACAGAAGAAGGAAAAGAGAGGCACTTTCAGATGGCGCAAACAGCCTACAAGAAAGGGCCGTCAGCCATCGCCGAGATCATGATCCCGAACCTCCTGAGCCCCGTAACCATCCAGACGAGGCCGGAGATTGTTCGGAACGTCCGGGCGATGATCGAAGGCAACCACATCAGCGGCATTGCGGGGGGGCTTGATGGCGATGGCCGAACGACCTGACTCCATTCCGCTCTTGAAGCAGATCACCTGCCCCACGCAGATCATCGGCGGCGAACTGGATCGTGCGACCCCGGTGTCAGACGCGAAACTCATGGCGGATCACATTCCAGGCGCGCGATTGGCCGTCATTCCAGGAGCCGCACATCTGTCGAATGTGGAACAGCCTGACATCTTTACTCAAATCGTCCGATCATTCGCTTCAGGCCTGGCGAAGGGGCGCTAGTCTGACTCGCCCACGCTGCCTCGGCGGATCAGTTTGAGGAATTCCAGGCGGGTTTGTGGCTGGCTGCGAAACGCTCCTAGCATGGAGCTCGTGACGGCCAC
>JAHFEU010000047.1 GCA_023248295.1 Nitrospirota bacterium | reverse complement strand
ACCCGTTGCTCTGCGCGAATGCAACGGGTGAACAGCAGAAGCGTTCATGAATAATGCGGGTTAGCGTTTCTGGCGCAGCACCCAGCCTTTTTTCGCGAGACACCGGTCGATCGACTGCTGGATGATCATCTTCATCCCGCCTTGGGCTTTTGGATTTTCATAGGCCTCACTCTCGCACGTGCTGTAATCGTGACTGAATTCATCTTTGGGTTTGTTCGGGTGAACCCATTCTGCTGTGCCACAGCCTGCAACGAGCAGAACCGCCACCGCCACAAGACTCCTCAGCACACGATCATGAAGACGACGCATGAGCCCCTTTCCAACTTGGGTGCGAATGGACAAACGAAGCGAGGATAAACCGGCACGCCTGGCCTCGTCAAGCGGCATCGCGCCTGTTAGGACGCCGGTGTCGGCGGGCGCCACGATCGAGTCAAACATCGGATAACCTCCTCGTCCTCCACCTGCCGGAAATCCACGTAGTGTTGGCCCACCGCATGGAACGGCTCGGGGGACTCCAGGACCACGCACTCGTCCACCTGAGCGGCAACCTGGTCGGCGGTCTCAGAGGGCGCGACCGGCAAGGCCGCCACCAGCCGAGCCACCCCGCCCGACTTGAGGGCCTGGATGGAGGCGAGGTAGGTGGCGCCGGTGGCGACCCCGTCATCGACCAGGATGACCGTGCGTTCACCCAGCGGGGGCAGGCTCCGCCCTCCTCGGTAGAGATCGCGACGTCGGACAATTTCATTCTCCTGTATCCGGCGTTCCTGATCCACCGAACCTGCCAGCCAGGGATAACACGCCAGCAGATCCTTATTGAGATGCAGGTACCCTGTTTCGGTCAGGGCGCCGACGGCGAGTTCGGGATTGTCCGGGGCTCCGAGTTTCCTGGTGATCAGGACATCCAGGGGAAGATGGAGAACCAGGCTCATCTGCAAACCGACCACCACGCCTCCGCGTGGAATCGCGAGGATCAAGCCCTCGGAACAGCCGGAGTACCGGCTGAGGGCGGCGGCCAGGCGCTGCCCCGCTTCTTCACGATCTCGGAACATGGACCGGGTCCCCGTGCAGGCTTAAGAAGAACACCGTGGCGCGACTTCCTGGTGGTCGCGTTCGTCGCGTTCGAGAAAAGGGAATTTTCACACAGCCTCTGCTGGCTTGTTGGCGAAGTGTGCTAAGATACGCACAATTTGAAAGGCTGGCGTAGCTCAATCGGCAGAGCAGCGGTTTTGTAAACCGCAGGTTGGAGGTTCGATTCCTCTCGCCAGCTCCATACACGAACCATCGATGCAATGGCACGGAGGCTATCATCGAACCTCCAACCGGGGGTTCCGAAGGGGGCGTGCCCCTTTCGTGGGGCGCGTACGAGGGGGCCTGGCCCCCTTGTAGGAGCCGGGAGGCAGGTTTCAGGGCCGACCCGGCGACGGTTGGAGGTTCGATTCCTCTCGCCAGCTCCATGCGTTCCGCCGAGGTGAGAACCGATCTGAAACCGTCCTCATTGGGCGACCGTTTCGAGAGCTTCTTCACGGAGCGCGCACGATGCCTCTCACCGATTCACTAGCGGACGTGGCAGCCACGGAACCAATCCGGGCCAGCACTCCTCAAGGCACCTCGAACAGATCCCAGTTTCTGTTGTTGCAGACCATCGTCGTCATTGTACTGTCTTATGAACTGCTGTTCAGCCTCGACACTCTCCTGAGCTCCAGAGTCCAAGCACTCGTCGTCGTAGGACTCTTGCTGTCTGTGCCCTCCTTGATGCTGGTACCTGCTCATGTGTGGGAGGCGAGCTGGTTCATCGGCGCCTTGGTCATAGCCGATACGGCCATTACCAGCTCTATCATTTACCTGTCAGGCGATGTCGGATCGGACTTGTACCTGACCTATTTCCTCATCCTCTTCCTGGCCGGATCCACACAAACGCTGAAGCAGCACATCGCCCTCTCAGTGATCCTCAGCGCCGTCTATGGGCTGATCCTCTACTGGGGATCCGCCGAGACCGATGATGGGTTGGAGGGCAAACTCCTTCGGATCCCCGTCCTCCTCATCATGGCCACGTTCTACGGGGCCGGCGCCGAAACGGTCCGCAAAGAACGGAAGCAGAAGGCCGGCCTCATCGACAGCATCACCGCGTTGAAGCAAGCGGAAGAGGAGCGAGAGAGACTGATTCTTCAGCTTCAAGATGCGCTGACCAATATCAAAACGCTGCATGGATTGCTGCCGATCTGTTCGCTGTGCAAAAAGATACGTGATGACACAGGGTATTGGAACCAAATTGAATCTTACCTTCGAAAATATTCAAATGCGGACTTTTCCCACGGCATCTGTCCCGACTGTCTCAACAAACGGTTTCCTACCTAGAAGACGGAGGCGCTCATTCTTCCCGACAAGACCGCCCCTCTCTGAGAGACGCTGACTCCTGTCGCACGCTCGGAGATAGCTCATCTATTGCGTTATGTTGATTGCATAGACAATTGATAGAACGAATAGTTGTCGGCACATCACCGCGTCGGTTCGACCTATTCAACTCCCCTCCGCTGAAAAATCCGTTGCCGTCGTGAAGAGCCGTGCAGCCCGGCGAACAGATGGCCTCTGAAGATCAGCATCGCCACCGCCACCGGCGGCGTCAACAGGATCACAAGCGTCGATCCGGCCACGCTCGGCAGACCGAGGTAGCTCAGCCACGTCGTCAGGAGCGTAAAGGGAAGGACCAGAACCTGGAAGAAGTCCAGGCCGGCCCCGCGCCCCAACCGCCCTGAGATGCCGAAAAAAAACGACAGGCCGAGTGGCGCCACCACGATCGCCAAGGGGAGAAACCACTCGATCCAGTTCTCGATCACGAACTCGCAGCTCTCCCGGAGGATATCCAGGGGCGAACTGTGCCGTACCTGGTAAATCACTTCGGGCGCGGGATTGAGGAGAATGAAAAGCAGCAGAAAAATAGCGGCCGCAAGGAACGGTCCGTTCGGGTTGGCGGCCATCCCCTGCTCTAGCAGCAGCATCGGCACCCAGAGCACGAACCCCACGCCGATCACGTCCCAGAAGTAGTGACCGACGCTCTCCCGGATATCACGCCATCCCAAACGGCGTGAGCCGATGACCGCCTGCTCGATCAGGCTCAGCGTCGCGCCGATCAGCAACGCATTCACCGCGCCCAGTATGAATCCCCCCAGTATGCCCAAGTGCGAGACCAGGAAGGTAGCCATCACCATCACAATGGCGAAGACGACCACCGCGATCGCGATGACCCAGCTTCGACCGAACGACCGCACGGTCGCCCGCAGCGCATGCTGATACAGGCGGAGTGTGGCGCGCACGACGTCGTTCATCTTTCCGCTCGACAAAGACCTCTACTATCCGGCCGCTCGCCTGGACGGCCTCATCCGCCTCGCCGCCGCTCTCGCGAGCCACGCGCGCGGGACCACCCGACTCAGCAGGGCGAGGATGCGTCCTCGCCAACCGATCGTGACGACGGCCGGACCGCGCTCCAGCGCCGCGAGCGAGACGGCAACCACCATGGCGGGAGCCTGTAGCCCGAGCGGGTTTCTGGGGCGGAACCCGGCGGTGGCGTGGAAATCCGTCTCGGTTGAGCCTGGACAGCAGGCCTGGATATGCACCCCAAACGGTCGCACCTCTTCCGCCAGCGCCTCTGAAAGCGAGATGAGAAAGGCCTTCGTCGCGGCATACTCGGCCAGGTAGGGGATCGAGAAGAGACCGGCGATCGAAGAGACGTTGATGATGCCGCCCGAGCGCCGTTCGATCATGCCGGGCAGGAACAATCGGATGCTCTCCACGATCGTGTTAACATGCAGCCGCAACATCTCCTGGAGGCGTGCCATCGGCAGGTCCACGAACTCCCCGAACAGCCCGAAGCCGGCATTGTTGACCAGGAGGTCAAGCGCGCCGCGACGCTGACGGGCCGCGACATACAGCCGGTGGGCCGCCTCCGGCTGCGCCAGGTCCGCCATTTCCATGCCGACGGTTACAGGATATCGGCCGGCGAGGTCCGCTGCGAGGCGATCCATGCGCGGCTTGTCCCTGGAGACCAGCAGCAGATCGTAGCCCCTGGCGGCCAGCGCGCGAGCGTATTCGGCGCCGAGCCCGCGGGAGGCACCGGTAATGATCGCGAACGGGCGCATGCCTTCTGAAGCATCCACGGGGTTCCCTCTTGCGGCGACAATAATCTGGACCGTCCCCTGCGGTCAAGCCGCTCGGGATGGACCGGACGAAACCCGCGCGCTTGACCACTCATGGGATCTCTCCTATAAGCAGTCCTGGGAACACGAGCCGTCCCGGTCCGAACCCTTCATTTTTTGTATGCCCCCCGGCCGAATCCGTTGACTTACTCTGCGACGTGATTATGACGGGGGTTCAGATGTCGATGTCTTAGGACAATGTGAGCAACGAGCTGCCATGGACATGAACCGGATGACAGTGAAGCTCCAGGAGGCGTTACAGGCCGCTTCTGCCCACGCGATGCGACGAAGTCATCAAGGCATCGAAGTGGAGCATCTGCTGCTGGCCTTGGTGGAGCAAGCAGAAGGACTGGCCGGCCCCCTGCTTGAACAGGCGGGCACCTCGGTTGCAGCCGTGAGGGGCGCCTTGGAACAGGCGCTGGCCAAGGTCCCGCAGGTCCAGGGGCCTGGGGCAGGACCCGGGCAGATCCACCTCACGTCGCGCCTCTCGCAGGTACTGACCCGTGCCGAGCAGGAGATGCGTGGACTCCGGGATGAATACCTCAGCGTCGAGCACGTGCTGCTGGCGATGGCGGAGGAGGGGGGCGTCCTCCGGCGTCTGGGGCTGACGCGCGATCGGCTCCTGACCGCGCTTCAGCAGGTCCGCGGCCACCAACGCGTGACCAGCCAGGACCCGGAGAGCACCTACCAGGCGTTGGAGAAATACGGCCGGGACCTCACCAGGCTGGCAGGACAAGGGAAGCTCGACCCGGTCATCGGACGCGACGAGGAGATCCGTCGCGTGATTCAGATCCTGTCTCGACGCACCAAGAACAACCCGGTCCTCATCGGCGAGCCGGGTGTCGGCAAGACGGCGATCGTGGAGGGCCTGGCCCAGCGAATCGTGAAGGGAGACGTCCCGGAAGGCCTCAAACAGAAGCGCCTGATCGTGTTGGACATGGGCGCGTTGGTGGCCGGAGCCAAATTTCGAGGCGAGTTTGAAGAGCGGCTCAAGGCTGTCCTGAAGGAAGTCCTGGCGGCCGAAGGTCAGGTTCTCCTCTTCATCGACGAGCTGCATACGGTGGTCGGAACCGGGGCGGCCGAAGGCGCCATGGATGCCGCGAACCTCCTCAAGCCCATGTTGGCCCGGGGCGAACTGCACATGATCGGCGCCACCACGCTGGACGAGTATCGCAAACACATCGAGAAGGATGCGGCGCTCGAACGGCGCTTCCAGCCCGTATTCGTGGACCAGCCATCGGTCGAGGACACGATCTCGATCCTGCGGGGCCTGAAGGAACGGTACGAGGTGCACCACGGCGTAAGGATCAAGGACGCCGCGCTGGTGGCCGCTGCGAGGCTGTCTCACCGGTATATCAGCGATCGGTTTTTACCCGACAAGGCGATCGATTTGATGGATGAGGCGGCGGCTCGTCTCCGGACGGAGATCGACAGCCTTCCCGCTGAACTCGACGAAGTCTCGCGCAAGGTGATGCAGCTGGAGATCGAGCGCGAGGCCCTCCGCAAGGAGACCGACCAGGGCAGCCGGGCTCGGCTGGAGACGCTGGAGCAGGAGCTGACCGAGAAGACTCGAGAGCTCAACACGCTCAAGGCCCAATGGGAAGCCGAGAAAGCCTCCGTCGGCCGCCTCCGCAAGCTCCGCCAGCAGATCGAGGAGGTCAAGCAAAAGATCGAGCAGGCGGAGCGGGCGTACGATCTCAACCGCGTTGCCGAGCTGCGCTATGGCGAACTGCCCCGCCTGGAACGGGAGCTCGCCTCCGAGGAAGCGCACCTCGCCAAGAAACAAGGGGAAAGCCGGCTGCTCAAAGAAGAGGTCGACGAAGAGGATATCGCGCTGGTGGTCAGTCGCTGGACGGGAATTCCCGTGACCCGCTTGATGGAAGGCGAGTTGGATAAGCTCCTTCGTCTTGAAGACCTGCTGCACCGCCGCGTCGTGGGCCAGGACGAAGCTGTCCGGGCGGTGGCGGACGCCGTGCTGCGGGCTCGTTCGGGCATCAAGGATCCGAACCGGCCGATCGGCTCATTTCTCTTTCTGGGTCCCACCGGGGTCGGAAAGACCGAGTTGGCGCGGGCGTTGGCCTCCACGCTGTTCGACGATGAGGCCAATCTGGTCAGGATCGACATGTCCGAGTACATGGAAAAACACACGGTGGCCCGGCTGATCGGCGCACCGCCCGGGTACGTGGGCTATGAGGAAGGGGGCCAGCTCACCGAGGCGATCCGACGTCGGCCGTTCTCCGTGATCCTGTTCGACGAGATCGAAAAGGCGCATCACGACGTCTTCAACGTCCTGTTACAAGTGTTGGACGACGGTCGCCTGACAGACTCACAAGGGCGGACGGTGGATTTCAAGAACACGGTGCTGATCATGACCTCGAACCTGGGGAGTCAGGAGATCCTGGAGGCGCAGCAGCGGAGGATGCCGTACGACGAGATCCGGAACATGGTGATGGCCGAGCTCCGGCGGCACTTCCGCCCCGAGTTCTTGAACCGAGTGGACGAAACCGTCGTGTTCCACCCGCTCGCGAGCGAGCACCTGGCCAAAATCGTGGAAATCCAACTGGCCAGGCTGCGGGACCGTCTTGCCGAACGGCGCATTTCGCTGGTGCTCACGGCGGCCGCAACCGCCGACCTGGCGAAGCGGGGATACGACCCGGTCTACGGGGCGCGTCCTCTCAAGCGGCTGATCCAACTGGACCTCGAGACACCGATTGCCCGCGTGCTCGTGAAGGGCGAACTCCGAGACGGTGGCACCGCGAAGGTGGATGTCAAGGATGGAAAGATTGTGGTCGTCCCCTCTCGCTCGTTGTAGGGGCAAGCGTAGTCATGGGACCGATGCTCGCGAACCCGTACAACGTGTCTTTGAAGCTCTGTGCAGGAAAAGGTGGGCCGCCGTATCAAGGTGGCGGCCCCCTTATTCGGGCCGGAAATGGTGTGGGCAATGCCCACCTTGTTATGGGGACCGAACGCCATTGCCGGCTGGTACAACTGACGCGCCATTGCCTAGCGGCGCTTCGCCCGATGCACGTCGCGTCAAGGAAGGATGAGCCAAACAAGGAGGTGTGATCATGAGTCTGGTGCGTTGGGATCCGTTCCGGGAGTTGGAGGACATGTCAGACCGACTCAACCGCATGTTCGGTCGGCCAGCGGCGCGACCGGAGAGCGGTAAAGAGGCCTTGACCCTCGCTGATTGGATACCTGCTGTGGACATCAGTGAGACCGATGCCGAATACCTCATCAAGGCCGAGCTGCCGGAGGTCAAGAAGGAAGACGTGAAAGTGACGGTTCAGCACGGCGTCCTGACTATCCAGGGGGAGCGCAGGCATGAGAAGGAGGAGAAAGGCAAGAGGTACCACCGCGTGGAGCGTTCCTACGGAAGCTTCACGCGCAGTTTCACGCTGCCCGATGAGGTGGACGAAGCCAAGGTAAGAGCGGAGTTCAAGGACGGGATGCTGCACCTCCACCTGCCGAAATCGGAAAAGGCGAAGCCGAAGGCGATCGATGTGAAGCTGGGGTGAAGAGCCGCCTTGGGGGGCTTGACTTCGGGCAAGGCAGGATTATCTCAACAGCCAACGACAATCACACAGGCGAATGACTATTGAGAGGCCTGGTGGGTGGCTGATGAGCTATCGAGATAAGGAGGGGTTACGATGACACTAACGACTTACTCGCAAGTTGATGATCAAATGGATCGACTCTTGAACGAGGTGTTCGGCACTCTGGGTGGACGCGGGCTGGCGTGGACTCCGGCCTGCAACACGTATGAGGACGAGCAGGGCTTTTGGGTGGAGGCTGCAGTCCCGGGCTTCGACCAGAAGGATATCGAGATCGCGATTGAAGACGGTGTCCTGACGGTGAAAGGCGAGCGCAAGAACGAGACGCCTGAGCCCAACCGGACCTACTTCGTCCGCGAAATCGGAACGGGGGCATTCTCCCGTTCGTTCAGGCTCCCATCCAACGTTGATCCGAACAAGGTCGCGGCTGCTTACAAGCAGGGCGTGCTGACCATCGAGCTGCTGAAGCGGGAGGAAGCGAAGCCTCGCCGCATCACGATCGAGACTCAGTAAGGTTGCGAATGCCACCGGAGCCGCCGGACAGAACGCGGCGGCTCCGGTGCATCTACCCGAGTACCATCGCACCACCTTTCAGGTCTGTGTCTCCGCCGCTCATCCGGCGCTTGTCCACTCGCCATTCGACCGGAGAGATTTCCAGGAGATGGCCTTTCACCGTGAGGAATTCCCCCTTCTGGATTGCCACACGACTGTTCTCCTTCCATTCCACCTGCAGCACCACCTTGCTGCTTTCGACATGGGTGAGCACCAGACCAGTCGGCAGTTTGGTCAATTCATAGGCCCGACGTTCGTTAAAGGCGATCGTACTGTCGACTACCTTTGCCACAACCCTTCCCACGTGATCGTATAAAACGAAATTCACTAGGACCGGACCGCCAGGTCTCCGAAGCGCAAGCATCAGCTGCGGCACGCCTTCTATTTCCACCGTCCCATCGGTATTGCGATAGAGATTTGACCCGATCTCCACATCCATGTTCGTTCCCCGTTACCAGTGTCCCGGCTTTCGCCTTGCGCTTCCCGTGTTACCCCTTCGCCTTACCCCTCACGCCTGTCCTGACTTCGGCGAGCTCAGTCGAGCCGAGCCTTGTGGTTCGACAGGCTCACCACCCTGAGCTTCGTCGAGGGGTCGAAGGACCTCACGGTTTCTTGATCCGGTCCAGGATCAACGCTACGCAGCCGGCCAGCAGTCCCCCACCCACGATGGCCGTCAATAACTCCACCAGCTTGTTCCCCCAAAGCGATCCTTGAGCCACCATCACCTCACGGATGCCGCCTTGGAGCATAATCACCGACAAGGCCATCGTCGCACCGATCACAAACCACCAGGCAAAGATCCTGAAGGACATCATGACCTGGTTCCTTTTAGCCCGGATTATTCATGAACGCTTCTGCTGCAATCGCCCATTCGCTGCTGCGACCAGCCTGCCCGTGCTCTGGACGGGGGGCAGGCGGGCGGGCTCGCCACTCAGTCCCTCGACGTACTGTTTCAAGTACGCCTCGGTCCCTCGCCGCTCCGCGCGCCCGTCTCGCGACGCGACTGCGCGATTTCGCGACGAACCGTCATGAATAACCCGGGCTAGAGGTCCACGCGGCGATCCAGGCTTCGATATTGGATCGCCTCAGCAAGGTGCGCAGGCTCGATCCGCTCCGACCCCGCCAAGTCGGCGATGGTCCGTGCCACGCGGAGCATACGGCCATAGGCCCGCGCGGAGAGTTTCAGGCGCGTCATGGCCTGTTCAATGAGATCCCGCCCGGCCCCATCGATCGCGCAAAACTTCTTGACCTGCCGGGACTTCAACTGAGCATTGCTGAAGAACCCTTCGCGGTCATAGCGGGCTGCCTGGCGCGCTCGGGCGGCTGTCACACGCGCTCGGATCGAGGCCGACGGCTCCTGCTCTCCCTCCCCACCCAATTCCTTGACCGGTACGGGAGGCACCTCGATATGGATGTCCAGGCGATCCAGCAGGGGACCGGACAAACGGGACCGGTAGCGCCGAATCTGGTGGGGAGTGCAGAGGCACTCGCGAGTACGGTCTCCGTAGTACCCGCAGGGGCAGGGATTCATGGCCGCCACCAGCATCACGCGCGCCGGATATCGCAGAGACGCGCTGACGCGCGTGAGCATGACCGTCCCATCTTCCAGCGGCTGTCTCAAACCGTCCAGCACGTGCCGTTTAAATTCCATGATCTCATCCAGAAACAGCACCCCGTGATGGGCCAGCGACACTTCGCCTGGACGCGGGACGGTCCCCCCGCCGATCAGCCCGGCGTCGGAGATGCTATGATGGGGGGCCCGGAACGGACGAGCGGTGAGCAACGGCCGGCCGTCGGTCAAGAGGCCGGCCACGCTGTGAACCCGCGTGGCCTCGATGGCCTCTTCCGGCTCCATGGGCGGAAGAATACCGGGGAGACGCCGGGCCAGCATCGTCTTGCCGGACCCCGGCGGGCCGATCATCAAGATATTGTGACCACCTGCCGCCGCCACCTCGAGCGCCCGTTTGGCGTGTTCCTGGCCCCTGACATCCGCAAAGTCATCCTCTTCAGCCGTCTGAATGGCAAAGAGCGCCCGACGATCCACCATCGCCGGGGGAATCGCTCGCGCTCCGTTCAAGAATTCAACCGTCTCGGGCAGGGTATGGACCGGATACGCGCTCACGCCCTTCACCACCGCCGCCTCCACGGCATTCTCAGCCGGCAATATCAGCGCGCGCTTATGCCGGCACGCCATCCCGATCGAGAGCGCTCCGGCAATCGGCTTGACGCCGCCGTCCAGCGAGAGTTCGCCGACCAACACACGCCCCGCCACCGCTTCCGCCGGCAGAATCTCCTGCGCCACCAGGATGCCCACCGCGATGGCCAGATCCAGACCGGAGCCCTCTTTCTTCAGATCCGCGGGAGCCAGATTCACCGTGATCTTTTTCACCGGAAACGAGAACCCGGTGTTCTTGAGCGCCGCGCGCACGCGGTCACGACTCTCACGCACGGTGGCATCCGGCAGACCGACCACCGAGAACTGCGGGAGCCCGCCGCCAATGTCCACCTCCACCTCAACGAGATGCGCATCGAGCCCGACCAGCGCGGCGCTCAACACCTTGGCCAGCATATAACCTCAGCCCGCAGGGAGCAGCTACTAGCGAACAGCAGGCCACGAATAGCAACCGCAGGATTTGTTTCAGCCTAAATTGTCCTGCTATTCGCTGTTGGCTATTCGCTTTTTTCGACGTGGCGGGATTATAGGCGTGCCCTCGCAGGTTTTCAACACAGTCCTCGGGCTTTGTGTATAATACGGCCCATGCCCCTGCCCGTTCCTGGCAACCAGGAATCCAACGCGACACCGATCCGTCAGCCGCCGACTCCCGTCCCTCCGTCCCTCGTCCTCGGTACCCTGGGCGCCATCGCGCTCGCCTGTGTCCCCGCCTTCGCGCAAGAGGCCTTGCCAGTCGGAGGAACCTGGAAAGCAGTCGCGCCGGCGCCGACGAAGCGCACCGAGGTCGTCGCGGCCGCCCTGGGCGGAAAAATCTATGTGATCGGCGGATTCCATGAGCCCGGCCTGATCAATCTCACGACGCTGACGATCAGCGACACGGTGGAGGAGTACGATCCGTCCACGGACCGATGGGCGACCAAGACGTCCCTGCCGACCGGGATTCACCATGCCGGAGCCGGGACGGTCGGGGGACGGCTGTACGTCATCGGAGGGTTTACACGATCGTTCTTCTCGGTCTGGGACCCGGTCGCAAGCGTGTACATGTACCAACCCGAGACCGACTCCTGGACGGAACGGGCGCCCATGCCCACTCCACGCGGGGCACTCGCCGTAGCCGAGTCGGGCGGCCTGCTCTATGCGATCGGCGGCTATGACGGATCCGGGAACTCGGCCGCCGTCGAAGTGTATGACCCGGCCACCAATACCTGGAACAAGAAAGCCCCCCTTCCCACGCCTCGAGACCATCTGGCAGCCGCGACGGTCGGCGGGAGGGTGTACGCCATTGGCGGCCGCCTGAATCGGGACTATGGTCGCAATCTGGCGATCACCGAGGCCTATGACCCTGTCACTGACCGCTGGACACCGATGGCCTACATGCCGACAGCCCGAAGCGGGATCACGGCCGCTGTGATTCGAGACTTCATATACGTGCTCGGCGGGGAATCACCCGAAGGGACGTTCCGCACCAACGAGGCCTACTGGCCGCGCGCCGACCGCTGGCAACCCATGGCCCCGTTACCGACCGGACGCCACGGGCTGGGCTCGGCCACCGCGAACGACCGGCTGTATGTGATCGCGGGCGGGCCCACGCCGGGCGGGTCGTTCAGCAACGTGAACGAACTGTTCGTCCCCCCGAGCCCCCAGCCCACTCATCAACCCGGCGCCCGCGCATCGGCCCAGCAGGTGGGGACGATCATGGCCCTGCTCGCAGTCTTTCAGGATGCGGGCTCGCTCCCCCCGGAATCCAGCCCGGAGGCGGACCGGCTGACCAAGGCCCTCATCCAGTTCCAGGCCGCGTTCATGAAGAGCTCCAACCCGGAGGTGAGGCGGCTCCTGACCGAGGCCCTGTTCGCGAGACTGGGCGACGACGCACCGGCGGCAGTCCGGGCATTCCGCGTCAAAGGGTGGAACTCCCGGACCTTGGAAGCGGTGGTCGACTACGCCGCGACGCGGCCCGTTTGGAACCAGCGTGTTTTGATCGAGGGATTTCAGGCCTACAACGTCGGACGGAGCGACTTCGAGCTGCTCGCCCAGACCTTCCGAACGGCGCGCAGCCGACTGGCCGCTCGCGGGGAGGATCTGCACCAAGCCTATGCCGCACGACAGGGCGAGATGCCGGGTTTCAGGAATGAGTGAGCGGGGAAAAGTTACAAAGGAGGTCCGACATGGCGACGAAAGCCTACATTCTCATCAAGGTGAAGGCCGGCAAGACCAAGGACGTTCTCAAGTCGCTCAAGAAGGTCCCCGGCGTCGAGCAAGCGCACCCGTGCTTCGGGCAGCCGGACATCTTCAGCTTCGTCAGCGTGGGGGATGAAAAGGCTCTGTCCGATGTGGTGATCACCAAGATCCACACCATCGACGGCGTGGAGGAAACGGACACGCATATCGTGGCCGAAACGTAACCGGGAAGGCTGAACTCATAACCGGACTGTTTTCCCCGTGTCCGCCGACTGATAGCAGGCGTCGGCGATTTCCACCGCCCGCTGTCCATCCAGACCCGTGATCGGCATCGGGGCCCCACGGTCGAGCGCGTCGAGAAAGGCCCGAAGCGTGGCGACCACCGTCGGGCGATCCTCGACCGGCCATTCCTCCACGCCGCTGCGCGCCGATGTCTTGCTGACTTGGTGACGCACGCAGTCCGCGATCATCTGTCCATCCGCGCCCACCCATTCGGCTCTGCTCACTCGCCCGCTGGTGACACGCGACACATCCACGAGGCACGGCAGATGTCCGGTCGTGCGCAGACTGACCAAGGCCCTGGACTCCGGACTTCCCGCCGACGATCGATCCATCTCACAGCGCACCTCGGCGACCTCCTCCCCGGTGAGGAAGCGAACCAGGTCCAGTTGGTGGATGCCGATCTCGAGCAGAACGCCCCGGCCCGCATAGTCGGTCGGATCCTGCGTGACCTCCGGGCGGAGTTCCACCCGGTTGGTCAGCACCAGATACCGTCTCGGCCCGACGGTCGCAAGCCGCGCCTTCAGCGCCAACACGGCGGCATCGAACCTGAGCGTCTGGGCGGTCATCAGGGGGATGCCTGAAGACTCAGCGGCACGGACCATCTCGCGCGCTTCAGGACCGGTAGGGGCCAGAGGCTTCTCAATCAAGATCGGCTTGCGCGCGCGGACAGCCTTCAGGCAGATCGGACGGGAGAGGGAAGGCGGCGTGACCGCGATCACCGCCTGCACGTCCGCGTCAGCGATGAGCTCACGATAGTCCTGGTAAAACCTGAGCGAGTGGTCGGCCGCAAAGGTCGAGCCTTGCCCGACATCGCGGCGGCAGACAGCGACCAGTCGAGCATTGGGGAGAGGCTCCAACAGATGCCGGGCATACCGCATCCCGTGCCTGCCCAGCCCGATCAGGCCGATTCCTCTCGGGGTCAACACGGTCCCGAGGCCATCTGCCTCTTACTTGGTGTCTGCGTAACAGAAAGGCCGTGTCGTCCAACACGGCCTTTCTCCGAGCGCATCAGATTGGCTTCCGTTGTCGTGCCTGCTAACGACGTCCGCCGCCGCGGTCCCCTCCGCCGCCGCCCCCCCATGAGCGTTCCCGCTTCTCCGGCGGTTTGGCTTCGTTCACAACCAGGGCCCGACCTTCGTACTGCGTCCCGTTCAGCGCCGCAATGGCTTTTTGCGCTTCCTCGGACGTCGCCATCTCGACAAACCCGAAGCCGCGTGACCGGCCGGTATACCGATCAGAAATGACCTTGGCCGAACTCACCGTTCCGTGTTGCGCGAACAGGTCCTGAAGCTGCTGATCCGTCGTCGTATAGGGCAAGCCGCCCACATAAAGCTTGTTTCCCACAGTGGCCTCCTCTTCAGATCCATCGCCGAGGCGGTGCAGCCTCCCCTGCATGTTCCCAGCCGCCTGATCAGTTCCTGTGATCGCACATTCTAGTCCTGCCTCACGGGCAGGTCAACCAAAGGTCCTCGCTTTTGCACACAATTGACAACCACCACAACCGCAGTTATAGTACGCCTCCGCTCGCGCGAGCCTCACAACTCGCAGGGTCTGCCATCGCCCGTTGTATCCGGGAAGTCCCGAGGATCGAGCAGGAGAGCGATGCCCGATCGGGTTCCGCCGTTTCCCCTCGAAAAGATCGGCATCAACACGGTCCGCTTTCCCAGCGGAGTCCCGATCCCCTCCGCGTCGGACGCCGCGACCGATCCTTACGCCAAAACGCGAATCTCCAAAGACGCGCAAGTCGAGGGCCTGCAGTTCTGGCCTCAGGAAAAAGGCACCTATCCCGGCCTCGTTCTGCTGCACGAGTGGTGGGGACTGAACTCACAGATCAAGGACCTGGCGGCTCGGCTTGCCTGCGAAGGGTATGCCGTGCTCCTCCCGAATCTGTATATCAGACAGGGCGGCATGGTCACCGTCAACGCAGAGGTCGCGGCGGCGCTGATGAGCCGCATGAAAGAGAGCGAGATGCTGCAGGACATCAATTCCTGCTGCGAATACTTGAATACCCGTGATCAGGTCAAGCGAAACATCCACGGCGTCGTCGGGTTCGGGATGGGCGGCTCACTCGCCATCCGGTTCGCGTGTCTGCGCAAGCGCTTACGGGCGGCGGTCTCGTTCTACGGCAAGATGGTCATGCCGCCGGCTGTGTTGAAGGATCTTGCCTGTCCTCTGCTGTACCACCGGGCTGGAGCCGACGAGTGGGTGACCGCGGAGGAAGTCGAACAACTGCGGCAAGCCGCCAAGGACTTCGAGAAATCGGTCGAGATTCGGACCTACGACGGCGCGCCCCACGCCTTCTGCAACGAGACCCGCCAGGATGCCTATCGCCCTGAGACCGCGAGGCTTGCATGGGAATCCACCGTCACCTTCCTCCACGATTGCTTCAAAGCCGACCGCTAATCCGTGATCATCCACGATCATCCAGCCATCAACTCCAAACACGCTCAGGTGGCATGCGGTCTTCCGCTTCCGCGCCTCTCGCGGCACCCCCTCCTCGGCAGTCCGGAGTGGAAACCTTCTGGAATTCCCGCGGCCGCGATCTTGCGATCGCGGTGCCTTGATCAGTTCCAGCTTTCCTTCTTCGGATGCCGGGTGGGGACCCCGCCGCTCGGGTACCCGTTGCTCTTCAGACTGCAACGGGTGATGACGTTCGCTCCAAACCGCATGCCACCTGCTCCTTCCCCATTGAGATTTTAGTTCCGATCCCTCACAATAAACCCTAACCGGAAAATGCGGGAAAGGCTGTAACAATTGGGGCTCAGCGGGTGGCGTGGCGACCAGGGACCCCCGCCGCCATCACCCCCTGCACGAAGCCAAGCAACGGGTACCCGGAAAGGGGAGAGGGGCGAGATGACTGCTCAAATCGAGGGTGGCGGGAAATGGCCGCGGGAGTCCATCTATCGGCGCAAACCCACGGGGGGATGGGTGGAGCGAGGACGGCGGGGGTGGACGCCGCGACAGGACCCGCTGGGCAGACGAGTATCCTCCCTGAGCGCTATCCGTGCCCGCTGGGTCTGCGGCCTGCTCG
>JAHFEU010000046.1:6829-16145 GCA_023248295.1 Nitrospirota bacterium | reverse complement strand
AAGACGGGCTTCGATTGCGCGCTGCCGCTGCCGGTCACGACGATCACAAAGCTCATGCCGCTCTTCCCGTTGGGGACCGTCGCCTCAATGGTGGTGTCGTTCACGTACTTGAATTTGACGTTCGACCCGGCCGCCGCGCTGAAGGTGACGCTTTGGAGACATTCCTTCGTGCCGAAATTCTCTCCCTTGATGACAACGCGATCGCCTGGTTTGGCTTCGTCAGGCTCCACTTTTGTGATCTTGGGACGTTTACTCCGGTCGCAGACCGGGTCCTTCTCGACTTTTTTCTCGTCAAACCCCTTGATCGACTCGGTCTCGAAGAGGCTGAATCCGGAACCTTCGACGTCGGAACCCTCCTTTGCTGCGGACACGGTGCCGACGGGCGTGACCGTCACTCCGAAGGCAAGCGCTATGATGATGGTGACCGCCAAGAAGTGCGTAAGCATTAGGGCCTCCTTGATGAATCAGTTGTTTCTTTTGGCCTTCCCGTACTTGACTGGACGAGGGGAGTATACGCCTCATCGATGATTTTCTGCCCCTCGTTCGAGAGGGCAAAGGCCACGAAGGCTTCGATTATTGGGTTCGACTCCTTCTTGCCGAGGAGCAGAAGCGGTCTGCGCAGTTTGTACCGTCCGTCCTTGACCGTTGGTTCTTCCGGCTCGACCTTGTCAAGCGGAAGCAGGCGGACCGCAACTCCTCCGCTCACGGCGTCAAGAGCCGTTCCGAGCGAGATATAGGTGACGGCGGAAAGGGGGGGGAGGGTCCCGGCCACTGTTTTGATGGCCTTGTCGTCAGGGCCGATCACCTTGGCCGAGTCCGGGATCTTCCCCGCGATCCCGAGGTACTGTTCAAAGGCGTCACGAATGTTGCGATTCCGAGGGCGGTCGATGAGCAGGACCTTGGTTTCGGGCCCTCCCAAGTCGGACCAGAATTTCACTTTCCCCGAGAAGATCTCGGCGACCTGCTGCGTCGTGACCTCTTTCATATGGTTCGCAAGGTTCACCATCACCGCTATGCCGTCCCAGGCGATCTGCGTCGCGTTCAAGTCCGGTTCCTCTCGCCCCGCGACGGCGATCTGCGCTTGGCCGGACTTGACCATCTCGATCGGCTTGGAGTTATCGTCCCACAGAATGTCAGTATATGCACGCGGGTTGGCTTTCTCAAACGCCCTGGCTAATTGCTCGATCAACGGCATCTCCGGGCCGTTCCCGGCGATGACGAGTGTACCGGAGATGTCCTGTCCGGCGACCTGTAACGGAGCGACGACGCACGTGACGAGCAAACCCAGGGCGATGAGGACTCTCTCAATCATCACGCGTCTTCTTCGTCCACAGGCCGGGGGCAGCAATGCTCTGCTCGGGAAATGAGAATGAAGGTTGGTCAGAACCGAGCCTTTGCGATCAGGCTCCGCCGCGGTCGCCGCTCCCTTTGGAGTCCGGTTTCACTGGCGGTCCGAAGTTCTCCGGGCTGGGCACGACCCGCTTACCCATGGCCGGCGGCAATTTTGCGAATTTGCCCATCCGTTCATTCAGCATGTCGTAGGCCTTCATCTCGGCGAACCCGGGCTTGTGATCGCCGACGATCTTGGAGGCGAAGGATGACATCAGCCGGGTCGCCTTCTGGGCACGGCAGTGGGGGCAGGTGGTTTCTTCCGCTTTCACGGTGACTGGTTGCACGACCTCGAACTGTTCACCGCAGCCTTCGCATCGGTACTCATACAGCGGCATGAAACACCCCCTCCTGGGACCACGCTTGGAACGTATTATAGCCGAAAGAGAGACCCGCGTGCGACATCTCCGGTCGAGGCCACCTGCCGGGTTCTTGACCGCGCCGCGCGCGGTCAGCTATCTTACCACGGATCAATCCTGATGCGTGGGTCATCTACAAGGGGGGAGAGCATGTCGTTGCTGATTCGTCGGTACAAGTTGCTGACGGGGTTGATGAGGGAAGAGCGAATCGACGAGCCGGAACGCATTGCGCGGTACCTGCGGCTCTTTGAGAAAGACGATGTGAAGAAGCTTCAGGCCGGGGAAAAGGTGTTCATCGAAAAGGACGAGTGGCAACTTCTCCCGTAGCCTCTTCCTGGTCAGTTCCACCCCGCTCAGCCCGAGGAGCCGTAAGCCCGCGATGGCACGGCGAGGGGGAGAGAATGGTCTATTGGGTACACATCGCACATTCGATCGATCGAGCGACCCTCCACCGGGAGCGGTGCGCGGAGGTGCCCTCCAATATCACGAGGACGGATTTCTGGGAAGGGGGATGGTTCGACTATCCCGACAAGGACCGGGCGTTGACGGCCATGGAACAGTCAGGCGTCACCGACCAGAAGACCTGTCCTCTGTGCAAACCATGAGAAGGGCGGAGTGCCCCTCGACAAGGCTCGGGGTCCTGAGCCTGTCGAAGGACTGAGGACTGTGTGCTGAGAGGAGGCCCAGCGCCGGGAGAACCGAAGCGCCTCTGCGTCCGGCTGGTCCGTTCACTCGGCACTGTTGTTTCCATGCCCCAACTCGCCCTCTTGCTCAGCACACTGATCTGGGGCGCGACGTTTCCCGCCACCAAGGCTGCACTTGAAGACATCCTTCCTTTCTCGTTCCTCTTTTTGAGATTCCTGCTGGGCACGGTGTTGACCCTGGCAATCGTGCTGGCGGCGGGGGTCCGGTTGCGGCTCGACCGGGGCATGCTGCGGATGAGCGCGATCGCGACGGTCTTTCTGTTCGTGGGCTATGCCACGCAGACCGTGGGGTTGCGGTACACGACGGCCTCGAACTCCGCCTTTATCACGGCGCTGTACGTCGTGTTTGTGCCGCTGTTTCTGGGGAGGTTCCACATTCGGACCTGGGCCTCGGCCGGCCTCGCGGTCCTCGGGCTGTGGTTCCTGGTTGATCCGACGGTGTCGTTGAACCTGGGCGATCTGTTGACCCTCGTCTGCGCAGCGGCCTTCGCGACGCACATCTGCTGTCTGGAGGCCTATACACGCCGAGGCGATTCCGTCTCGCTGTTCGGGTGGCAGTTGGTCTTCGTGACCATCGCCATGCTGCCTGCGATGGGCATCGAGTCGCCGGAGACAGTCCGGTTCCAGCCGACCGCGACGTTGATGATCGCGTTGATCGTCACCGGCGTCCTGGCCACGGGGGCGTTCGCCGTGCAGATGTGGGCTCAGCGCGTGGTCCCGGCGCAACGGGTTGCGCTGATTTTTTCGCTGGAGCCGGCCTTCGCGGCGTGGCTTGCCTGGTATTTCCTCGGCGAGCAACTCGACCAGGGAGGGTGGCTCGGAAGCGGGTTGATCCTGATTGCGCTATTGACGGAGTGTGTGGGGCAGGAAGGCGAAGGTGTCGCGGCGCAGGCCGGATCTCCCACGATGATCACGGAGGGCCAGGAGGCATGGCACAAAAGTTCGGCAACTCCCGATGGGTGAAGGAGGGGTTTCTGGATAACCGCTCGGCCGGGCGGGTGGCCGGCCGGATCACCTTCGCGGCGATCGGCCCGGTCGAGTTCCTCCTGCGCGGCGACTTTACGGGTGAGATCAAGGGGCGGCTGATCACCTTCCGCAATCCGGCTTTCGTGGACGACGACGTGGCTGCCCAAGTGCTGGGAGACTTCGAGATTCCGCAAGTCGGTGAGGTGGGCCTCATCTCCTTCGACCCGCATCCCCTGTTGGCTCCCCATCCGTATATTGAGTGGTTCTCGGATCGCCAGAACCACTACCGCATCGAGCTGGCCGCCAGTGCGGCCTCCATCGCCAGCGTCGAAGAGGAACGGGCGCTGGAGCACGAGCTCAGTAAGATTGTCGAACGGCTGAGCGCCTTGCCTGCCGCTCCATCCCGGTCCCGCGACGACTCGGACTGGGTCTAACCCTGCGTACAATGCGTGACGAATTCCTGCATGGGGATGGCGCGCTGTGCCCCTACGCCGGATGCAGGCGTTTCGTAGGGACGCACCTGCGTGTACGCCCGCTCTGCATTAGTCTCGCAGCAATGTTTTAAATTCTTCGGCGGTCAGCCCTGCCTATCTCAGCATTTCGCGGAATAGCCACTTGGGGATGTCGCGTTTGTGCTGATGGCTGATACGGACGCGCAGGATAGAACCGTTCGGCAGGATTTTTCGCCAGGTCTCGTGTTTCTCGGATCGGAGCTTCTCGAACCCCGTCCGTTTCAGAACGGTTCGGAAGTCGTCATACGTGAACGAAGCCATGCTTGATTTCGATCAGCGTGCGGAGATCCCAGTCGGTCTTGCAGGCAGCGATGGCTTCGATATAGGGGAGGTGGTGAGCCCTGTTTGGGCTCGTGGTATACAGCTTGCGGTCTCGGAGATATTCTTTCGAGTAGTCCCGAATGGCCTCAATGAGGTCTTCCAGCGCCTCGTCCGCTGTCGGGAGTTGCGTCACGAGGTCTAGTTCCGGACACTTCGCACAATAGGAGCCATTATCCTTGGCGAGCAGGATGGTCAATTTATGCTCGGGCACCAGTATCTGGGGCTCTTTTGTTCGCCGGCGCTTGGGTTGAGTTGTCGGCATGGCATCTCCTCAAGGTGACAGGTTGTATTGTAGTCCCCTTGTCCATTCCAAGCAACCAAGCGCGCCGACTCGGACTGGGTCTAAGAACCGTCGCGGGTCCTGTCGCCGAGCCACCCTGACGTGCTCGCTCGCGGCCCGTCGCAGCCCCGCGGACTCGGCTGTAGGCTCTTCCGCTCCGCCCGGGTCCCATGCGGCGCCACCCGTTCCGGTATCAACCTGAGTCTTTCGAAGGGTCTCAACAATTTTCCCTCTCCCCTGGAGGGAGAGGGCTAGGGTGAGGGGGATTCTTCTTCAACCTGGCTTATCAAGGACGCCGCTTGCAGTCTCATTGACACGTGTTCAGAAGGGGAGGACAATCCTCAAAATTTGGCATGAAGGAATAAGAAGGCTGCGGGGATAGGCCGAGGTCGGAAAAAGGTGCCAGGCTACTTTGTTCCAGTAGAAGAAGGGGACAGGCACATTTAGAAGCTAAATGAGCCAGTCCCCCTCAAGTCCGCGACTGGCGGTAGGCGCGCACTCGTTTCAGAAAATTCTCCAGAACTTGCGGATCATGCAGCCGGTCTTCTTCCTCGACTGGCATCAGAGAGAAATGCGCCATGAAGGCGCGCGCGAAAAGGCCGGGTCCGAGAGAAACCCCAGTGATGCCGCAACTGGGCGAGGCGCTCTTGAAGACGAAGCCGGAGAGGTTCAAGGCTTCCAGTTCACGGACCCGCTGCCGGGCGAAACGGTTCATCGCGTCGGTGTGGTCCACTCCTGTGTTGATCGTGATGAGGCGCGGCGCCTGGGGATCGCCGACCAGTTGCATGGGCTCGCGAGGTGTTCCCAGTCCGACTTCCACTTCCGGGCACACCGGGACCCACTCTGCGTGCCGACCCAGGGTTTCGATCAGAACACTGTCGAGTTTGTGACCCCCGTC
The DNA here is from genome assembly GCA_023248295.1 of Nitrospirota bacterium. Classification (GTDB taxonomy): domain Bacteria; phylum Nitrospirota; class Nitrospiria; order Nitrospirales; family Nitrospiraceae; genus 40CM-3-62-11. The sequence goes on along the minus strand of JAHFEU010000046.1, from coordinate 10,716 downwards.
GTACCGGACGTTCTCGCCCAGCAGACACCGGCTGATGCCGATCCGAAGAGGGGCGGTCTTCGTCATGGCGTCACAACCTACCGCATTTGACACCCCTTCGACCAGTCCCTAGAATGCCACTTCTATGAACGATCGGTTCCTCAAAGCCTGTCGCCGGCAGCCCGTGGATTGCACGCCGGTGTGGTTCATGCGCCAAGCCGGCCGCTACATGCGGGAGTATCAGGCGGTCCGCGCGAAGCACTCCATTCTCGAGGTCTGCAAGACGCCGGACTTGGCCGCCCAGGTCACGCTCCAGCCGATTGACCGGTTCCCGCTGGATGCCGCCATCATCTTCGCCGACATCCTCCTGCCGCTCGAGCCGATGGGACTGACCGTCTCGTTCTCGGAGGGAGAGGGCCCCGTCATCGGGAATCCCGTGCGTGATCGCGCGGCGGTGGAGCGTCTGCGCGTCACGGATGGTGAGGAGCTGCGCTATGTCGAAGACGCCATCAAGCAGGCCCGCAAGGCTTTGGCCGGACGGGTGCCGCTGATCGGGTTCGCCGGCGCCCCCTTTACCCTGGCCAGCTATGCGATCGAAGGCGGCGGCTCCAAGAACTTCATCGCGACCAAGCAGTTCATGTATCGCGAGCCGGAGGCCTGGCACAAGCTGATGGACAAGCTGGCGCGCGTGGTGACCGGCTACTTGCGCCGGCAGATCCGCGCGGGGGCCCAGGCAGTCCAGCTCTTCGACAGTTGGGTGGGCTGTCTCTCGCCGGGCGACTATGCCGAATATGTCCTTCCGCACGTGCAGCTCATTTTCGAGGGCTTGAAGCGCGAGGGCGTGCCGCTGATTCATTTCGGTACCGGCACGGCGACCCTGCTGAAACTGATGCGTGAAGCGGGCGGCGATGTGATCGGGGTGGACTGGCGGGTCCGTCTCGATGAAGCCTGGGCCACGATCGGCTACGACGTGGCCATCCAGGGGAACCTGGACCCTGTCGTGTTGTTCGGCCCGCTGCATGAGATCGAACGGCGTGTGGAGGATATTCTTCGGCGCGCCGCCGGCCACCCGGGCCATATTTTTAACCTCGGGCACGGGATCTTGCCGAACACGCCGGTTGAGCACGTCGCGGCGGCCGTGGAATTGGTGCACAAGTTGAGCCAGCGATGAGCACGCGTGAGGGGGTGGGCGGGCCTCTTTGCTCGCGCATCGCGCACGTACGAGAGGGGCTTGGAGGGCAGGTGGCCTCACGTGCTCGCGCAGCGCGCACTCAAGAGCTTTGGGAGGTGGCGGCAGAGGATCGAGTGCTCGCTGGACGCGCGCAGTCTGAGGCCGCCTGCCCTCCTGCCCCCTAAGAGGTGAGGGTGGGGTGCCGGTACCTATTGCTCGGGGCACCCATTGCCCTTCAAATTGCAATGGGTCTAAGCAACGGGTCGCTGCCGCGCAGGTGAGGCCCACCCACCCCCGCGCGTGTAAGGCCGGAGCTGACTCAACTTGTTTGGGTAGAGAGGAAATATGACGGGGCCCCGGAGACCGATCGCCGTGCTGCTCATGGCCATGGGAGGGCCGGACAGGCTGGAGAACATTGAGCCGTATCTTCTTGATGTGCGCGGCGGACGGCCGACTCCTCCGGATCTCGTGGAAGAAATCCGTGAGCGCTATCGGGTCACCGGAGGCAAATCGCCGGTCCTCGGCATCACCCGAGAGGTCGCGCGGCGGCTCGAACAAAAGCTCAACGGCCCGGGCGGTGAGCGGTACCGCTGCTATGTGGGACTCCGGCACTGGCATCCCTATATCAGGGAAACCTACGCCGAGCTGCTGGACGATCTCCCGGAGGGGCTGATCGGGCTGTGCATGGCGCCCCAATACTCCTCCATGAGCATAGGGGCGTATATCCAGAAAGTGGAGGAAGCCAGGACGGCCCTGGGCGGCACCTTCCCGATCAGTTATGTCAAGAGCTGGCATCGGCATCCTCTGCTGGTGCGGGCGATCGCGGAGAATATCGCGATCAGCCTGGAGAAATTCCCGGCGGAGGTGCGCGCCCGCGTCCCGATCCTGTTCACCGCGCACAGTCTCCCGGAGCGGATCCTGGCGATGAACGATCCCTACCCTGACGAAGTTCGTGGGACTATGGACGCGGTGTGCAGAGCCTTGGGACCCGTGACCGCTCGCTTCGCGTACCAGAGCCAGGGGCGGTCGGGTGAAAAATGGCTGGGGCCCGATGTGGAGTCCACCCTCGGGGAACTGCACCGGGACGGCCATCGACACGTGCTGATCGCCCCGATCGGCTTCATCTCTGACCATGTGGAGGTTCTGTACGACGTGGACATCGAGTTCAGGAAGTTGGCTCAGTCCAAAGGCATGCAGTTGGAGCGCATCCCCATGCTGAACGCGAGCGCACCCCTCATCGAGACGCTGGCGTCGGTGCTCGGGGAGCACCAGGCGTCAACGGTCCGGTAACCTCCTTCCGTGTCAGTCTCCTCCCCACATATCGCGATCATCGGCGGCGGCATTGCCGGGCTGGCGACGGCCTTCTCGCTCCAGGAGCGGGCGGCTGAGATGGGGACCCCATTGGCCTGCACGCTGATCGAGTCGGACCGCGAGTGGGGAGGGAAAATCGTTACGCATCGGGTCGGCGATGTCCTGATCGAAGCCGGCCCTGACTCATTCCTGTCCCACAAGCCGTGGGCCCTCGACCTGTGCGCGAAGCTGGGGCTGTCTGACCGTCTGATGAACACCAACGAGGTTCAAAAGAAGACCTATGTCTATTCGCGCGGCCGCCTGCGGGAGTTGCCGGAAGGACTGGTGGTCATCGCGCCGGCGAAGCTCGGATCGTTGCTCCGGAGCGGGCTCCTGTCTGGGCCGGGAGTGGCGCGGATGGCCATGGACTTGGTGCTTCCGGCGGGGCGAGCGGCCGGTGATGAGTCGCTGGCCTCCTTCTTCCGTCGCCGACTCGGACGCGAGGCCTTTGAACGCGTCATCGAGCCCCTGATGGCCGGGATTTACGCCGGCGACGCCGAACAGATCAGTCTGAAAGCGACCTTTCCCCGATTCCTCGAGATGGAGCGGGAGTATGGCAGCCTCATCCGCGGGATGCTGGCCGGCCGCAAGAGGGCCCCTCCGTCCGGCCTGAACGCTGCGCCGGCCCGGACCATGTTCGTGACGCTCCGGGACGGCCTGGGCGAGATGGTTCGCGTGTTGGTGGCGCGGATCAGAGAGGCCGGTGTCACGATGCTGTCGGAGCATCGGGTCATGGCCCTGCGGGTGCGATCCACCCGGCCGGGGACGTGGACGTATGACCTTCTGCTGGAGAGCGGTCAGGTTGTGACGGCCGACGCCGTGGTGCTGGCCACCCCGGCCTATGTGACGGCCGATCTGGTCCGGTCTCTGAGTCCGACCGCGGCGGGCGCGCTGGAGGCGATTCCCTATGCCTCGACCGCGACGATCTCATTGATGTATGGAGCCGATGAAGTTGCCTCGCTGAAGGGATTCGGGTTTGTCGTGCCCAGGGCGGAGGGGCGAGCCCTGCTGGCGGCCACCTGGACCTCCTCGAAATGGGCCCATCGAGCGCCACCGTCTCAAGCCCTGATTCGCGCGTATGTCGGAGGCGTGGGGCATGAGGCGATCCTCAAGACTGATGATGAAACGATGGTGCGGCATGTGCGTGAGGAATTACAGAGCATGGCCGGAATCACGGCCATGCCGATCTATGCGCAGGTCCATCGCTGGGAGCGCGGCATGCCGCAATACATCCTCGGCCATTTGGAGCGGCTCGAGGTGATCCAGGGCTCGTTGAGCCCGTACCGGGGTCTCTACCTCACCGGCGCGGCCTATCGCGGGATCGGAATTCCTGACTGTATCCGTGACGGCTCGGACACGGCTGAGGCGGTGGTCCGATACGTGACGG
>JAHFEU010000046.1:0-6729 GCA_023248295.1 Nitrospirota bacterium | reverse complement strand
GCTGGCAGTGCGACGAGTCTCGAAGCTGACCAAGGACGTGGCTCAGCTTAAACGAGATCAGTATTACGCTGACAGCCGACTGAAACGGATCCCGGAGGAGATTCGGGAAGCGGTGGAGCCTCTGCGGCTGCACATGGCCAAGATCGCCACCGGCGGGCGCGTCCATCCGGAGATGATCCTCCATGGGCGTTTGTATCAGGATGTCTCTGCGGATGAGGCCCAACGGGTCATGGAGCGCGTGGCGGGGCAGACGCCGGGCACGGTGTTGCTGGTGGATGTCCGGACACCAAAAGAATATGCGGTCAAGCGCGTCGTCGGCGCAAAGCTGGTTCCATTCGAGGAGTTGGAGGCCCGTTATAAGAGCGACATCCCGGAGACGGCGGAGAAGGTGTTCGTCTATTGCATGGGCGGGGAGCGGAGCCGCTCCGCCTGTGACTTTCTGAGCCGGAGGGGCTACATGAACTTGTACAATGTCCGGGACGGGATACAGGCCTGGCGCGGCGCGATGGAAGGCGAAGGCGAACTGAGCCTCATCCAGATCCAACCGGCGCAGGGCGGGAGCCGGATGGTGTGAGGTCTTTGGGTGTATGAGAGATTCCTTTTCCATTCTGAACGTCAGCGGGCCGTATCGGGAACCGCGCGAACCGGCCTTCTCGTACGATTATTCAATTCAGCGATCCGATTGGCCGACCGCGAACGGGGTGCGGATCAAGGTGTCGATTCCGGACGAACTCGACTATCTCAAGAACAAGATCCTTGCAGTGAGCGGCGGCAGCCCTGGACAGCAGCTTCGCGTCACTCAACTCCTCTGCCGTCGCGTCGCGGACCGTAAACTTCAGATCGCCGACGAGGAGAGCATGCTGCTGGAGCGCCGTGATGTCCTGATCGGCCCATTCACCGGTTCGCTCGCCCACCTGTTTGGTCGGCTCGAGTCGTGGATGAGCGAACAGAAGACTTCGCTGCGGCAGGAGGTCAGGGAGCAGGTGGGCCTGTAACAGAGCGGCCGGCCGGCTCCTGCGCATCTGTGGATAAAGGTGTGGATAACCCATGCCGCCTCGACGATTTTCTCCCTGCCTAGCTACTCCTCCTGCCCTCCAAGCTTGAGGTCTTGTACTGAGCCTTTGCATGAGCTCTACGTATAGGGCGCTAAGGTATCTCAAGAGTGGGTGCCAGGCGTCTGGGTACAGCCTGTGTACAACGGCAGAGGGCCAGGCTGGCTGGTTTGAGGCCTGCCGTGCAGCGAGCGGGCATGTCCCTGGATGCAACGACTGAAGACAAGTCCGCTCAGAACATGCGACGGTAGTGTTTGGAATGCACACCGGACTCATCCGCGAAACCAAGTGAGCCATGATCGGGATTTCCGGTGTCATGGAGGTCAATCCGATAGTGACCGCGAACCTGTTCCATGGCAGTTTCGAACGGCACGGCCCGGGGATAGAACTCCCCCGGCGCGTGCGCTCCGCGGGCAAGCACGCGAACCACGTCGGTGGTGGCATAGCGCCGATCGGAAAAGATGAAGATATCGGCGACCGCGTGCTCGCCGAGTTTGTGCTTGGGCGTGGTGGGCGGTAGCAACGTGGACAGCGTGTTGGAGAGCCGGGCGTCTCGGAATCGCTTCAACAGACCGATGACCTGGCTGTCGGTCGCCTGTGGAGGCACCACCACACTGATCGCGTTCATCTCCTGAATCGTGCCGTGCACCTTGAACATCACCGGCGCTGCGTCGGGATCCTCCACGATAGCGCCTGGCACGCTTTCGGGGACCGTCCCTTGCCTGTGTTTGGGGTTCGGCACGAACAGCCAGATGAACAGCCACAGGCCCACGATCGCGCCGAGAATCACGACGATGGGATGGGCACCGGCTCGTCTGCCTTCCTGGTATTGGTCCTGTTCCATGTCCATGGGCTCCCCGGGCACGACTCGTCTAGTGTCCTGAGCCTGATCCCCCAGGGTTGGAGGCCCGCTTCCGCTTCGCTTCCACCCACAGGGCATCCATCTCCTCGAGCGTCATCTCTTCCAGCGTTCGGCCGGCGCTTGCCGCCTGCGCCTCGAGATACTGGAATCGATCGGTAAACCGGTTGACCGCCTTCCGGAGCGCTTCTTCCGGGTTGACCTTGATAAAGCGAGCCAGGTTGACGAGAGCGAACAGGACATCGCCGAATTCCGATTCGACTCGGTCCTGGAGCTCGCCGCTCGCCTCCGTCGTGTCTGTCGGTGAGGTTCCCTGGGAACCAGGCGCCATCGCTTCACGAAGTTCTCGCAGCTCTTCCTCGACTTTTTCCATCACTTGGCCGACCTGTGTCCAGTCGAATCCCACGCGAGCGGCGCGCGCCTGGAGCTGGAAGGCTCGGAGCAGCGCCGGCAGTGTCTTAGGCACCCCGTCCAGGAGCGATCCGGGTTGGCCGGTTTGCTGACGCTCGTCGCGTTTGATCTGTTCCCACCGAGCCAGCACCTCGTCGGCGTGCAGGGAGTCTCCTCCCTTTTGCGAGTCCCCGAACACGTGGGGATGACGGCGGACCAGTTTCGCGGCCAAGTGCTGCATGACCTCGTCGATCGTGAACGCGCCTGCTTCCGCTCCGATCTGCGCATGAAACAACACCTGAAGGAGCACATCGCCCAGCTCCTCCCGAAGACCTTCCAAGTCTTTTCGATCGATCGCCTCGAGCACCTCGTAGGCCTCCTCGACCAGATATGGCTTCAACGAGTCGTGGGTCTGTTTCCGGTCCCACGGACAGCCGTCCGGCGCCCGGAGCTTGGCCATCACCCGCACGAGCTCATCAAACCGTTCCGACATGGAATGTCTCTCTTCTCCTTTCTCGCAAAGCGGCTGGCGCCGATCTGTGCTCATCTATAAAGCCGAGGGCGGAAGGGATGCGCACGGAGGTTGCCGACATGGCGCTCGTTGCCATCAAGTGGCTGGAGGCCGTGCCGCACGCCGTTCTGATGTCCCGTGAAGGTGTGCGGCCAACGGAGCTGACGCCAGTGGAAGTCGGAACCCATCGCATCATGTCGGAACCGGAGCTGCGCGCCCTTCGTCGGCCGAGGCTACTGTAAGATGAGGCCAGCAGTCGGCGCCAGGACCCGCGCGCCATTATACCTGTTTCCTGGCCGGCTTCAATCCGTCCTCTGCTTGCGAGGCGATTCGAAAATATGCTAAATTACGCGGCGATAGCCACTCCGGAGGTCATGAATGGGTAGGGAAGAAGAGAAGGGGTTCGTGATCCGGGATCGCCGCTCTCAATCCGGCGAGAATCCGTCGTCTTCGGTACGTGAAGCGCCGCCGGCGTCATCTCCGCGGCGGCCGGAGCCGGCTCCCCCACATGACCCGGCCGATACCAAGGAAGCACATCCTCCAGTCACGTTTTCATCCTTCGTGTTCTCGCTCGGCACGTCCGCCCTGATGGTGATGGGCGAGCAGCTTGATCCTCAGCAGGGAAGCCCCCCGGTCAACCTGTCACAGGCCAAAGAAATCATCGACATTCTCTCGATGCTGGAAGGCAAGACTCGGGGAAATCTCAACCCAGAAGAGCAGGCGATGCTGGACGACATGCTCTATGCGCTGCGGATGAAGTATGTGGATCTGGCATCACCACCCGGGGGACCCGGGACCCGGCAGGGGACCAAGTCGTCTTGAACCCGGTACCGTTCGGCCGTCGGGTGCTCGTTCCGTCGTCCAAGCCAGCCTGCCGGTCGCCTCGCTCGCTCTTCTCAGCAATCGGACCGGCGCTGCGGGATACGAGACACGGGGCACATCGTGAGGGCGACCCAGTGACGAACGTCCGTCGTAGGACATCGAAAACCATCCCGGCATTGCTCATGGCGGGTGTCGGGCTCGTCGTGGCTGGGGTGGCCGGGACTTGCGGCGAAGTGAAAGCGGGTCGGCAGCCAGTGGTCCAGTCAGCCGAGCCGTCTGCGCCGGTGCCATCTCTGGCCCAGCCGCCGCTTGAATCGTTGGATCCAACCCCGCCCCAAGTCCTGCCCGCAGAACCGTCCGGGCCTGCAGGGCCGTTCCTTAACCGGACCGACGAAGCGGCTGCCAGCCGCCGCAAGATGACTTTGTCGTGGGCGCAAACTGGCTGGAAGCTGGTCGCGGCCGGTGAGTATCGCCGCGCGGCGCAGGTGTTCGCACGAGCCACCGAACTGGCTCCTCATGATGCGTCATTGTTCGTTGGGCTCGGGCTCAGCCAGCATCGCCTGTCCCGGGACGATCTGGCCGTGGCGACGCTGGAGCACGCCCTCCAACTCGATGCCAATGCCGGACAGGCCCACCACCTGTTGGGCGACATTCATTACGCACGGCGCGAGATCAGGACGGCCCTCCGCCATTATGAGACGGCGCGCAGGCTGGACCCCAATGATGTGATGATCCAGGATCGCCTGCTCACCACCCGGCGTGAGTCTCGTGCGGAAGCCGGGTTGCATCGCCTGTTCAGTCCCCATTTTGTGGTGAAGTTCCAGGGGCCCACGGACCGTCACGTGGCCAGCGCAGTTGCAGACCGTCTGGAGCTGACCTACAAGACGGTGGGGAGCCGTCTCGCCTATTTTCCGCCGGGCTCCTTCACGGTGATCCTGTACTCTGCGCCGCAGTTCCGGCACGCGACGTTCATTCCTTATTGGGCACGCGGCCTGTTCGATGGCCGGATCCACCTGTCGCTTGCGGGGATGACCGGAGGTCCGAACGTCGCCGATGCGCTTCTGACGCATGAATACACGCATGCCGTCGTCCACCGGCTGAGCAACGGGCATGCGCCCACCTGGTTACACGAAGGGTTGGCGCTGTATTTTGAGGGTGGCGCGAAGCCCTGGGGGCGGGACTATTTGTCGCGCCATGCGTGGGAACTGATGCCGCTCCAATCGCTCCACGGCAGCTTCTTAGAGCTGACGCCGCGCGCGGCGAGGATCGCATACGCGGAGAGTTATGGCGCCGCCACGGCGCTGATCCACCGGTACGGTCTCGTCCGTGTCCGCGAGTTGTTGGCGGCGCTCGCGGCGACGCCGGATTTCCCCAGCACGTTTGAAAAGGTCTTGCAGGACCGATACGACGAGTTCGACGCCACGTGGGTGCGGGCACGGGCGGAGCAGAGGTTCTGATGCCTGATCAGTTCGATTCAACCGAGCCGGTCGAGAAGCGGCAGTGGCGTGACAAGTGGCAGGCGGCCGCATTCGCCTTGACCAACCCCGGCCAGACAACTCCCCGGCTCCAGGACGACCCCTCCCGCCACGACATGGAGACGGCCGGGGAACCGGATCGCCACCGGCTGCATCTGCGCCCGGTCTGGATCGTCCTCCTGTTGCTCGTTCCCTGCCTGATTCTGACGGCCTACTACTCGCCGTACATGGTCCCCGGCAGCGCCGACGCCGCCTCGCTCCTGCCGAGCCGGAGCTATGCCTTCGTCCTGCTGCTGCTCAACCTGGACCTGATCGGCCTCGTGGTCCTGACGCTGTTGCTGTCGCGAAGCCTGATCAAAGCCTACTTCGAGCGGCGGCATCGCCTGCTCGGCTCCGGATTCAGGGCCAAACTCGTCGCCGCATTCATCGGCTTTTCATTGATCCCGACCCTCTTGCTCGCGTTCGTGGCCAGCGGGCTGGTGAACAAAGCGGTGGACGTGTGGTTCAACGATCAGATCGAGCGGGTGCTCAAGGATTCGAACGAGGTGGCCCGGATGCACCACGAAGGGCGGATGGCGTTGGCGATCAACAGCGCGCGCGCGATCAGCCGCGAGATCTTCCGGGAGGACATGATGGTCCCGGACCAGCGCGACTTGCTGGTCGCGGCCATGGCCCGGAGACGTGCGGAGCACAACCTGACCGGCGTGGAGGTGTTTTCATCGAAGATGGAGACCCTGGCCAGGGTAGTGGACCCGCAGGTCCCCCCGATGGTATTGGATCTGCCTGTCGGGCAACTGGTGCTGCAGGTCTTGAACGGGAACCAGGAACTGACGTCGGTGCAGGAAGAGCAAACCGGCCGCCTCATCCGTGCGGGCGTTCCCATCGCCTCGAACGCAAGACGCGGCCAGCTGGACGGCGTCGTCGTGGTGGACGAGTACGTGCCGGAACCGCTGATGACCAAGATGGAAGGAATTGCGAGGCAATACACCGAATACCGGCAGATCAAAGCGATGAAGAATCCGATCAAGGCCGGGGCCTATCTCTTCGTGTCGGTGATTACGGTGCTGATTCTCTTCGGCGCCACCTGGTTCGGGTTCTATGTGGCGCGCGGCATCACGGTGCCGATCCAACGGCTGGCGGAAGCGACCGAGACGATCGCGCAAGGCGATCTGAACGTCCGGATCGCGGTCAAGGCGACGGACGAGATCGGCACCCTGGTGGAATCCTTTAACCGGATGACCGGAGATCTCAGGGCCAGCAAGTCGCAACTTGAGGAGGCCAACGTTTCCCTACGCCGATCAAACCTGGAACTGGACGGCCGCCGCGCCTACACGCAGGCGGTGGTGGATACCATGGCCGCCGGCGTGCTCTCGATCGACCGGGCGGGACTCATCACCACCTTCAACCCGTCGGCGGAGCGCATCCTTGGCGCGTGGGGCGACCAGCTCCGCGGTCGCCCCGTCAGCGAAGCGTTCAAGGAGTTGGGGCTGGACCTGTTCCAGAACGCGTATGACCGCATGCTCGCCGACGCGCGGGATAATCTCTCGCTGGAAGGTCCCATGGAGGTGAACGGCAAATTCTTGACGATCGGACTGAACTGTTCCCGCATGCGAAACGAGG
>JAHFEU010000156.1 GCA_023248295.1 Nitrospirota bacterium | reverse complement strand
CTGATCGCCTGCGGCAATGTCGCGGGTGTGCGGGAAAAGGGGCTGTTTCGGCTGGAGGGAAGAGACTACATCATCCAGGAAGGCGATGTGGTCTATTTCCGCTTCAACGTCTGATGGTCGTCGCCGGGGCGGTCGGCTCCGCTCCGGTGCGTGCTCGCCACGCTGCTGTAGCTACCGGGAGCCCGGCTGCGGCTCCCCCCATCCCCCACATCGGAATGCGGGGGTTCTCCGGTCCAGTCTCGCCTGTTTCACCCGTTGCACCGAGAAGAGCAACGGGTACCCGAGGCGAGGCTGGCCGGGCCTCGCTCGGGCTTCCGCTCCGCACACCAGCGGGCGTCGCCCGCAATGTCGCTACCGCCGACCACCCCGGCGACTCCCAGGGTCTCGCAGTAACAACCGAAGAGAGGGGAGTGGGGCGGCCGCGGCCCGCTCTTTCCGAGGCCGCGGCCGCTACGTTGCACTTCTCCGGGCCCATCCCGTTCACCCGGGCAGGTATGAAATTTTGGATGACCTGAATTAGAGCCCGTACTCCGCGCTCGTTCCGTTGACAGTGCGTCGGGGGCTGTGGTAGGGTCCAGCGCTCGCAACACCTTGGGCTTGACATATCCCTCGCTCCAAGCCCGGTCTTGGGGCCTTTGGCCAGGAGGAGATTCTCTGCATGCAGCTCTACGAGTCTATCTTCATTGTGCGTCCATCCCTCTCTGACGAAGACACCAACAAGATCATCGAGAAAATGAAGGGCGTCGTCGCGAAGTCCGGCGCGACGCTCCTGAAGTCGGAGAACTGGGGGAGGAAAAAGTTGGCCTACGAGGTCAAGCGGGAGCGGAAAGGCACCTTCGTGTATCTCCATTTCCGGTCGGAGGGGGGCGTCGTCAGCGAACTCGAGCGTTCCTACCGGTTGGAGGACTCGGTGCTCAAGTTTCTGACGGTGCGGGTTGAGCAGCCAATCCCCTCGACGGCCGCCCCCGAGGCGAAGGAGTCCGATCATGGCAGGGTTCAATAAGGTCATTCTGATCGGGAATCTCACGAAGAACCCGGAACTGCGGTACACGCCCAACGGGACGCCGGTCACCAGCTTCGGGTTAGCGGTCAACCGGCGCTACCGGCAGGCCGACGATCTGAAGGAAGAGGTGTGTTACATCGACATCGTGGTCTTCGGCAAACAGGCGGAGCATTGCGGGCAGTATCTGAGCAAGGGGAACGGCGTGATCGTGGACGGGCGGCTACAGCAACGCCGGTGGGAGACGGAAGACGGTCAGAAGCGGAGCAAGCATGAAGTGGTCGCCCAGACCGTCACGTTCCTGCCCAAGCGGCAGGAATCCGGCGCTGAACCCGGTCAACCGGATGAGACCTCTGAATTCGAACCACCGTCATAATCTGTCCGTTTAATTTAATCGGAGGATAAAGCGTGGAACGAGGACGGTTATTTCAGCGGCGGCGGACCTGCCGGTTTTGCCAGGAGAAACTGCCGATCGACTTTAAGGATGTCGGTCTGCTGAGGACCTTTCTCACTGAACGGGGCCGGATCGTCCCGCGACGGATTTCCGGGAACTGCATGCGGCACCAGAGGGTGTTGACTGTCGCCATCAAACGAGCACGAACGATCGCCATGGTGGGCTTCGCCGAGGAGCGGTGAGGCGGCTGCCTGGAATCAGCCACGTGGTTTGACATCGCGCGGGGTTCCGGATATACCAAACTCGTCGTCTACGTGCGCGGTGGCTGCGATGGCCTTGCCGAGGCCGCATCTCACTGAGATTCCGGACAGCGGGCTCAGCTTGGCCTGTGGAGTTCAGCCGGATGAGCTGGAATTGGGGCCGGACGATGGCCGGTCGCACGGTGAGTTGTCGCTGTCGGTGGAGATCGCCAAGGCCGGGACGGGCCTCAGCGTGACCGGCGTTCTGACCGGCACCTTCCTGCGGCAGTGTGTGCGCTGTTTGACGGAGTACGAGGACGCCGTCAGCCTTCCGTTCGCAGTCGAATATCGCCCCGAAGACGTCCCCCCGCGCGGCCGTCATAAGTCACCAGGCGCGGAAGCGCGTGATCTGCCAGAAGGGGAGGAGGAGGTGTATCCGTTTGACGGAGACCGGCTGGAGTTGGCCGGGATGCTAAGGGAACAAGTTATCCTGGCGACGCCGATGCAGCCGCTGTGTGATGAGGATTGCCTGGGGCTGTGTCCGGTCTGCGGGGAAAATCTCAACGAGCGTCAGTGCGGCTGCCCGGGTGAAGGCCGGGAGTCCCCCTTTGTGGTGCTGAAGGCCAAAGCAGGAAGACAGAGGAAGGGTTGAGTGAGGAACGACGATGCCGAATCCCAAGCATAAAATATCCAGGTCCCGTCGGGACAAGCGGAGGACCCACAAGAAACTCACGCCGCCGAGCTTTTCAGTCTGTCCGCAGTGTCATGAGCCCAAACTTCCGCACTACACCTGCCTCAATTGCGGCACCTACAACGGCATTGCGGTCATCGCGGTCGAAGAAGCCTGACAAGCCGCTCGCTGCGAGCCGCTCAGCGCTGTGAGCTGTTCGCTATGAGCCGTGAGATGGATTGGTGGCCCCGTTGCCAACACAACATCCGATGAGAATCGCGGTTGATGCGATGGGCGGGGATTACGGGCCGGCCCCGGTCGTCGAGGGCGCCGTGCTGGCGGTCAACGAACTGGGAATCGAGGTCGTCCTGGTTGGGGACGAATCCCAAATCAGCGAACAGGTACGACGATTCAGGGGCTCCGGCCCCCGTCTCACTATTCGACACGCCTCCCAAACGGTGGACATGCACGAATCCCCCGCCTTGGTCGCCCGGAAGAAACGGGACTCCTCCGTCTGGGTGGCGACCGAACTGGTCAAGACCGGTGACGTCAGTGCGGTGGTGAGCGCGGGCAACACGGGGGCCACCATGGTGGCGGCCTTTTTCATCCTGGGGGTGATCAAAGGGGTCGAGCGGCCGGCCATCGCGGCCACCCTTCCCACGCTTACCGGAACTGCGGTGATGCTGGATGTGGGCGCCACCGTGGACTGCACGGCCCAACACATCGAGCAGTTCGCTCTCATGGGGAATGAATACGGACGGCACGTGTTCGGGAAGCCGAACCCCCGGATCGGACTGCTTGGCATCGGAGAAGAGGACACAAAGGGGAACGAGGTCACCAAAGAGGCCTTCAAGCGCCTCAAAGCCAGCCCGATCAATTTCATCGGCAATGTGGAGGGTCGGGACGTGTACGGCGGCGCCGCCGATATCATCGTCTGCGACGGGTTCATCGGGAATGTGGCGCTGAAGATCTCCGAGGGACTGGCCGACGCGATCAAGAAAATCTTGATGAAGGAGATTGCCGGTTCCTTCCTGGGGCGGTTGTCGTATCCGTTTCTGGCCGCTCCGCTGCTTCGCTTGCGCCGCCGGATGGATTACGCGGAGTTCGGAGGAGCCCCGCTCCTGGGCGTGAACGGAATCTGCATAATCTGTCACGGCCGCTCGTCAGCCAAGGCGATTAAGAACGCCATCCGGCGCGCCAAGGGCCTTGCCGAGAGCCGCCTCAACGAACTGATCCAACGCGACATCGAAGAGAGTCTGGCGCTGCACCAACGGGCCGACAAGGCAGGGGCGCCGGAATGAGAGCCCGAATCGCGGGGACGGGGTCCTACGTTCCGGAGCGTGTCCTCACCAATGCCGAGCTCGAGCGGATGGTGGCGACGTCGGACACCTGGATCGTCGAACGAACCGGCATCCGCGAGCGTCGCATCGCGGCCCCGGGTGAGACCTGTTCCGATCTGGGCACGAGGGCGGCCGAGCGGGCGCTGGAGGCGGCCGGCGTGGCTGCCGCCGATCTCGATCTGATTCTGGTGGCCACCTGCACCGGCGACGCGCCTCTGCCGTCCACCGCCTGTCTGATCCAACAGCGGCTGGGTGCGGTGCGGGCGGCCGCCTGTGACCTCTCGGCGGCCTGCTGCGGGTTCGTGTACGCCTTGGGGGTGGGCGACGCCTACGTCAAGACCGGATCCCGGCACGTGCTGGTCATTGGCGCCGAGGTGATGTCGATGCTGATGGACTGGACGGACCGCGGCACCTGTATCCTGTTCGGAGACGGAGCGGGCGCGGTGGTGCTGAGCCCCAGCGAGGGGGAAAGCGGGATCCTCTCCTCGCATTTGCATTCGGACGGGAATCTCTGGGACCTGATCTGCGTGCCGGGCGGCGGATCGCGTATCCCCCCGTCCGAAAAGATGCTGGCCGAGCGGCTTCAGTACATGAAGATGAAAGGCAATGAGACCTTTAAGGTGGCGGTCAAAACACTGGAAGAGGTGGCTCGGGAAGCCCTGTCCGCCAACCATCTCGCGGTCGAGGATCTCGATCTGTATGTGCCGCATCAGGCCAATGTCCGGATCATCAAGGCGGTCGCTGAGCGGCTGGGGTTGCCGATGGAGAAGGTGGTCCTCAACATGGACCGGTACGGCAACACGTCCGCGGCCTCGATCCCGCTCGCGCTGGATGAGGCGGTCAGGGAAGGTCGGGTGAGGGATGGAAGCCTCGTGATGATCGAGGCGTTCGGGAGCGGGTTGACCTGGGCGTCGGCGGTGATCCGCTGGTGAACGCAACGCGCGGTTCATTTGGTTGATCCGGTTTGTCTGGTTTCTCTGGTTGGGCCGGACGAACCAAACAAACCAGACAAACGAAATAAACCAGATAAACCACCTTCGGCCGAGTGCAAACCTGGGACGAGGCCGAAGCCTTTAGACGAGGAATATCATGGGAACGGAGACTCGGCCATTAGAAGGGGACTGGGCGCTCATACTAGGGGCGTCGAGCGGGTTCGGAGAGGCCACGGCGCTGGAGCTGGCCTCGGTGGGGATGCACATCTTCGGCGTGCACCTCGACCGGAAGGGGACGCTGCAGAACGTGGAGCGGATCACGGCGCAGATTCGAGCCGCCGGACGCGAAGCGGTGTTCTTCAATGTCAATGCGGCCGACGCCGAGAAACGGCAGGAGATCCTGAACGAGATGGAGACACGCCTGAAGGCGACCGGGCGGCCCGGTATGGTGCGGGTGCTCCTGCACTCGCTCGCCTTCGGGACGCTCAAGCCCTTGATCACGAAGGCTCCGGCTGACGCGATCAACAAGTCGCAACTGGAGATGACCCTCGATGTCATGGCCAACAGCCTGGTGTATTGGGTCCAAGACCTCGTCACACGCCAATTGATGGGCCGCGGCGGCCGCGTCTTTGCAATGACCAGCGCCGGCGGGGCGCGTGTCTGGCAGACCTATGGAGCGGTGTCGGCGGCCAAGGCGGCGCTGGAATCGCACATTCGTCAGTTGACGCTCGAACTCGCCCCGCTGGGGATCACGGCCAACGCGATCATGGCCGGGGTGACCGACACGCCGGCGCTGCGCAAGATCCCGGGGTCGGACGAGATGATGACCATCGCCCAGGCCAGGAATCCGGCCCGCCGGCTGACCACGCCCAAGGATGTCGCCGAAGCGATCGGGCTGCTCAGCCAACCCAAGGCGCAATGGATCACCGGCAACGTGATCTGCGTGGACGGCGGCGAGTTCATCGTGGGCTGAAAGAAATCTTTTTCTCGTTGACATTGGAAAATGATTTCCTCATATCATAGCCCGCTATGGTTTCCGGGGTAGGGTTGGTGTTTCCCGGCCAGGGTTCCCAATCGGTCGGGATGGGGCGGGG
>JAHFEU010000045.1 GCA_023248295.1 Nitrospirota bacterium | reverse complement strand
CGTCCCGCTCCTTGGGGCGCTGAAGCGGGAGCACGCGGATCCCCTCCCGTCCGGTCACAATCAGGTCGCCCCGCTTCACGGCTCCCATGGGGACCGTCCTGGCGGCGGTTCCCCCGCGATCGACCCGGATGCCCACATCCATTTCCATCGCCTCGACCTCGATCCACCGGCCTTGCAGACGCACCTGCGTGGGCAGGTGGGTCGTCGCATAAAAATGTTCCGGGAACAGTCCGTCGGCCGGCGCGGGTTCGAGCGCGCAGTCGGACTCCCGCTCGACCGACGCCCCGTGGGGCTGGATCGCCTCCAGAATCTCGGTGAGCAGTCGGCCTGATGCCGCTCGGACGACAATCCTGGCGTGAGACGGCTCCTCCCGCGTCGCTCCGATCTTCACATCGGCCAGATCGAAGGTGCCGCCCATCATGAGAATCGTGTCCAGGACCTTCGCCAGAATCAGCGAATCGATGATGTGGCCGTGGAGAATGACCGTTTCTTGCGCCTGAGCCATGGCGAAATCTTCCCGTAAGGCGTGACCAGACCTTTCGTTGGTAACCGTGACTATCATATCACCCGACCCTTTCGGCCACCTAGCTCATTACGCCTTACGCCGGGGACCCATTGCTCCGGGAATGCGATGGGTGCCCCTCACGGTTATTTGATCTCGGTCTTCATCAGCTCTCGAAGCACGCTCGTGGCATAGGCGCCGGGCGGCAACGTGAACGAGAGCATGACCGTGTTGCCCTTCAGTGCCCAGGTGAGCTCCTCCAGCCGCACGCGCAAGGGCCGGCGCTCGCCGCGGAACCCGCAGGCGGCCGCCGCCTGACACAGCGACTCAGGCGTGGCGCCGAGTGCGGCGACCGCGGCCCGCTCGATCTTGCCGGGCTCGCCGGATGCCCAGGGCGCCCGTGAGCCGAACAGCGGGCCGGTCGGGCTGATCTCGAACCTGTCCGCCCGCTGCTGCTCCGCGGCCCCGTCCTCAACCAGGAAACACGCGCCGTTGTCGTGCTTCATGGCCCAGTCGCCGGCCAGAACCCGATCGAGCCGGTCGATGCGTCGGGCCAAGATGTGGTTGAAGAGAAACGACTGATAGGCGTGGAGGAACCAGAGCCGCTTCGATCTCGGCATGCGGGCCCGGCGGGCTGCATCCTGGAGCAGCGACGCCCCGATCGTGTAGTTGAGCCCGTCACGGCCCTGCCGCTGCGGCCCGAAGTAGTTGGGGACCCCTCGCCGAGACAAGTCCTCCAGTATCAGCGGCACCGAGCCTGTAGCGGAGGGATGAACCTCTCGGATCGCGATCTGAAAGACATTCCCGGCGTGATGGCCGGTCCTCAAGCGGTTGCGGTGCAGGCCGAGCACTTCCACCGACAAGATCCGAGATTCTTTTTGCAGCCGAGAGAGCAGCTCCGGAGAGGACCCTTGCACGGACACCATCTGGGTCGTCACCGCATTCGCATCCTTCAGCCCTGCCACCCCGATGCATCGAGCTTTCACCCCCAGGGCGGAGGAAAAACACGACACCATCTCTCGCGTGGAGAGGCCGCGTTTCGTGACCCGGAGGTAGAGGTGTTCGCCTTGGCCGCAGGGCAGATAGAGGGGCCGCTCCTCGACACGGAAATCCTCCGGTACGGCCCGGACCACGCCTCCAATCCCCGGTACCGCCCCGGTCAGAAACGGCAACGCAAGCTCGGTCATCGTCGTGTCCCGCCGATCACTCATCAATTGTCACACCTCTCGCGGAGGCCTGTCTGTAACATCGTGGTATACTTGCGGTCACAGGACGATGGCTACCCGGCTGCTCCGTATCGTACCATTGCTAGGCTGCTTGTGGATCTCCTTCCAGGACTCCGGCGCAGCCGCGCCCGATGATATTTTCGTGGCCTTCACCGCCCATATCCAGCAGCAAATCCAGTCGGATAAACGGACCTTTCTTGATGCGGACGCCTGCACGCACTGGTTCTATGAACAACAGCGCCGGACACCGCCCCAGCCGCCGGTGCAGGGGGCCGCGCTCGATCTTTCCCGATGGACTCCCCAGCGGGTGCTCGAGGCTCCCGAATGTCCAACTCGCTATCCCGGAGGACTGAAGGCGGCCAGAGAAGAGTTCAGCCGGACGCAGACCTCGCTCTCGCTCAGCCTCACGTTTTACGAGTTCGCCCTGGTGGGTGATCGCAACGATGATGGGCACTACAACGCTGTTGAGTTAAGGGATATGCTGGAATCGTTCGGGCTCCCGTTTGAGGGTCTCGTCGTCCCTGTGGTTCACCTGGCGGCGTTGAACGGGAAGTTTGACGCGGTCCACAAGACCCGCAGTCTCGACGTGCTGATGACCAGCATGGGGACCCTCTACGACAAGGGTTACCGGTTTACCAGCCAGGATCGGGCCGCCCTCAATCGGATCTCGGAATAATCAGCATCATGTCAGCCGCTCCAACGCCTCCCGGGCGCGGCTCCTGACCGTCTGGTCCCAGTCGTCCCGCATCACCGACTCCAGCTTCGCTCTTGCTTCGCTGGCCCGCATGCGACCCAAGGCCAACGCGGCACAGGCGCGCACATAGGCGTGGTCATCCTCCAGGGCCGCCAGCAGGAGCGGAACGGTGGTCTTGTCCCGGAGCACCCCTAAATAGCTGGCCGCCTTCCCACGGATCAGGTACCGTTTGTCGCCCTGGGCGGTCTTCATGGTGGTCACGAACAGTTCCACCATAACCGACGCCACTCGCTCCAGTCCCTCTAGCTTGTACCGATTCAGCTCGATCAGCTCAAACGCCAAGTCCAGCCGCCTCTCGGGTGAGGTCTCACGCTCAAAACGGAGCATGAGGCGGTCCCGTTCAAGCCGGCCCTTCCGGCGGCGGTGCAGCTTGCGCACCACGACCCAGGCGAACAGGCCCACCGCTATGCCCAGCAGGGTGAGCGGGATCGCCCGTTCGACGAGGTCGTCCTGTGTCGCAGGCGGAAGCCGCTTCCAGATCCACACGAGGGCCACGATCAGGCCGACGAGCAGGAGAGTCGCGGTGAGATTGGCTTGGCCGTCCTGGTAGCGCTTGATCATCGGACGGCATCATAGGTGGTTGTCTCGAATTCCGTCAATGGCGGTACGTAGAGGTTGACAGTTTATTCTAACTAGTACTAACATGCCGGCAAAGCATGGACCTACCGGACTTCAAAGACGACCCCTATATGAAGGTGCTGAGGCCACTGGTAGAGGCCTATCTCGCCTTCATGCGGGAAGGCAGCCGTCACATCCGCTCCATGCGCCTGACCCCCTCTCAGTTCGACGTGATCGCCACGCTGGGGGAGACGGGGGGGATGACCTGCGGGGAGCTGTCTGCGGCCACCCTGGTCACGAAGGGTACGCTGACCGGTGTCCTCGACCGTCTGGTGGCAAAGGGCCTCATCAGGCGGGATCCTGTGAAAGGCGACCGGCGATGTACGAAGATTCGGCTCACGGACAAAGGCGAAGCACTGTTCCAGAAAACCTTTGCCGCGCACGCCACCTTCCTGAAGCCGTACTTCGCACGAGCGTTGACGCCGAAGGAGGCGGAGCAGGGGCGGGCGATCCTGCTTCGCATCCGGGACAGTTTCCAGGGTAGGGAGACTGGGGCTCAGACTCAACCTTAACCTCAACCTCGACCTGCCGTCAGCCATGCGCCTGACCATCCTCGGTTCCGGCACCAACGTCCACCCCACACGCGCCGCGGCGGGCTACGTGGTTCAAACCGACCAGACGATCCTCCTGGATTTTGGTCCCAGGACCCTGAGCAACCTGATCAAGACCGGAATAGACCGGCACAGGATCCGCCACATCCTGTTCTCGCATTTTCATGCCGACCACTTCTCGGACTTCGTGACGTTCTTCTTCGACGCAGTCTACCACTCCAAGTTCGTCGGTCCGCGGGCGGACCTCACCCTCATCGGCCCTCGCGGCACCCGGCGATTGTTCGGCACGATCCTGAACACTTTTCCGGGGTTTAACACCGCCGCGTTTCGGGTGAGGATCCGGGAGGTCGCGGACCGGAGCTTCATGGTGGGCAAGACCCGCATCGTGCCCCGGACGGTGGTGCACAGCCCCCGGCTGCACTGCATTGGCTATCGACTCGAGCACGGAGGTCGAACGCTCGTGTACTCCGGGGACGCGCAGTATTGCCCGAGCCTCGTGCGCCTCTGCCGAGGCGCGGATGTGGCGGTGCTGGACTGTTCGTTCCCCGCCACCCGGCCGGGTCTCGGGCACATGCACGCGGGGGAATGCGGACGGGTCGCTCGTGAGGCTGGAGTCAAACGCCTGATCCTGTCGCACTTCTATCCGATCGCCGAACGGTACGACGTGAAGAGGCAGGCAGGCCGTTATTTCAAGGACAGGATTCTGGTGGGACGGGACCTGATGACGATCTCAGTGTAGGGAGTGACTTGCGGCTCAGGCTCCTGCTTCGCATTCCCCCTTCTTCGCGCCGTCGAGGATCTCGATGAAGCGGCTGAACCGCGACGCTTTGACCGACTCGCCCAGCTTGTTGTAAACCGCGATGAGATTTTTGAGGCTTCGTGTGAGAATGGCGGGGGTGGAGCTTTTCTGGAGGTACTTCTCCTCGAAGCCATACCCCGCCTGCATCAGGAATCGCGCGCAGTCCTTTTCGGTCAGCAACGCCCCGGCATTGAAGCAGTCCACAAACACTTTGTATCGCTCCGAGTCGAACCTGACCAGAAAATGCCCGGGCATCCCGATCCCGTATAACGGCAGCCCCAGGCGCCGCCCGACGAGCAAGTAGAGGATTGAGAGGCTGATCGGGATGCCGGTGCGGCGATCGATGACCCGATTCAGGTAACTGTTCTCCAGCTCGTAGTAGTTCTTGGTGTTGCCCCTGAAGCCCTGCTCGACGAACAGGTACCGACTGAGCGCCTTGACGGCCTCCTCGCCCGAGACCCGCCGCCCGATCAGCTCACGGACCTCAGCCGCCATCCCGTCCAGCCGGCGCACGTACTCCTCGACCTCGAGTCCCGGATAGGCATACCGGGCGATCAGAAACGCGCCCGCCTCCAATTCAACCCTGTGATCCGGACGGCCAACCAAGCCACGGAGTTCTTCCTCCAGCCTGCTCCCGCGGATCTCGTCAAGGATCCCCTCGATCCGCCGCGCCATCCCCGGACGCTCGAGTTCGGCTTCCAGCAGCAAGGGCACGGCCGAGTCTCCGACCTCGACCAGCTTGTCGCTGATCGTCTTGGCGATCCGATCATTGTCATCGGACAGCAGCCGGATCAACGCTTTGATCTGATTTTCACTCGTGGGGACCATCGGCCATCTGCCTCTCGTATCTCGCGTCTCGTATCTCGTCGTTCGTATCTCGTATCTCGTGAAGACTCTGACGAGATACGCTTCACGAGGTGCGCTTCACGAATCACGCTTCACGTTTGTTCCAATCAGCCTATCGTCCGTCGAAAGGCCCGCGCGCTCCCGTACAGGCAGAACGCATCAAACACCGCCATGATCACGACCACCATGCCGATGCGAGGGAGCGCTTCGGCCCAGCCTGAGAGGATCAGGGGCCGGATTGCGTCAATGGCCCAGGTCATGGGGTTGAACCGGGCCAGCACGCTCATCCAGGCAGGCATCGCCGACAAGGGAACCAACGCCGAGCTCAGAAAGATCAGCGGGAGGGAAAGGAAGCCCAGCACGGAGAAGAAGTCGCCGTGACTCTTGACCGAGAAGGCGATCGCCATCGAAATCGCGGTCAACCCGACTCCGAAGAGCATGCCGATGAAGAGGATGACGGCCACACCGAGGAGCCCGGTGGCCGGCCGGACGCCGAAGAGGGCCGCGACTCCAAGAATGACGAGGATCTGAAGGCAGGTGATCGTCATGACGAAGAGGAAGCGGCTCAGGACCACGGACGTTCGGTGGATCGGGGTGGACAGCAGTCTCTCCAGGAACCCGTTTTCCTTATCGAACAGCAGGTCCACGCCCCCCGCCAATCCGTTGTTCAGCACCGTCATCACCACCACCCCGGCCGCCAGAAAGCTGATGTAGTTGGGGGCCTGGACCACCTGCGCGTCCGCCGCCCGTTGAAAGAGGTTCCCGAAGAAAATCAGCCAGAACAGCATCGGCTGCACGAGGGTGAACACCATGCTGAACTTTTCACGACTGAGCCGACGGACCCACCGCATCGTCAGCGCACCGATCTCTTGGACGTACGCAGCCATCAACAATGCACCACTTTCATTCGTCCGTCTTCGGGAATTCTTCCCGGATCGCATGGCCGGTGAGAGCCACGAACACGTCATCCAGCCGCGGCCGGTGATAGTCGATGAACTCCAGCCGGCAGGCCGCCCGGTTCGCCGCCTCCAACACGACCGGCAGGGCTTTTTCGGGAGATTCCACCCGAATGTCCAGCCCGTTCTGTTTGGTACTGATGGCACGGACAAAGGGCAGCCCCTTCAGCTCCGACGCCAGCCGGTCGACGCAGGCCGTCTCCGACGCGCCCACCGTCAGCGAAATGATGTCGCCGCCGAGTCCCGCTTTCAGTTCGTTGGGCGACCCGAGCGCCTTGATGCGGCCGCCGTCGATGATGGCCAGGCGATCGCACAATCGGTCCGCCTCGTCGAGATAGTTGGTGGTCATGACGATCGTGATCCCCCGCTCCCGGAGGCGACGGACATAGTCCCAGATCCGCAGCCGGCTCTGTACGTCCAGGCCGAGCGTCGGCTCGTCCAGGAACAGGATCTTGGGGTTCGGCAGCAGGCCGCAGGCGAGATCCAGCTTGCGCTTCATTCCCCCAGAGTACGTCCTGGCAGGCCGGTCGGCCTGCTCTTCGAGGTCGACCAATCTCAGGATTTCCGCGATCCGCTTCCGAGTCTCGCTCTTCGGCAGATGATAGAGGTCGCCGAGCAGCAGCAGATGTTCGCGCCCCGTCAGAAAGCGATCGATGGCGCGCTCCTGCGGCACGTACCCGATCAGGTGGCGGACACGGTCCGCTTCCCTGACGACGTCATGACCCAAGACGGTCGCGTGACCGGCGTCTGGACGCACAATCGTGATCAGGATGCGGAGTGTGGTGCTCTTGCCGGCTCCGTTCGGGCCCAGAAGCCCGAAGATCTCTCCGGCAAAAACCTGAAAGGAGAGACCGTCGATGGCCGTCACGCCGTCATAGACCTTGCCCAACCCGGAGGCCTCAATGGCGACGGTCCGACCTATCACCTCCATCACCCCCAGCCTTTCGCGCCATCCCGTTCGCAGAGTTTGAACTGGATGAGGTCGCTCAGGCGACGGGCCTGTTGCAGGAGACTGTCTGCTTCGAGGAGGAACTGTTTCTCCAGGGGGGTGAAGTCCAGGTAGGTCGAAAGGCTGTTGACGAGGATCTCATCGCCGACGTCCAGACGAAACAACCCGCGCGATCGGTGTCCGTCTTCGCGCGTCTCCAAGTATTCATCCATGAGGCGGAGGAGATCGGATCGGACCGACGACTCCAGCGCGGCCTCGGCGCCGCTCGGCTGGAGCACCACGCTGGCTTGCCGGTAGCTCCTGTCATAGAACTGCTCGTGGATGCGGTATCGGCTCAGACCCTGCAGCAGGATGTTCGCGCGACCGTCCGGCAATCTCCGGACGCTGACCAGCCGTCCCACGCAGCCCACCTCAAAGATCGGCGGATTCCCGTAATAGTCGTGCTCCCACCCTTCCTTCAGCAAGGCCATGCCGATACACTGCCCCTCGGCTGCGGCGTCAGCGATCATGGCTCGGTAGCGAGGCTCGAAAATGTGCAGGGGCAAATAGATCTTGGGAAAGAAGACGACATTAGGAAGGGGGAACACCGGGATGCGATCCGGCACGCGGAACGACGAGTCGTGGTCGCGGTGATGACGGCCTCGCTCGGTTTGCATGCCTCACGATAGCCGAAGCGCGTCGGCCTTGTCAACTTAACCGCCGTGAACCGCGGCGGCACGCGACAGCACGAAAACCCTCTCCAGGACAGGAGAATTGCACATCAGAGATTCACGTGCTATAAGCCTCTGGACGATGCCCTTCTCAGCCCAGGGTCTCTCACGGAGTGATGGTCATGCCGCGCGATTCGCTCGATAAGTGGAAGCCGACCAGAGGACGGATCGGACTGATCCTCTGCGTGTTCGGTCTCTGCGCGATGCCCGGGCCGGCCCTGCCCGAAGCGGGACGTTCTGACGCACCGGGTCAATCGGGCTTCCGTCCGGCTGTGGCTGGTTACACCTATCGCTTCCCGCACGACCACGGCGCTCACGACGAATTCCGGACAGAATGGTGGTATTACACCGGCCATCTCTCCTCGGAGAACGGACGCCGGTTCGGTTATCAGTTGACGTTCTTCCGCAGGGGCGTCGAGCAGGCGCGCATCAGAGCGAATCCGTCCCGCTGGGCGATCCGACATCTGTACCTCGCCCATTTTGCCCTGTCGGATCATGGCAACGCCCGCTTTCGGTACGCCGAGAAGGTCAGCCGCGCCGGGCTCGGCAAGGCCGGCGCGGAAACCGGTCGGCTGCGTGTCTGGATCGATCGCTGGATTGTCGAGACCTCGTCTCCAGAGGACACCCGGCATCACCTCAAAGCCTCGTCGAAGGATTTCTCGATCGATCTCGTCGTGACGCCGGAGAAACCGCCCGTCGTGCACGGCGAGGGGGGGATCAGCCGGAAGGGAAGCGCGCCCGGGCAAGCCTCTCATTACTATTCGCTCCCCCGTCTGGCAACCACGGGTACCCTCTGGGTCGATGGCGCGCGGCTGACCGTCAGCGGCACGAGCTGGATGGATCACGAATTCGGTTCAGGGGATCTGGGGGAGGAACAGGTCGGTTGGGACTGGTTCAGCGTGCAACTCGACAACCGGAGTGAATTGATGTTCTACCGCTTGCGCCGGACCGATGGAAGCTCAGACGCGGCATCGAGTGGAACCCTGATCCTTCCGGATGGACGCGCGCAGCATCTCTCGGTCTCGGAACTTCAGGTCGAAACCCTGGACCACTGGAGCAGCCGCGCGAGCGGAGCCCGCTACCCCAGCCGCTGGCGGATATCCGTCGGATCGCTGGGTCTCTCGCTCAGCCTTGTCCCCTTGTTTCCGGACCAAGAACTGATCACCCGGCGCAGCACGCAGGTCACCTATTGGGAAGGAGCCGTGCGGGTCAGCGGCATGCTCCGGAACGCGCCCGTGGCAGGACAGGGGTACGTCGAGCTGACCGGCTACGCCGAAGGATTGAAGCAGCGCCTCTGACCGGTCACTCGTCCGAACACCTGCCAGGTGACGTCAAGCGAGCACGATGGCCACGTTGTTTCTTGTCAGACACGGCGAGACGGATTGGAACCGGAGCGGCCAGATCATGGGCGAGCGGCCGGTCCCGTTGAACCGCCACGGCGTCGCGCAAGCGCAACGGTTGGCCGAGTCCCTCAAAGCCCGTTCGATCGAGGCGCTCTACTCAAGCCCCGTGGCCCGGGCTCTTCAAACGGCGGACATCCTGTCGTCGGCCCTTCACCTGCCGGTGACAGTGGAAGGAGGTCTCACTGAAGTCGGCGTGGGACAGTGGGAGGGGCGTTACTGGAAGGACCTAACCGACGATACCGTACGGCACAACTTCTATGCCAGGCCGCAGGAAGTCCGGCCGCCGGGCGGGGAAACGCTCCACGAGGTCCAGAGGCGTGCAGTCGCAGCGGTCGAACGAGCGGGGGCCGGAGTAGGACCGGGCTCCTTCCTCCTTGTCTCCCACGCCGACGTGCTGCGCGCCATCCTGGCACATTACCTTCGAATCGATCTGCAAACCGCTCGTCAGATGCGGATCGACCACGCCTCCCTCACAGCCCTGGACATCAATGGAACCGTAACCGATCTCCTGTTCCTGAACCTGACCCACGACGCGCGGGACCCCGGTTAAAGCCAGCAGGCCTCATTCTCCGGGCTTCATTCCGCCCTTCGCGCCGTCCGCGGCGTGCCGCCCATTTCGATACCGGCCGCGGGCCGCCGCCATGCCTTCCGACAACGCCTTCCATTCCTGCGCCGTCAGCAATTCTTTCATTCTGTACCGCATGCCGAGGATCTTGCTCGCCGATCGCATCCGGCTGTTGTTCAACTCATCCAAAATCTTCGTGAACTCTTCCGGCTTCGCCTCATAGTTGACATTGAGCTCATAGAGCTTCCGGTGGAACTCGCGGTTCTGCTGATAGGATTGCTTCACCTCTCCGACAATCTCTTCCACGATCGCCTGCACGCGCTTGGCTTTCTCGGGATCCTGAACCGCCTTGTCCACCAAGGCGTTCATCTCTTTGACCCCGCTCTCCACGGACGAGTCCATGTCTCCGCGGCCGTAGGAGCCCGCGCCGTGATGTCTCGTCGCGCAGCCGGTCACCGTGAGGGCCGTCACGAGCGCCACTATCGCAAAAAGCTTTTCTCTTTTCATGAGGACCTCCTGCCTGTGATGTTCAACACGAGGGCGAGGTGTCACTGTACCACAGGCGTTGCGAAGTTTTCGAGCGGCAGGACGGCGGGGCAGTTCGAGCAATCGCTCGAGGAATGAAATAATTAGTATTGACATGACGTGAAAGCCGTGCTACTAAGTCCTTCGACTCATGAATTCGATCACGAATGTACTTCCTCTAGAGTCGAACCTGACAACGCGACGCTCGCCAGTCTGTCCAGCCAAATCCTCACCGACGAGGAAGAGCCTAGGAGGGAGACCGTTCTCGGGCGCAGCAGATCCGTCGAGAGAAGCGTCCCTGAGGCTGCCTGCCGGATCCTGCGGGACACTCGACGCGCCCTGCTTGCCAAGGAACTCTTCCAGCGCCTGGTCGAACGGACGATTCAGATTTACTGGAGCTGATCCGGCGCTTGCGCTCTGAAGGGAGGTGAACGCGTTGGCGACGAAGAAGAAATCGAAGAAGAAAAAGTAACCCTGCCTCGGTTACAACGCCGGGGGCAAGGCCACTTGCCCCCGGCCTCCCTTCCCCCTCAACCACACCCTCTCGATGACGTGCACAGTCCCGCTCAGCAGCGAGAACGGCCGAACGGCCCATTGCATTTACCCGTTGCAACCGGAATAGCAACGGGTCCCCGGAGCAATGGGCACCCCGCGAGAGGATCGCCTGGCGGAGTAGATGTGTCAGGAATAATCTGGGCTAGAACGTAGAGGGGACAGGCAGGGGGGCAGTCTGCACGTGGCCATACGGACTACGGGCAGATCGTGACTGCGCACCAAATGGTTCCTCCTGAGCGCCGAGCAGAATCCATTTGTCGGTCTGCTCGAGAACTTTCTCCACCAGCATGGTGTGGAGCGCATGGCCTGACCGATCGGCGATCAAGTGTCCGATGAACGGTACGCCGAGCAGCGCCAGATCGCCGATGAGGTCCAGAATCTTGTGCCGGACGAACTCGTCGTGGTACCGAAGCCCGGACTCGTTGAGGACGTCGCGTTCAGAGAGCACAATCGTGTTCTCGAGCGACCCCCCTCTCCCCAGGCCTCTGGACCAGAGGTTCTCGACCTCCTTCAGAAACCCGAACGTGCGGGCATCCGCGATGTCCTGCTCAAACCCGGACACGGACCAGTCATACGTATAGGTTTGCTTCCGGATCAGCGGGTGCTCGTATTGGATGGAGTAAGTGATGCGGGTGCTCGAGGCGGGCTCGATGACCACACGCCGGTCACCATCCTTCACCTCGATGGGGTGCACGATTTTCAGGAAAGGCTGACGCCGATCCTGCGCGACGATCCCTGTGGTCCGGATCAGTCGCACGAATGGACCGGCACTGCCGTCCATCACCGGCACTTCCCCGGCGTCCAGTTCCACGTAGACGTTGTCCACCTCTAAGCCCACCAAGGCAGACAGCACATGCTCGACCGTCTTGACATAGGTCCCGTTCGAGCTGAGTGCGGTACAGAGCTCCGTGGGCACCAGGTTGCTGATCGAGGCGCCCAGTGACACCGGGCCGTCCGCCTCATGCCGAACAAAGACGATGCCGGTGTCGGGCGGCGCCGGACGGAGCGTCAGCGTCACCGGTTGCCCGGTGTGAAGACCGACCCCTGAGCAAGTAATGGGCTGGCTGATGGTATGCTGTTGACGCATGGATACGGCTATAGCTAACCGGTAAACACTGTAGCAATGTGCATGCCACCAAGGCTAGCCCGCTTCTTTCTGTGTAACTCATTGAAATATGGAAATATCCTAACTTGTTCTCGCTTTCCAGCTTGTTGCATAAAGAAAACATGTGTTGGCTTTTTTTATTTAGGACGATCCCGGCTAGAGAGACCCGTGGCGCGCTAGCTAGCCCGGATTATTCATGACGGTTCGTCGCGTGCACCCATTGCAGTCTGAAGAGCAATGGGTCCCCGGGAGCCGCGTCGCGTTGCACCCATTGCAACGAAGCACAATGGGTACCCGGCGCTCCGCCGCGAGGGGGAGGCGTATCGGGGACCCGTTGCTCTGCCCCATGCAACGGGTGAACAATACGGTGACCGACTGAGCGGCGAGCCCGCCCGCTTGCCCGCCGGAGAGCCCGCGGGCAGGCTTGTCGCAGTAGCGGGTCTGCGATTGCAGCAGAAGCGCTCATGAATAATCCGGGCTAGGGGCGGGGCTCCAGATCGATGATGCCCTTGCGAATCCCCAAGATGGCGGCTTGAGTCCGGTCATAGACCTGAAGCTTGTGGAAAATATTCCGGACGTGGTTCTTGACGGTCTTCTCGCTCAGATCCAGGTTGTTCGCGATCTCTTTGTTGGTTTTTCCGTCCGCCACCAACCGCAGCACCGTAATCTCGCGCTCGGTCAAGTCGTGGTCCTCCCATGACGGCTTCTTCCCCTTTTTCTGGGCCAACAGCGAAAATTCCGCGAGGATCTTGCTGGCCACTGACGGGTGAATCAGCGATTCTCCACGATAGATGGCCCGGATCGCTTCCACAATTTGAGACGACTCCGTATCCTTCAGCAAGTACCCGGTCGCCCCGGCACGGACGAGATCGAAGATA
Source organism: Nitrospirota bacterium (assembly GCA_023248295.1). Taxonomy (GTDB): domain Bacteria; phylum Nitrospirota; class Nitrospiria; order Nitrospirales; family Nitrospiraceae; genus 40CM-3-62-11. Next base: position 3,378 of record JAHFEU010000045.1, on the reverse strand, counting down.
TACTGTTGTTCATCGTACATCGTCAGCGCGATGATGCCGATGTGCGGAAACTCCCGCTTGATCTGGCGAGTCGCTTCCACGCCTCCCATCCGCGGCATGCTCACATCCATCAGGATGACATCCGGCTCGAGGGTCCGGGCCTTCTCGATCGCTTCCTGCCCATCCTGCGCCTCACCGACGACCTCGATGTTCTCCTTGGACTTGAGGATGGCCATCAGCCCCTCACGCACGACCCGGTGATCGTCGGCGACCAGCACTTTAATTCGTTCCATTCCGGGTAGCCTCCTTGTTCACCAGCGGCACCTCGAGCACCACTCGTGTGCCCCGTCCTTTTTTGGACTCGATCCCAGCCTTGCCGCCCACCAGGCGCGCACGCTCCAGAATGCCCCGCAACCCGAAATGATCCCACTTCTCCGGATCCCGGGAGACCGCGTGCACGTCAAAGCCGACTCCGTCGTCGGTGATGGAGGCCGTAAGCGCACCGAGGGTGATCGCCACGCGGACCGCCACGCGGTCCGCCTTGGCGTGCTGTTGCACATTGCTGAGCGCTTCCTGCACGATCCGAAAGAGGAAGATCTTCGTCTTCGGAAATAACGTGGTCTCGTCGCCGGACACCGAAAACTCGGTCTTGATCTGGTATTGCGTTTCGTAGGACTTCAGGTAATTCGTCAGGGCCGGGATCAATTCGAGCTTATCGTACTGGACCGGGCGGAGGTTGAAAATGACCTGCCGGGCCTCCTCGATGGCCATCCGCAGTTGGGTCTTGGTCTCAAGCAGCATGGCCTGGCAAGCTTCTGGATTCTTCCCGATCAACTCCTGGCAGAGGTCGAGTTTGAAATTCACCCCGGCCAGGTTCTGGACCAGGCCGTCGTGGATCTCGCAAGCGATGCGGATGCGTTCCGCCGTCACGGCCGCGCTGGCCTCCTTCACGTAGAGCCGGTACAGGGACTGATACCTGTTCAGGGTCTTTTCGATCTCGGCGGCCGCCAGAATGCGCGCTTCAATCAGCTGCCACATGAACTTCGCGCTCGCCCCTCCGATGACCGCGACGCCCATGCGATGGAAGTCCTGCAGCACCCGTCCCACCTCGGCATTGCCGGTCACATCGATCATCAAATCAACGTGCTCCAGGGTCAGGAGCTCCCGGTAATCACGGGTGACCGGAATTTTCAGCCGGCGGGCCAGCCTGACGCCGGCGGCCTTGGGATTGAGCTCCGCCACGCCCACCACCTGAACCAGCGGGTCCTTGGCAAAGATCTCCATCAGAGCAGTGCCGCCGCGGCCCGCCCCGATGATCGCGACTCGCGTGGCGACGCCTGCCCTTCGCCCCGGCGCCGTTTTATTCTTCGCCCGCTTGGATCGTCCAGCCTGCATGATCGGGCCCGTGCGGTGATCAACGAACTAGGGACCACTGAGAGACGAAGAAATCCGGAACACGCCCTGCCAAGGAAGGGAGGGAGAATCGAAGGGGGACGAAGAGGCCGGGCTATTTCTCCTGACGCTCCCGGGCCAACGCCTTCAGTTCATCCATGAACTGATCGATGTCCTTGAACTCCCGGTACACCGACGCGAAGCGGACATAGGCGACCTGGTCGAGCTGATGCAGCTCTCGCATGACCTCTTCCCCGATCGTCCTGCTCTGAATCTCAGTCTCGCCCATCTCCTGGACGCGCTTTTCTATCCGATCCGCGACCGCCTCGATGGTCGCGACACTGATGGGCCGCTTCTCGCACGCCTTCTTGAGGCCGGACAGAATCTTCACCCGATCGAACGACTCTCGCCGCCCATCTTTCTTCACCACCACGGGGAGACTCTCTTCGACCCGCTCATAGGTGGTGTACCGGCGCTTGCACGCGAGGCATTCGCGGCGGCGGCGGATGACCTCGCCCTCCTTGGCCATCCGCGAATCCACGACCTTGTCCTCGATCTCGTCGCAGAATGGGCATTTCACCGGCAGGCATCCTCCTTAGACTAACGCCGCGTCATAGGCGTAGAAGATCGGAAAACGACCGCAGAGGGCCTTCGCCTGCTTCCGGACTTCCCGTTGCACACGCGCGTCCTGCGGCCGCTCGAGCACCCGGTGGATCAGCGAGACGATCTCGTTCATCTCCTGTTCCCGCATCCCTCGCGTGGACACAATCGGAGTTCCCAACCGGATCCCGCTGGCGACGGCGGGGGGTCTTTCGTCGTAGGGCACGGCGTTCTTGTTGACCGTGATGCCTGCGGCATCGAGCGCCGTTTCGGCCTCCTTGCCGGTCAGCCCGTTGCCGCTCAGGTTGACCAGAAACAGGTGCGTATCGGTGCCTCCGGAGACCACCCGGTATCCGCGCTGGGCGAGTCCCGAGGCGAGCGCGCGGGCGTTGGCGACCACCTGCTGCTGGTACAGCTTGAACGCCGGCGACAGCGCCTCATTGAGCGCCACCGCTTTGGCGGCGATGACGTGCATCAGCGGCCCCCCCTGGGTTCCGGGGAAGATGGTCTTGTCCACCGCCTTGGCATGCTCCGCTTTGCACATGATGATCCCGCCCCGCGGACCCCGGAGCGTCTTGTGCGTCGTGGTGGTCACGAAGTCCGCATAGGGCACCGGGCTGGGATGAAGACCGGCCGCGACCAGGCCCGCGATGTGCGCCATGTCCACGAGCAGGTAGGCGCCCACCGACTGGGCGATCGACCGGAACCGGGGAAAGTCCAGAATCCTCGAATAGGCGCTGGCGCCCACCACGATCATGCGAGGACGGCATTCCTCCGCGATGCGCTGCACTGCGTCATAGTCGATGACTTCGGTCTTGCGATCGACGCCGTAAAAATAGGATCGAAACAGCGTGCCCGAGAAGTTCACGCGACTGCCGTGCGTCAGATGGCCCCCTTGCGAGAGGTCCATACCCAGAATCACATCGCCGGTCTTCAGCACCGACAGGTAGGCCGCCATATTGGCCTGTGAGCCCGAGTGCGGCTGCACGTTGACGTGCTCGGCCCCGAAGATTTGCTTGGCCCGCTGGATCGCTAATTCTTCGACCGCATCCACGTTCTGACAGCCGCCGTAATAACGCCGACCGGGATAGCCCTCGGCGTATTTGTTGGTCATCAGGCATCCCTGGGCGGCGAGCACCGCGGGGCTCGCAAAATTCTCCGAGGCGATCAACAGCAGTTTGTCGCGCTGGCGCCGTTCTTCCGCCCGGATCGCCTCGTACACCGCCGGATCGGCTGCCTTCAAGGCCTTCAGTGAACCCACCGCGAGACTCATCTGTTGCTGCTTCTCCCTCTCGCCCGCCTCAAGTCGCCACCTGAGGCGAATCGGGCTCTTGTTTCTTCCCCACCAGAACCGACACGCTGGCGGTCACATCGCGATGGAGTTTCACCGGGACGGTGAAGGTGCCG
>JAHFEU010000155.1 GCA_023248295.1 Nitrospirota bacterium | reverse complement strand
CTTCACTGTCGTCAAAGGGGCAAAAGAGATCGATGAGACTTGGGTGAAACAGGCTCTCATGGCTCGGGTGATGGCTCGCGTCAACGAACTAGGGTTGGCCGAGGTGTGGCTGACTCCGAAAAAGAACCACTCCTGAAGTCCTACACCACGCCGGAATAGTATCGCAAGATATTCGACACCGAGATCAGGCCGACGATCGTGCCGTCCTGGGTGACCGCGAGATGTCGGGTGGCTTTGTCTTTCATCAGCCGCACTGCCTCGATGATCGGCTGGCTTCCTTCGATCGTGATCGGCGGCTTCCTCATGCAAGCTTTGACGGGGGTGCTGGATGGATCAAGTCCCCGTGCCACCACATCGCGGGCCAGGTCCGTATCCGTGATGACCCCGACATAATAGCGATCGTCAGCGACCAGCAGCGAGCCGATCCTCCATTCCTGCATGCGTCGCCCGGCCTCCTTCAATGTGGCATCGAGGGGCACGCTCCGGATGTCAGGGGTCATGTGTTCCGCGACCTGGGGACCGATCAGCAAGTTGGGGGTCTTGCCCTTCCCCTTGGCCACTGCCGCCCGGCGAGCCTCGAGCTCCGCGATACAGCTTTCCAGCACACGTCTGCGTAGATGGAGACTTTCCTGATCGCTGCCCTGGGCCCCGCCTTCTTGTGCCTCTTCCGGCCAATTGACCAGACTTGCCGCCTCGCCAAGCTGTGCATGTTCATACGCCTCTAGCATCTCAGAGGTCTCTCCAAACAACTCACTGATCATCCGTTCGGTTTCCAGATCAAACCCCCCAAGTGTCGACGTGGCATTCGCCTTTCCCTTGGAAAGAAACGGTGTCAAGCGAGCAAGCTGCTGGCGCACTCGTTCGATATTCCGATCCGGGGATAATTGAGACGCCGGTCGGGTCGTGGTCCGTTTCTTCATCACCTTCTTCATCACCTTCTTCATCATCTTTTTCCTCACCTTCTTCATAACCCCTCCTCTCCACGTGCCACGATGATACGCTCACCGCATCGGATGGACAAGGGGTAACATCCAGCAGGCAAAGCCCGTGCGGTGTCCCGACAGATACAGATTCGGATCCGACGACGGGAACCTGCTACTTTTCGATAACTTGTGGGTTTGCGGCAGTTCTCTCTGTTGATAGCCAGCTGCGACACTTATTTCTCGACGTCGAACTCCCCCTCCTTCCACACGCGGAACCCGCCCTCCAGTTCCATCACCGGGTAGCCCCTGCCGGCGAACTCTACTGCCGCGGCGGCGGCCAGATGGCAGACGTGGGAATAGCAATACAGCACGTTGATCTTGTCCTGTCGCAGTCCTTTGAGGGTCCGCCACTGATCCTTCGGCAGGTTGATGGCGCCGGGAATATGGCCCTCGGCATAATCCTCCGCCGCGCGCACATCCACCACGTTGATCGCCTCGCCCTGTTGCATCATCCGTTCAGTTCCACTGGACCGGTCGTAAAGGCCATCTTCGCCTCAAAGTATGCCTTGGCCTTCGCGGGATCCGTGATCATCCGTTTCGTCGCCATGGTTCTCCTCCTGGTTATGAAACTATGCCAGCGACTGTTTCTAATTCCTCAATTTCTCGGCGATCACGCTGTCCACCGACCATTTGCCCCCGCCGGTGATGATGAGGGCCGCGCAGATCGCGATGACCAGTAGATGGTACTCAAACCCTTCCCCCGCCTGCTTGCCGAACCAGTTCATGAAAAAGCCGTTCGGCCAGTGGACCAGCCCGATCGCGCCCACCATGATCAGGGCCATGCTGGCTGCCGTGAACCGGGTCAGCAACCCGATGAGCAGACCCAGGCTGCCGAATGATTCGCCGATGATCACCAACAGGGCCACGAGCCAGGGAAGATGCATCTGTTCGGTGAAGAACCCCAATGTCCCGGCGAACCCGAATCCGCCGTACCAGCCCAGCAACTTCTGCGCGCCGTGCGGGAACATCACCACCCCCAGCATGGCCCGCAGAATCAAGCCGGTCCAGGCGTCGTCTGTCTCGAACAGCTTCCTCATGTCATCCATCCTCCCTTGTGGGTTGAAAATCCTCCGCCACGACCTCAAGACTCATCTTGTCGGCGCGTCTCATGATCGTCAGGGGCGCGCGTGTGCCCACCTTCTCTTCCGCAAGCAAGCGGTGCAACGCATCAACTCCCGCAACCGGTTGACCGGCGAAGCCCACGATGACGTCTCCTTCCAGCAGGCCGGCTCTCAGGGCAGGGCTGCCTGGCTCGACGGAGACCACCAGGATGCCGCTCTCGACCGGCAGGTCATGAAAGCGGACCACACGACGTGGAAGCGGCACGTCTTGCCCTGCCACTCCGATCCAGCCGCGCCTGATTCTGCCCTCTTTGATGAGCCGCCCGGCGACAAACTTTGCCGTGTTGATCCCGATGGCAAAGCAGATGCCTTGCGCCGGTAGAATGACGGCAGTATTCACCCCGATGACATCTCCACGGGACGTGACCAACGGTCCGCCCGAGTTTCCGGGATTCAACGCCGCGTCCGTCTGGATGACGCTATCGATAAGCCGGCCGGACGTGGACCTGAGTGAGCGGCCGAGCGCGCTGACGACTCCCGCCGTCACCGTGCATTGGAACCCATACGGGTTCCCGATTGCAATCACCAATTGGCCGACTCGTACCGCGTGCGAGTCACCCAACGAGGCCGGGACAAGCAGCGACGCAGGCGTCAGATTGCCCGCAGCAATTCGGACCACCGCCAGATCGGTCGCCGGGTCATCGCCGATCAGGTCGGCCTGAAACCGGCGGCCATCCGAAAGCGTCGCCTCGAGTTTCGCCGCGTGATGGACGACGTGGCTGTTCGTCAAGATGAACCCGTCCGACGTGAAGATGAAGCCGGAGCCACTCCCGCGCATTTCATGCGGGCGGCGTGGATCGGTCGCCCCTCCTCTCGAGCGGTGGCGCACCTCGATATTGACGACCGAGGGGCTGACTGTCTCCGCCGCACGGATGACCGCCTTCGAATAGGCATCGAGGATGGCGTCATCTGGAGCAAAGACCGCCTCAGGGATGTGATCAGACTGAACCATCCTCTCGTCATCCGAGCCGAGCGCAATACTTTTCATCTCAGCACACCCTTCCCTTTGTGAGAGAGTAGTGTAGTTCTAACTAGAACAAAGTCAAGGGAGGAAAAAACTATTTTGGCTCTTCCGGGTTTCGTGTGGGTAGAGACTTCACGGAAAAGCCGCCTCGGCTGACGAAGGGCGGAGCGGCGGGGCGGCCAGGCTAATCCCCCGTGCTCGCGCATCGCGCACTTCGGAAAGTGCCGGGTACTTGTTGCTCTCCAGGATGCAACGGGAGAAGACGCGCGCAATAGGGGATCAGCCAGGCCACCCCTGTCAGGAGTCCCGCCATGGCGACGGTCCCTCGCGCCAAGCTCTGTGAGCCCCGGCTCGGTCGGGACACGCACAGGAGGCCGTCAGGGCGAGGATGACGCGACCTTGCAGGCGAGGTGCCGACAGACTTCGGCTGTCTTGCTAAAGCAGGATCACGCTTGATCACTCGGTGGGCGTCAGTGCCGGCTGTAGAACGCGGCGATCGTGTCCACCACGTAGGCAAGCTGGTCGTCGGAGAGTTCGGCGTAGATGGGGAGGGAGAGCGCCTCCTGGGCCGCACGCTCCGACACCGGGAAGGATCCTGTGCGGTACCCCAGCTCACGATAACAGCTCTGCAGGTGCAGCGGGATCGGATAATACACTTCGGTCCCGATCCCCTTGTCCTTCAGGTAGGCGCGCAGCTCGTTCCGCTTCTGCACGCGAATCGTGAACTGGTTGAAGACGTGGTAGTTGCCCGGGTCGGTTACGGGCAGGGTCACTCGATCTTGAAGTTTCGCGTCCTGGAACAACCGCTCGTACCGTGCCGCGTTTCGTCTCCTGCCTTCGGTCCACCGGTCCAGGTATTTGAGTTTGACGCGCAGCACGGCCGCCTGGAGGGCATCCAACCGGCTGTTGCACCCGACCATCTCATGGAGGTATTTCTCACGGCTCCCGTGGACCCGCAGCATGCGGACGCGCTCAGCCAAGGCCCCGTCACCGGTGGTCACCAGCCCCCCATCGCCGAACCCGCCCAGGTTCTTGGAAGGAAAGAAGCTGAAGCAGCCCAGCCGGCCGATCGTCCCGGCCTGGCGACCGCGTCGTTTTGCCCCGATCGCCTGAGCCGCATCCTCGATCACGGCCAGGTCCCGGTTGGCCGCGATCTTTATGATTAGCTCCATGTCGGCGCATTGGCCGAACAGGTGCACCGGAATGATGGCCTTGGTGCGCGGGGTCACCTTTCCGGGGATTTGACCCGCGTCCATATTGAAGGTGTCGGGGCGGATGTCCACGAATACCGGTTTGGATCCCAGGCGCGAGATGGACCCGGCGGTCGCGAAGAACGTGTAAGGAACCGTCACGACTTCGTCCCCCGGCCCCACGCCGCAGACCATGAGAGACAAGAGAATGGCATCGGTGCCGGACGCCACCCCGACGGCGTGGGCTGCGTCCAGGTATCGCTGCAGGTCTTTCTCCAGATCGGCGACCCGCGCGCCGAGAATAAAGGCCTGCTCCTCGCACACCGACTCGAGCGCGGCCATCACCTCGGCCCGTATCTGACGGTATTGGGCTTTTAAGTCCAGCAGTGGAACGTTCACGGAAGACTCCATTTCTTCATGGGCTCAGTGCAGAATGGGTTCATTCCGCGACTGGCGCCATCGTTCAATTCTGCGCTGGCGCGCCCTACCCCGATGCCACGCGCACGACATCGCCTTGCTTCTGGTCCCCAACCAAGCGTTCGTATTCACGCTCCAGTCGACGAATCATGTCCCGGATGTCGAACTCCTGCGGCAGCGACTCTCCCTTCTGGCCCATGCGAACCGCCACGTCTGGATGCGCCAGGAGATCCAGGACCCGATCGGCCATGCCGCGGACATCCCCCGGCTCGACGAGGTACCCGTTCACACCATCCCGAATCACTTCCGCCGCACCATCCACGCGGGTTCCCACCACCGGCACGCCGCTGGCCAAGGCCTCCAGATAGACCCGCGGCAATCCTTCCCAGAGTGAGGTCAGCACGAAGACGTCGAAGCAGCGCAGGATCTCGGCGATGTCCCGCCGCCAGCCGGTCAGCAGAAGCGTTCCGGACAGCCCCAGCCGAGCCGACTGGTCCTCCACCGCGCCGCGCAACTCCCCGTCGCCCACGAGCACGAACCGGGCATCCGGCCTGGACCGGTGGACCAGCGCCGCCAGGCGGACAAAATCGAGCGGCACCTTTTGAGGTTTCAGCGGCGCGATCATGCCGACCACAGGTCGCCCCGGCTCAAGCCCCAACTCCCGTTTCTTCGCGGCGATGTCCACCCGAGCCCGCCGAAAGGCGTGCAGATCGACCCCGCTGCGAATGACGGTGCAACGGTCAGCCGGGAATACTCCCAGTTCGATGCCGAGGCGGCGGTTCGCCTCCGAGACGGCGAAGAACCTGGTGGTGAACCGCGACGTGCGACGCTCCAACGCGATGAGGGCGCGCCGGACCAGCGGATGCTGGTAGCGGGTGAACCCAAACCCGTGGATGGAGTGGATGATAATCGGCACGCCGGCCAGCTTGGCGGCCCAACGCCCGAGGATGCCGGCCTTGGAGCTGTGCGTATGGACGATCGAGGGGCTGAGACGTC
>JAHFEU010000154.1 GCA_023248295.1 Nitrospirota bacterium | reverse complement strand
GCGAGGTGCGACCCGCGCGGAGAGGTCTTCCGTTCGAGCACCTCGAGCCCCAGCACGTCGGTGTAGAACTTGATCGTCTGGTCCATGTCGCTGACCCGCATCCGGGTATGCAGCAGTTTTGTGACCCGCATCGTGAGTCCCTTTCAAGTTTACTCGTGACGCGTGACGCGTTACGCGTTACGGGGGCCCCGGGCCGGGCCCATCGTTTTCCGCATCAGGATCTCGGCGGATCCGGGGATCAACAAATTAGGGATGGGCCCGATCTTCTGGTACCCGTGCCTCCGGTAAAACCGGCGCGCCTCCTGGTTGAAGTCGGAGACGCACACAAACAGGTTCTTGGCGCGAGCGAACACCAGCCCCTCCAAATAGTTCAGCAGGGTGCCGCCTAATCCCTTCCCGCGGGCGGCCGGCGCGATGGCCAGTAGTTCCAGATAATCGCCCATGAGGAACCGAGGCCGGATGAGCGCCAGGCCGGCGACGGCGCCGTTGGTCTCGATGATGAATGCGTCGCGCCCTTGCGGGATGGCGTCGAATAGTCGTGCCCAGTCCGCGGCGGTGTAGCCCAGCCTCTTCCAGGGCTCCGAGTCAGCCAGCATCCGGACCACGGCTTCACGATCTTCCGGTTTGTATGCCCTAATGGTTGGTTCTTTGCTCACAGTGATCCAGCAGGTCGGTGACGGTGACCGGTTGAAGGCCTCGTTTCAGAGCCAGATCCTGGTACAAATCCTCCACCACTTCGCGCGTATGGAGTCCCTTGCCGTTCGCGTGAAACACGATCATGCTGCCGTTGCGCACGGTGGCCGTGAGTCGCTCGACCATGCGGGCCCGGGAGAGCCGAGGATCCGGGTCTCCGGAGACCACGTCCCAGAGAATGAACCGGAGCCTCAATGCGCGCACGATCTCCACGGTCGAGTCGTCATATTCACCGTACGGCGGCCTGAACAGCGGCGCGCGGCGGCCGTACTTGGTCTCCAGCAGCGTGATGGGAGGGGCGATCTCGTTGCGCTGGCGATCTGCGTCCAGCCGCGGCAGGTGTGCGTGGGCCTGCCCGTGCGTGCCCAGCTCGAAGAAGGGCACGTCCCGCAAAGCTCGGACCTCTGCCTCGTGGGTCGCCATCCATCGGCCGGACAGAAAGAACGTGGCCGGGATGCGCTTGGTCATCAGCATGTCGACAAGCTCAGCATCATAGCCGGTGCCTTCCCGGACCGGGCACATGTCAAAGGTGAGCGCCATCGCTTTGCAGGTCGGTGGACCCGCGCGGATGACTTGCGCCGATCCGTCTCCGGACCCGGCCGCCAGGCCCCACATGATCGCCCACGCCGTGAGTGTCGAGCGCGACATCCCGTGCCGCATGGGGACCAGTATACCCGAATCAAAGGGGTGGGGGTCAGCGGAAGCGGGAGATCGGGATTGACGGTCGCTCGTCATGACTGGTATGGATAGGCTATGAATGGCCGCGATTGGCAGATCGGCCGCATCCTGGGCATCCCGATCAAGGTCCATGTGTCCTGGTTCTTGATCTTCGGGTTCGTTACGTGGAGTCTGGCCACCGGGTATCTGCCGGAGTCGATTCCGGGCCTTTCGGTCCCGCGCTATTGGATGATGGGCGGTGTCGCCTCGCTGCTGCTGTTCGGGTCAGTCCTGCTTCACGAGCTGGGCCACTCGTTCGTGGCGCTGCGGTACCGCATCCCGATCCGCCAAATCACCCTCTTTATCTTCGGAGGCATCGCCCAGATGCATCGGGAGCCGCCCGGGCCCCGGGCGGAGTTCCTGATCGCCATCGGCGGGCCGATCGTCAGCTTCGCGCTGGGAGGGCTGCTCCTCGGCTTGGTGTCTGTCGCTCAGGCTCGGTCGGGTCTGGTGGCGCTCGGATTCCTGCTCGGCGCGATTAACCTCCAACTCGGGCTGTTCAACCTCATCCCGGGATTCCCCCTTGACGGCGGGCGGGTGCTCAGAGCAGGCCTGTGGGCGTGGTCAGGGGATTTTGATCGGGCCACACGGCAGGCTTCCATCGCCGGCCAGGGGTTTGGAGCGGCGCTCGTGTCCCTCGGGATGGTGTTGCTGCTCGGCGCCGCCACCGGCACCATGCCGGAGCCGCTGGCGGCGAATGGCGGGTGGATCATCCTGATCGGCGTGTTCCTGTTCGTGGCGGCCCGGGCCAGCCGGCGCCAAGCGGCCATCCGGTCCGCTCTTGCCAGGGTCGCGGTCGGAGATTTGATGGTGCGCGATGTGGCCACCGTCAGCCCGGACCTCAGCGTGGACGAAGCGGTGGCTCAGCACTTCCTCCGGCATGGCTATGAAGGCTTCCCGGTCGCGGAGGACGGTCGGGTGATCGGGATGGTGACGATCCATGACGTGCAGTCCCTGCCCCAGGCCCTCTGGAAGTGGCGGCGAGTCCGCGACATCATGGAACCCTGGTCGCCCGCGATGGGGACCGCGCCTGATGCGCCGGCGTTGAAGGCGCTCGAGCAGATGCTTCGCGAAGGACAGGGCCGCCTGGCGGTGGTTCAGGATGGACGGCTGGTCGGCCTCATCACCCGTTCCGGCGTGAACCGGTTTTTACAGCTTCGCGGAGGCCGGCGCCGAAGCAGTGCTGAGTTCTGAGTGCTGAGTTTGCAGAACTCATGACTCAGAACTCATAACTCAAAACTGAGGACTGGAATGACCCCTATTCGCTCGCTCGGGCCACGGAAAGGTTCTGGGAAATCGCGACACTGACGAGGTGCACTGCCAGCAGAAAGCCGTACACCACGCAGAAGAAATTGAACGCTGCGCGGGAAAAATCCACCAACAGGATCGGCAGAAAGACTGCGAACAGGACGCTCGCGATCAGCGTGGCGAGCGTCAGACGCCGGCAGAACTCATAGACCGGTTCTTCCTGGATCGGCTTCAAAACCCTGCTGTAACGCTCGGCCCGAGCCAGACAGGCTTGCTTCACGGACGAGTCGGACGGCCCCCGCCGGTACAAGACGAGGTATCCTGCGATCAGAATCAGCCAGGGGGAAGCCCACAGCGGCCAGAACTTCGCGCCCGCGTACAGATTTGCGGTCACGAGGTGACCGAATGAGGGCGAATAGAGCAACCCGACCAGCAGCGGAGCCATGCGGGTATCCACAGGGGGCTTTCCGCTCGAACCTCCGTGAATTAGCTCCCGCTCGAACAGAGGGAACCCATACTTCAGGACGGCGAGCGCGATGGCAGCGGTCATGGTCTTGTCCGGGATATACCACAGGCAGTTCTGTATCCAGTACACGAACGTCAGTCCCAGACTCTTCCCCCACGTGGGACCGAACAGTAATTGAAGGTGATCGCTCAGGACCTGCCGCCAGTCCGAGGCGAACCGGTCGAGAACGGCGGCCACCTGCGGGCTGAGCGCAAATGCGGTCTGTCCTGAGACGGCAGCCCCCACGAAGGCGCCGGGGATGCTCATGATGCAGCCGCCCAGGATGCCGAAGGTCGTTAAATACCAGACGTGGCCGATGGTCGAGCCTCGAGCGGATCGCATGTACTTCCGAAACCAGGCTCGGCGCGCCATCAGGCCCCAGAAGACGCCCCCCGTCATGTTCACGAGAGACCAGGGAAAGATAGACAGCGCGGCCCCTGGCTCCGGATAGAGCAGCCAGTTCACGACCGAGCTCGAGAGCAATCCCACCATCATGCCCCACCATGGACCCAGGAGAAACGCGGCCAGAGCCGTGCCGGTCATGTCGAGATAGAGAATGCTCTGCAACTGGCGGCTCAGCACGAGGCCGAGGTAATTCAGGAGGACCCCTGCCGCGACTACGACGGTGATCTCCTGGACCAGGAGATAGGCAGAGACCTGGAACACCTTGGTCGGCGCCCGATGTCGGGGGGCCGCTTCCTCGGCTGGGGCCCGGTGGGCCACAGGCTCAGCTTCCTTCTTCCGCGGGTGGGCCGTCGAGAGACGCTCTTTCAGGGTGATAAACTTGTCCACGATCGAGAGACATGCGGCTACAAACGCGGCGAGGGCCCCGGCAAAGATGACGGCATCCTGGTCGATGTTCATGCTCCAACCACTCCTGACGTATTCTGACGACCGAACGCCCTGATTCTACAATGGAACCTGCCCAGGCACCAGGAATTCATGAAACGTGATTCGTGACCCTCAATCGAGCACACCATCACGCACCCCCTTGGCCTGCGTAGCGGGAAACACGACGCGCGCTGCATCGCCCTGCCACTTTGCGATTCACGCTTCACGCATAACGGAACTCTGCGGTGAAGGTCAGGGGGACATCGAAGGCTGGCGGAGTACCTGCAGACGATGGACGATCGCCGCGCTAAAGAGCAGCAATACCGCGGAATAGTACACCCACAAGAGAAACAGCACGACCACCAACAACGAGCCGTACATCCGGCTGTAGACCGTCAGGCTCGGCACATAGGTGCTGAACAGGTGCTTGGCGCCCTCCCAGAGGAGCGCCAGCACCAGCCCGCCGACGGCCGCATCACGCCAGAGGGGACGGCTCCGGGGCACATACCGATACAGACAGGTCACGGCGGCCAACACGAGCAAGAACGGGAGGCTGTATGACAGGAGGAACTCGTTGGCGGCTACTGCCAGCGGACTCATGCCTCCGAACTCCGGAGCATAGAGGAGGACCAGATCGAGGATTTGCGTCACGAGGTATGACAGGATGAACAGAGCTCCCACGAGCCCCAGCAAGCCGATGGAGATCGCCGTCGTGATCAAAGGATTCCGCTGCCGCGGTACCTCGAAGACGACGTTCACGGCGTAGTCCACTTCGTAGAATACTTGAAGTCCGAACCACGCGAAGGTCAGGAAGACCACCACGTGGGAAACCTGCTCCTCAGCGACCCGCTCCATCTCTGCCGCGATATCTTCCCCCAGGCTGGGCAGAAACCCCTGGAGGAAGTTGACCAGTTGCTCAGAGCCAAGTTGGTCCAGTCGCAAAAGGAAACTGACCCCGTGGAGCAGGAGGAACACGATCGGGAAGATGGAGAGAAGGGCAAAGAACGCCAGCGAGGCGGCCAGGCTCGTGCAGCCGTGGCGTCGGAAGTCCGACAGGGCGCCGAGCACAGTCCTGAGGAAGGCCTTCACCCCGCTAGGATGCCGTCAATCGAGAAGGGCGTCAATGAATTAGGCTCTTCCGGAAATCGTGTGGGTCATGTTGAGTCCGTCAGGGCGAGGCATTCCGCTCCGTGCAGGCTCGCCGCGCTGCTGTAACGATCGGCGGCCCGGCTCCGGCTCCCCCCATCCCCCACATGGTGGGGGTTCTCCGATCCGTCCATGCCTTTTGCACCCATTGCAACTAGAAGAGCAACGGGTACCCGAGGCTTGGACGGTCGGGCCTCGCTCGGGCCACCGCTGCGCACACCAGCGGGGCTCCCCCGCAAGGTCGCGTCTTCCTCGCCCTGACGGCCTCGTGCGTGCACCCCGCTGAGGCCGAGGCCGGAGTGGCTGGGCGCGGAGGGTCGTCGCCCTCGCGGGACTCATGACAGGGGTGGCCTGGCTGATCCCCTATTGCGCGCGTCATCACCCGTTGCAGTTAGAAGCGCAACGGGTACCCGGCACACCATCCACCTTATGCTCTCAGGGGGCGGGTGGCTGGGCTGGCCTTCACTGCGCGCGTCCACCGAGCACTCCATCCGCCCAGGCCCGGAACCAATAAATCCTGAGTGCGCGGTGCG
>JAHFEU010000044.1:9940-16490 GCA_023248295.1 Nitrospirota bacterium | reverse complement strand
CTGAGCGGGTAAGGCACGTTCTCGGCGGACGGCAGATGGACTGGCCACCAAGATGAGGACGTGGCCATGCGCTCTTCGCTTCCGCGCCTCTCGCGGCACCCCTACCACGGCAGTCCGGAGCGGTGGCCTCGGCTGGCACAGGGCGGAAAAGGGCGGCCTGGTCAATCCCCAGTGCTCGCAGAGTGCGCACGCTCAGAAGGTGCTCCCTCGATGCGCGCAGTTGGGGATCAACCACGCCGCCCTTCTAAAGTGATAACCAAACCTCCGCGTCCATCCCTTCCATCCGAGGCGAGGAGAGCAGAGGTGGTCAGTTCCAGCTTTCCTTCTCCAGATGCCGGGCGGGGACCCCGCCGCTCCGGCAAAGCCTGCCCTGAGCCTGACGAATGGTGCGCTCAAGACCGCATGGCCACTAGAAGAGTGTAGGAAAAATAAACGGTGGGTACCCCGCTCCTTCAGCAAAGCCTGCCCTGAGCCTGTCGAAGGGCCCGCCTACAACCTTGGCTACCTGTGGCGAGATATGCAAGAAAATGTACTCTGACCCCACGCACTCCCAATCATCGCGCACCTTACCGCCGATACTGACGCGAAGACTTAGCGATGCCGCCCTTGCATTGACACAGGACGGCTCCAGCCTCGCCAGCCGCCCGCCGTTTGATTCCTCATCGTTTGTGATAGTCTCTTCAATTGATGACGACACGCTCGCACCATACTGGCCTAGCCGTGATTGCAGTGTTCAAGGCGATGAAAGGTCTCCTGTTGCTCCTCTTCGGTTTAGGCCTCCTAAAATTGGTGCATGCCGAGATTGCCACGTTGTTTTCCCTCCTGATCGAAGCCCTCAATTTGAATGCCGACTCACACTTCATTCACGCGCGGGTTCTGAAGGTGGGTGCACTTCAACCTCATAGTGTGCTGGTGGCGGGTCTCGTCAGCCTGGGCTATGCGGGGATGTTTTTGGTGGAAGGCATTGGGCTGTGGCTGGAGTTCTCCTGGGCCGCTTATCTGACGGTGGTCTCGACGAGCCTGCTGCTTCCATTCGAATTCTATGAGGTCATTGAGCAGGCGTCGATCCTTCGGATTAGTGTGCTGCTGCTGAATCTGGTCATTGTGGCCTATCTCGTCAGCCATTTGAAGCGGCGTACCTTGCGCTCACGGAGACATCTCCCGTGATGTGAGGTGGTCGCATGATGGAAAAGAAAAAGAAAAGCGGATAGGCTACTTGGCCTAATACTGGGTGAGGCGCTCTAGGCGCGTCTGAAGAATTTTTGGCCTCAACGGAACGCATCAACTGCGATGAATAGACCTAACTACCATGGACCGGCGTTCTTTTCATATGGCTTCCGACCGTTTTTCCTCGGCGCCGCGATTTTTTGCGGCCTTGCAGTTCCTGCCTGGATTCTGATTCGTGCCGGAGCAGGCAACTCGGCATTCCTCTATGCCCCGCGGGATTGGCATGTGCATGAGATGCTCTTCGGCTTTCTGCCCGCTGTGATCACCGGCTTCCTGCTGACGGCGATTCCCAACTGGACCGAGCGTCCTCCGGTCAGGGGGATGCCGTTGATGTTGTTATTGACGTTGTGGCTGGCAGGACGGCTGGTCATCGCCATGCCGTGGCCCACGCCTCTCGTTCCCGCCATCGTTGATGGAGCATTTCTTGTCGTGGTGGCAGGGATTGTCTGGCGAGAGATGGTAGCTGGCAGGAACTGGAGCCTTGCTCCGATGGGAGGGCTGATCAGCCTGTATGCAGGCGCCAACATTCTGTTCCATGTGCTGGCTCTCGGGGGCGCGAAGACGGATCTTCCCGAGCGAATGGCTCTCGCTCTAGTCATGGTGTTGCTGGCGCTCATCGGTGGGCGCGTCACTCCCAACTTTACCCGCAACTTCATGGTCCATGAAGGCATGACCGAACGGCCTGCATCTTTTTCCCGTTTCGATGGAGTGTCGCTCGTGCTCGTGGGAGGTGCCGCCGTCGCCTGGACTGTTCAGCCACAGGCCCTGGCGACCGGCTGGGCGCTGGTGGTGGCAGGGTCGGCCAACATGGTCCGCCTGTCGCGTTGGCGCGGTTGGGCTACTTGGCGTGAGCCGTTAGTGCTGATCCTGCATCTGGGTTATGGGTGGCTGGTGATGTCGCTGCTGGCGCTGGGGGGAGCGATTCTTGGGCTGGGCCTGCAGACGGCGGATGCCGTTCACGTGCTCACGACCGGCGCAGTGGGCGCGATGACCTTGGGGGTGATGACCCGCGCCAGTTTGGGCCATACGGGACGACCGCTTCACGCGGGTTCCATGACGGTCTTGATCTACATTCTGGTCAACCTGGGTGCGATGCTGCGTGTATTCGGGCCGGCCACTGGCCTCCCGACGAATCTCATGCTCGGCTTGGCGGCAGTTGGCTGGAGTGGCGCCTATGTCCTGTTCGCCATGGTCTACGGACCTTTCCTCAGTCGCCCCAGCATCGACGAATGACGGCACTGTTCACGGGGAACGGCTTTCGAGATCCGATCGGTGACGCGCGACTGATCATCGTGGCCTTGAGCCCGGATGGGGCCAGGTCTTTACTTTGACCATTGATGGCGGGGTTCGGGGTCGCGTTTTGATAGATTGACCATCTCCGCGATCCGGCGTGAGATTCAGGGGTCGCCTACTGGAAGGCTCACGCCTCAAAAGACGTGGGGCGCGACACGTTGAAGCCGGCATCCCGCACGCTCGTGTTCAATAAGCCCTATGGGGTGCTCCCTTGTTTTACGGATCCGAAGGGACGACCGACGTTGGCCGATTATGTTGCGATCCCGGGGGTATATGCGGCGGGGCGATTAGATCTGGATAGCGAAGGGCTCCTCGTGCTCACGTCGGATGGGACGTTGGCGCATCGCATTACAGACCCGCGGCATCAACTCCCGAAGGTCTATCTGGCTCAGGTGGAGCGCATGCCGAACGACGAGGCCCTGGGGCGGCTGAGACAGGGGATCCTGCTCAAGGGCACACGGACGAGGCCGGCTGAGGTTCACGTGCTGTCGGCCGTGCCGGAGCTTCCTGATCGTCCTGTGCCGATCCGATTCCGCAAATCCGTGCCGACCGCCTGGTTGAAGATCACGCTGCGAGAGGGGCTGAACCGGCAGGTTCGGCGTATGACTGCCGCGGTGGGACATCCGACGGTACGACTCGTTCGGATTGCGATCGGGACGATGGTGCTGGGAGACCTCCAGCCCGGCCACTGGCGGGAGTTGACGAGGAGCGAGATTGCGCGGATCTCTGCGGCGGAGAGCGCCGGTTAAGAAAAGAAAAGCAACAGCAAAAACGTAAAGGAGCAGTCGGAGGCACATCATGCCCTTGACCGCCTATAACCATGTGCCTCTTCCATCGTTCATGTATGGCACGGCGTGGAAGAAAGAGGCCACGGCGCACCTGGTGCAATTGGCGGTGGCGGCAGGCTTCAGAGCGATCGATACGGCGAATCAACTCATCCATTACCAGGAAGCCCTGGTGGGTGACGCCCTGCAGGCTCTCGCGAAGACTGGGATCGCGCGAGACACCCTGTTTCTCCAAACCAAGTTTACGCCGGTCAACGGCCAGGACCATCGCACCCCGTACGACGCCAAGGCCGATCTCACGACCCAAGTCAGACAGTCGTTTGACAGCTCGCTGACCCACCTCCACACGGACTATCTGGACTCGTACGTGTTACACGGCCCCTATTCGCGCCGTGGCTTGGGGGCAGCGGACTGGGAGGTGTGGGCGTCCATGGAAGGGCTCTATCTAGCAGGGAAGACCAAAATGATCGGCATCAGTAATGTCACGGCCGAACAACTCACCCTGCTGTGTGCCCAGGCGAAGGTCAAACCCATGGTGGTGCAAAACCGGTGTTATGCCGCGCTCGGATGGGACAAAGAGGTACGGGAGATCTGCCGCGCCCAGGGCCTCATCTATCAAGGGTTTTCGCTGTTGACCGCCAATCGAGAAGTCCTTGCTGATCCGGAAGTTCGGACCATCGCCCAACGGCTCGGAACCGGTGTCGCACAGATTATCTTTCGGTTTGCCATGCACATCGGGATGCTCCCCTTGATCGGAACCACGAGCCCGCAACATATGAAAGAAGACCTCCAGGCCGAACAGTTTGTACTCTCCACCGAAGACATACAGCGGATTGAAACGATCGGGCTGTAACAGAATGTGGTAGAAAGGGCATCATGGATATCGAAGCGTTCCGGCAGATGGTGGCGAAGAATCCCAAGGGATTTCTGGGGCGATACGGCCTGGGGAACAAGCTGCTGCAGGAGGGCGGAAGTTTGGAAGAAGCGGTTGAGCATCTGCGCGTGGCGGTTCAGCTCGATCCTCTGCATGTGGCCTCGCATCTGGCCTTGGGCCGCGCCTTGATCAAGCTGGGGAGGAAAGGTGAGGCTAAACCGATACTCACGGCCGGCGTCAACGCGGCCGCATCGGGCCGGTCAAGCGGGGGAGTGGATTTAATTCCCGAGATGCGCGCCTTGCTCCAGACGTTAGGCTAAAAAAGAAAAGGCCATGCGGCGCTGACTGGTTACATCGAGACCAAGGCGATGGCGGCTGGGCTAAGCCCTGCTGCGCCCGTCCAACAGGGCTCTATGGTTGCCCTCTGTTTTCCTAAGAGGGAGTAGCCAGGCTGTCCTTCACTGCGCGCATCGAGCGACCACCGCCTCATCGTGGGGGCTCTGCGAGCAAGAAGGACGGTCTGGCTACTCCCTCTTCTCCTTCCTACTGAGGCCGCGCGCTCCTGGAGCACGGCGTTTAGCCCAGCCGCCGCCCCGCTCAATGGGGCGGAGACGGGACCCGCGATCACCCCCCTCCATCGCCGTTGACACGGATTCGTTCGGTCTGTTAGAGTTACCAGTCAACTTTGTTCGACTTTTCAATCCCTTCCCGTTCAGCGTCGACGGCTCGGTTCGAGGCAACACCATGAGGCGGGAGCGGAATCGCCGGTGAGCCAAGGCCTCATTCCTCAAGACGTCATCAATCACATCAAGGAACGAACCGACATCATCGAGGTGGTGTCCGCCTACGTGGCCCTGTCCAGGACCGGGCAGAACCTGAAAGGCCTGTGTCCTTTCCACACCGAGAAAACTCCGTCCTTCACGGTCAGCCCCTCCCGCCAGATTTTTCACTGCTTCGGGTGCGGCGTGGGTGGCAGCGTCTTCACCTTCGTGATGAAGATCGAAGGCACGTCGTTCCCCGAGACGGTGCGCGAGCTGGGCCGCAAGGCCGGCATCGACGTGCCGGTCGTCCAAGGAGCGAGACCGGCGGAAAACTCCGACAACCGTGAGCGGTTGGAACAGCTCAATAACGTGGCGGCGGCCTGGTTCCGGGGAAACTTGCGTGGTGCCAAAACCGGCAAGGAGGCCCTGGCCTATCTCCACGAGCGGGGCATGACGAACGAGACCATCGACGACTTCGGGTTTGGCTTCGCGCTGGATTCCTGGGACGGCCTGTTGCGCCAGCTGACGAAGGAGGGCTACACGACCCAAGACATGCTCTCGGCCGGGCTGATCGTGCCGAGGGAGCAGGCGGGGCGCACGTCACAGGAGGCCGCCGGTTACTACGATCGGTTCCGCTCGCGCATCATGCTGCCCATCTGCGATCTCCGCAAGAAGGTGATCGGCTTCGGCGGCCGTATTTTCGGGGACGGAATGCCGAAGTACCTCAACTCGCCGGATACCCCCCTCTTTAACAAGGGGCGTACGCTCTATCTGTTGGAGCGGGCGAGAGAGGCGACGAGCCGTCAGGACACCTTGATCATCGTCGAAGGCTACTTTGATGCGATCGCGCTGCATCAGTCCGGGATCACCAACGTCGTCGCCACGCTCGGCACGGCCCTGACGCCCGATCACATCCGGACGATCCGGCGCTTCGTCACGAAAGTCGTCTTGTTGTTCGACCCTGACGAGGCCGGCGTGCGGGCGGCCTTGCGGACCCTGGATCTCTTCGTGGATAGCGGGCTCGGGGTCAGGGTCGTGTCCCTCCCGGCCGGAGACGATCCGGACGTATTCGTGAGGAAACATGGAGCTGACTCGTTCTTGCAGCTCCAGCAGTCCGCGGCCAGCCTGCTGGACTTCGCGGTCGAGCGCAGCTTGCAGAGCGCGGAATCGGGAGCCCTCGAAGATCGCATCCGCGGCGTGGACGAGATTCTGCGCGTGCTTCAGAAAACGGCCAACAGAATCGAGAAGGAGGAGTGCATCCGGCGCGTCGCGGAACGACTCGGGATCAACCAGAAGCGTCTGATCGAGCGCTACCCGGAACTGCTGCCGAAGGAGGAACGGAGGAGTGTCCGGACTGCGGGCCTGACGGCGGACGACAACCGCTTCAAGGGGAGCCCCGAAGAGCGGGACCTCGTCCACCTGTTGCTGCAAGGTCACCTGAGTCCGGCTGATGTCGGAGCGTTGAACGCCGAGACCTTCTCCGTGCCGGCCTGTCGTCGGATTGTGGAGATGGCGCTCCGGCACCTGGACCAGGATGGGCGCGTCCAGGTCCGGGAGACCCTCGATGAGGCGATGGCCGATCCGTCTTGCGGGCCGGTCGCCACGGAGCT
>JAHFEU010000044.1:0-9840 GCA_023248295.1 Nitrospirota bacterium | reverse complement strand
GGCATGCCGATGGGCATCCAGTTCGTCCTGTCGCTGCGGGACAAGCTCAAGGCCGACAAGATCAACATCCGGGAGATCGTGTCGGGCTACGAGGAGGAGTTCGAGGAGGAGGTCACGGAGCGCGACGACAAGGAGCTCCGGGACCGCACGTTCGAGGCGCTGAGCAGGGTTCGCAAGCTCTCGAAGTCCCTGATGGGGTTGTATGAAAAGAGCCGACGGGGCGGAAGCGAACCGGCCAGGCAGCATCGTCTCAAACAGCAGATCAAGGACATTCGGCAGCAGGTGGTCGAGAAAATGGACTCGATCAACCTGCACGCGATCCTGAAGGACCGCATGGTGCAGCGCGTCAGAGATCTGGCGCAGGAGATCCGTGCGGCGGAACGGGAGATCGCGCAGTGCCAACGGAAACTGAGCGTCTCCGGCGAGGCGGGGATGGACCTGCTGCGGCGGCTCAGCCGGAGCCGTCGCGATCTTCTGGCAGTCCGCCGCAAGACCGGCCTTTCTGAAGACACCCTGCACGAGATCAAGAAGGTCTTTCAGGCGGCCAGAACCCGTGTCCGTCGCCTCGAGACCGAGGAAGCGTTGGTGACCGCCGATGAAATCAAGGATGCCGTCCGCCACCTCGATCTGGCGGCCGAGAAGGTGAAACGGGGCAAAGCCGAACTGGTCGAGGCCAACCTCCGGCTGGTGGTCAGCATCGCCAAAAAGTACACCAACCGCGGACTCCAGTTTCTGGACCTGATCCAGGAAGGCAACATCGGCCTGATGAAAGCCGTGGACAAGTTCGAGTATAAACGTGGCTATAAGTTCAGCACCTATGCCACCTGGTGGATCCGGCAGGCCATTACCCGCGCGATCGCCGACCAGGCGAGGACGATCCGGATTCCGGTGCACATGATCGAGACGATCAACAAGCTCATCAGGACCTCGCGCCATCTGGTCCAGAAGCTCGGGCGCGAGCCGACCCCGGAAGAGATCGCGGAGCGGATGGAGCTGCCGCTGGATAAAGTGCGCAAGATCCTGAAAATCGCCCGGGAGCCCATTTCGCTCGAGACGCCGATCGGCGAAGAGGAGGATAGCCACCTGGGCGACTTCATCGAGGACAAAAAAGCCGTTTCTCCTCTGGAGGCGGCGATTCGGTACGATCTGCAACGTCAGATCAACAACGCGCTGGAGACGCTCACGCCGCGCGAGGAAAAGGTCCTCAGAAAACGGTTCGGGATTGGAGAGAGCACCGATCATACGCTGGAGGAGGTCGGCCAGGATTTCGAGGTGACACGGGAACGGATCAGGCAAATCGAGGCCAAGGCCCTCCGCAAGCTGCGTCATCCGAGCCGAAGCAAGAAGCTCAAAAGCTTCGTCGAAAGCCTGTAACGCCGGAAGGCAAGGGCTCAGGCAAGTGTGATGGAGCGAGAGGCTTTGATTGACACACCTCCCCCGGCGGTCTTAGAATTGACCTCCCGGCCGTGCTTTCGGCGGAGCAGCCAGCGCGGGAGAACCTACGGGGCCCATAGCTCAGGTGGTCAGAGCGGCTGACTCATAATCAGCTGGTCCCAGGTTCGAGTCCTGGTGGGCCCACCACCGGTCCGGTACGCGTATTAAGCCGAGCACGATGATGGAACAGAGGCACTGTTGAACCCTCAGCTTCAGCCGCTGATCGACCTACAGACCCTTGATCTCCGGATCATGGAGATCAAGGAGCAACAGAAAAAGATCCCCGACCTCATCGAAACCGCGGAAGCCCCCCTCAAGAGCGCGACCCAGCACCTCAAGACCATGACCAGCTCGGGCGAGACGCTGGTGAAGGAGCGCCGTGACCGAGAGCGCGACCTGGAGATCCATGAGGCGCAGGTTGAGAAACTCAGGGCGCGGCTCACCGAGTTGAAGACCAACAAAGAGTACCAGGCGCACCTCTTTGAGATCGAGATAGCCAACAAGAAAAAAGGCGAGATCGAGGAGCAGATCCTCACGCTCATGGAGCGGGTCGAGAAAAGTCAGCAGGAAGCCAAACAGGCGCAGATCAGCGCGAAAGAGGCGGAGCGCCTGTTTGCCCAGGAGAAATCCAGGCTGGAGGCGCTGTCAGCCGGTTTGGCGGCGGAACTTGCCCAGCTGGATCAGAAGCGCAGCAAAGCCGGAGCCCTCCTGGACAAGCCCCTGCTCGACCGATACACCAAACTGAAGGCTGCCAGGAAGGACCTTGCGGTCGCCCCGGTCAGAAACGGGATCTGCTTCGGGTGCCGGCTTCAGCTCCCTCCGCAGTTAGTCGCCGAGGTGAAGCGGTCGGATCAGCTACAGACCTGCACGTACTGCCATCGGATACTCTATTGGGATGGGGAGCGGGTGACTGTGCCGACCACGACCCCTGAGACGTTGGTAGACGCGGCCGACGATATGCAGGAAACGGCGTAATAGAAAGCAACCTCAACCTTCCTGAAGAACAGCCTGCGTTGTTTTGAAGTGCATCTTGGCGATCGTGGACAGCCGTTCCTTCCCGTGTTTCTTCAGTACCATCCGCGCGGCCAGCTCCACCGTTCGGGAGGCCCCTTTCGGCAGTGACGTGCCGACCTCGTCGGAGAGCCGCTTCAGCCTCGCCAGGAATTCGGCGCGGGCCAGGATCGACGCGGCGGCCACCGCGAGGTCGGTTTCCGCTTTCGGCTTCTGAATCAAGCGCACCTGCTTCCCTTTTTCCAGCAGCGCACTCCTCACAAACCGCTCATCTCCGAACTGATCGGCGATGACCAGATCGCAGTCCACCTGTTCGAGGAGGTTTTCCAACGCCCGGGCGTGTCCCCAGCCCAGCAGCCGGTTCAGATTCCTGATCTTCGCATACAGTTCGTTGTAGCGCTGGGGGCCGATGGCCACCACGCTGTGCTTGCAGACCTGGCGGATGTCCGGGGCCATCTCCAGGATGCGGCCGTCTGAAATCCGCTTGCTGTCCCGCACCTCGATCAGCCGGAGGTCCGGCTCGCTCTCGGGGCTGACGTGAACCGCGGCGATCACCAGGGGGCCGAAATAGTCCCCTTTCCCGGATTCGTCGATGCCGATCCGGCCGCTGTCCACGTCGGGATCCCGGGAGTCCGAAGAACTGCGCGTGAGGTGAACGGACATGGTCTGTTGGGGCCGGTAATCTAACAGACCGCATGACCCACGGTCAATTCGCTTGAATCCCTGCGGTACGGCGGGTATACTCGAAAGGCGCACTGGAGGAGACCGGGTGGTCGCCCGCGGGTTTCACCCATTTGCATTTCACGTGGGTACCCGGCGGGAGGAAAGTCCGGACTCCAAGGGCAGGGTGCTGGGTAACGCCCAGGCGGAGCGATCCGACACCGGCGCCACAGAGACTAGACCGCCGATGGCCGAGTCGAGGGCTGTGCAGGGGACGCAACGCACGACCTCATCTCGGCTCAGGCAAGGGTGAAACGGCGGGGTAAGAGCCCACCGCGTCTCATGGTGACATGGACGGCACGGCAAGCGTCGCCCGGAGCAAGACCAAATAGGAGGACGACCGAGACGCGACTCGTTCTCGTCTCGGAAGCGGCTGGCCCGGCCGAGGTCCTCGGGTAGGTCGCTTGAAGTTCGGGGTAACCCGAACTCTAGAGAAATGGCCACCCCCGCCGGAGCCGTGGGCGAAGGCGGGACAGAATCCGGCTTATAGGTCTTCTCCAGCGCGCTCTTTTTATCGCCCGCCGCAGGTCCCCTTCCGTGAGCGCCCCCGAACCGATCTCGACCTGGTCAATCAGCACCACCGGCACACGGGACCCGTATCGAGCCAAGAGCTGCACGTCCGCGTCAATGTCCACCTGGTTCAAGCCGAACGACAGAGTGGCTTGTAGGCGGCGAGCCATGTTCAGAACGACGTCGCACAGCTCGCACTGGTGCCGTGACAGAATCGTGACTTGAATCATTCTTGCATCCGCGCGTGGCCGAGCCAGCCCTCGCCGTCACGAGTCAAGACAACCCGACCGAAACTCCTGGAACTGAGCTGATCGTACCGTACACGGATTGCCAGGGGTCTCTCAACATCGAAGGGAGACAAATCTCTGACGGTCGGCGCCGGAAAGTAATTCCTAGTTGACTTGAAAAAGCGGCTAGTGATAGTATTCGCGTCTGTTTCCCTTTGTTTTTCAGCAGGATTCGTTCGGTTGACAGCCCGTGCACGGGGGTTGAGCCATGAAGCTGACTGGCGCCGAGATTTTTGTGGAATGCCTCAAGCGTGAGGGGGTGAAGACGCTCTTCGCCTTGCCGGGGGGAGTCGTGCTCAAGATCTTCGATGTGCTTCACCAGCAGAAGGACATCGACGTGATCCTCACCCGTCACGAGCAGGGCGCCGGGCACATGGCCGAAGGGTACGCCAAGGCCACCGGCAAGCCCGGGGTGGCGTTGGTCACATCGGGCCCCGGCATGAGCAATATCGTCACCGCGCTGGTTGATGCCTCGATGGACTCGGTTCCCCTCGTCTGCTTCTCGGGCCAGGTCTCGACCAACCTTATCGGGAACGATGCGTTTCAGGAGGCCGACAATATCGGCTTGAGCCGACCTTGCACCAAGTACAACTTTCTTGTGAAGGATGTGAATGATTTGGCGGTGACCATCAAAGAGGCCTTCTACATCGCCATGACCGGACGACCGGGGCCGGTGCTCGTGGACATTCCGAAAGACGTGTCGATGAATAAGGCGGATTTCAAGTATCCCGGCTCCGTGGCGATCCGAGGGTACAATCCGACGTACGACGGGAACAAATGGCAGATCAAGCAGGCGGCCGAGGCGATTGTGAAAGCCAAGAAACCGATCCTCTACGTGGGCGGCGGGGTCATCTTCTCCGGAGCCTCCGAGGAACTCCTCGAGTTGGCGGAGTTGGCGCAGATTCCGGTCGATATGACGCTGATGGCCCTGGGAGCGTTCCCCGGCGAGCACCCCCTCTCGATGGGCATGATGGGGATGCACGGCACCTACTGGGCCAACATGGCGGTGCATTATTCCGACCTGGTGATCGCCGTCGGAGCCAGGTTCGATGATCGGGTGACCGGCAAAGTCTCCGAATTCTGTCCCCACGCTAAAGTCATCCACATTGACATTGATCCGACCTCCATCCGGAAAAACGTCAACGTGGACATCCCGATCGTCGGAGATTGCAAACGCGTGCTGCGGGAGCTGAACCAGATCCTTCGCGCGACCGCGAATGGCGAACAGAAAGAGCTCAGGAAACCGTGGTGGGACCAGATTCACGAGTGGAAGCGGGCGCATCCGCTCACCTATGAGCAGGACCCGCAAGGCCCGATCAAGCCACAGCACCTGATCAAACGTCTCTACGAACTGACCAGGGATCGCGATCCGATCGTGTCCACCGATGTCGGTCAGCATCAGATGTGGGCGGCCCAATACTTCACGCTGGCCAAGCCGCGCCGCTGGCTCACGTCGGGAGGGCTGGGGACCATGGGGTTCGGGTTTCCGGCCGCCATGGGCGCGCAAGCCGCGTTTCCGGATCGGCTGGTGCTGTGCATCGCGGGGGACGGCAGCGTGCAGATGAACATGCAGGAGCTGGCCACCGCGGTCGTGAATAAGCTTCCGGTCAAGGTGTTCATCGTCAACAACCAATATCACGGCATGGTGCGCCAATGGCAGGACCTGTTCTATGAGGGGCGCTACGCGTCCAGCTATCTGGATGTGGTGCCGGACTTCGTCAAGCTGGCGGAGGCGTATGGTGCCGTGGGCTTGCGCGCGTCCAAGGTCTCGGAGATTGATGATGTCATTCGGGAAGCCTTGGCGGTGGATAAACCCGTCATCGCGGATGTGCCGGTGGACAAGTACGAGAACTGTTATCCGATGATTCCGGCCGGCGGCTGCAACCATGAAATGATCCTGGCTGATCCGCCGGAGCTCAAGAAAAAGCAGGCTGCGGGCGCGCAAGTGGTCGGAGAAGACAAGGACACGGTGCTGACGGCGTAAGAGAAGAGCGTATGGCGTATAGCTTATGGCTTATGGCCAGAGGAGCAGGGCCAACGGCGAATGGCCGGAGCGTCCCACTTATTGCCATAAGCCATATGCTCTTCGGCTCCGGCCATCAGCCATCAGCTCTGGTCTGAAGATGGAACACATCATCTCTGTCACCGCCGAGAACAAGTTCGGGGTGCTGTCACGCGTGGCCGGCCTGTTCAGCGGGCGCGGCTTCAACATCGAGAGTCTGTCGGTCGCCCCATCGGTGGACCCCTCCACCTCCATGATGACGATCGTGACCTCGGGGGATGACCGGATCATCGAGCAGATCGTGAAACAACTCAACAAACTGATCGACGTGATCAAGGTGGTGGACCTCAATGAAAGCGAGTTCGTCGAGCGCGAGACCGCGCTCATCAAGGTGCATACGAAGCCTGAAGATCGGGCGGAAGCCTTACGGATCGCGGATATCTTCCGCGCGAACGTGGTTGACTCAACCTCGATGACGTACACGATCGAGATCACGGGTGGTATCAAGAAGATCGAGGCCATCATCAATCTGCTGCAACCGCTCGGCATCAAGGAACTGATCAGAACCGGTCGGATCGCCATCGCGCGGGAGCCGATTCGGCCCGCGGTGGCTCAGCCGAAGCGGGTCGCGAAAGAATGAGACAGTAACGAGTGACGAGTGATGAGTATGAAGACAAAGGAGCCGGCAATTGGCATGACGTTCTCTCCTGACCCGTCACGCGGGGCACCCATTGCATTCTGCGGAGCAATGGGTCCCCGTCACGTGTCACGAAGTACGAGGAGTCGTTCATGAAGATCTATTACGACAAGGACGCGGACCTGGGACAGATCCGCCAGAAGAAGGTGGCGATCATCGGCTACGGCAGCCAGGGCCATGCGCATGCTCTGAATTTGAAAGACAGCGGGGTCCCTGTGGTGGTTGGCCTTCGGGAAGGGGCTTCCTGGCTCAAGGCCGAAAAGAGCGGGCTCAAAGTGATGCCGACCGCGGACGCGGTCAAGAGCGCCGACGTCGTGATGCTGCTGGCCCCCGACGAAGCGCAGGCCGGGATTTACCGAAAAGACATCGCCCCCCACCTCAAGGATGGAGCCTACCTGGCATTCGGGCATGGGTTTAACATCCATTTCGGGCAAGTCGTCCCCCCTGCGACGGTCAACGTGTTCATGGTGGCGCCCAAGGGACCGGGGCATCTGGTTCGATCGGAATACACGAAGGGCAGCGGCGTGCCGATGTTGCTGGCGATTCACCAGGACCCCGGCGGGACGACACGTCAGGTCGGGCTGGCCTATGCGAGCGCGATCGGCGGCGGGCGGGCCGGGGTGATCGAGACCACGTTCCGGGAAGAAACCGAGACCGACCTGTTCGGCGAACAGGTGGTGTTGTGCGGAGGCCTCACTTCTCTGATCCAGGCGGGCTACGAGACGCTGGTGAACGCCGGCTATTCGCCCGAAATGGCGTATTTTGAATGTCTCCACGAGGTCAAGCTGATCGTGGACCTGATTTACGAGGGCGGGATCGCCAACATGCGCTATTCGATCAGCACGACCGCCAAATACGGTGATGTGACCCGGGGCCCCCGGATCATCACGGAAGAGACGCGAAACGAGATGCGGAAGATTCTGGAGGAGATCCAAAGCGGCCGGTTTGCCAGGGAGTGGGTGCTGGAAAACCAGGCGAATCGGCCGGTCTACAACGCCCTGCTGACGAAGGGGGAGGCCCATCCGATTGAAGAGGTGGGCGCGCGGCTGCGGGCCATGATGCCATGGCTCAAGAAAGGCAAGCTCGTGGATAAGACGAAAAACTGAGAGGAAGCATACAGCGATCAGCTTCGGAGGAGCGGCGTGCTGATAGCTGAGAGCTGATGGCGTGGACATGGCAGATCGAGCAGTCGGCATTCCAATTGTCCGGGAAGGGCTTCCGTTCGTGGCCGCGGCAGGCGGGTTGACGGTGCTGGCCGGGTCGCTCGGCTGGGTCGCCCCCGCGGTTGTTCTCGGCACACTGACGCTCTTGACGGCCTGGTTTTTCCGGAACCCCAGGCGGCGCGCGCCGCAGACGGCAGGAGCCGTGGTGGCGCCCGGCGATGGCCGCGTCCTCGCGGTCCATGAAGAGTATGAACCGCGGTTTCTCAAGGATCGGGGAACCCGGGTCAGCATCTTTCTCAGCATTTTCGACGTGCACGTGAATCGCATTCCGTGCGATGGGACGATCGAAGACATCCTCTATCAGCCAGGTCGTTTTCTGGCGGCCAACCGGCCGGAAGCCACGCTGCGAAACGAGCAGAACAGCCTCTTGATACGAACCGCGGGGGGCGCGAAGGTGCTGTGCGTCCAGGTCGCCGGGGTGCTTGCCCGTCGAATCGTCTGTTGGGCCTTTCCGGGCGAGGTGGTGACCTGCGGTGAGCGATTCGGTCTGATCCGCTTCGGATCGCGCGTAGACATGTATCTTCCCCTCGGCGCCACACTGCGGGTTGCAGTCGGAGATTACGTGAAGGGCGGCGAGACCGTCCTCGCGGAGTTGAGCGACGAGGAGTCGGCATGCGGGCAGCGCTCATGAAAGAACCCAAACGGAAACGAGGGATCTATCTGATCCCTAATCTTCTGACCACCGGGAACCTGTTCAGCGGGTTGTTCTCGATCCTCGCCGTGTTCAACGCCAATTACGTGGCTGCGGCCGTCGCCATCCTGGTGGCCCTGATCTTCGATGTGCTGGACGGCAAGTCAGCCCGCATGATGAACAGCACCAGCCAGTTCGGAGTGGAGTATGACTCCTTGGCCGACCTCGTCTCCTTCGGCGTCGCGCCGGGACTGCTGATTTATTCCTGGGCCTTGAGCGCGCACGGCATGTTGGGCTCAGCGGTCATGTTTTCCTTCGTCGCCTGCGGGGCCTTGCGGCTCGCCAGGTACAACGTCTTGGTGGCCACCACGGAGAACAGGTATTTTACCGGCCTTCCGATTCCGGCCGCGGCCAGCGTCATCGCCACGCTGGTGGTGTTTGACCATCACATCGTGCGGATGGGCGCGGAGGTCAAACCGCTTCTGATCCTGATCATGACCCTGACGCTGGCATTCTTGATGGTCAGCACGATCAAGTATCGGAGTTTCAAGGATCTCAAGTTCCGCGGCGGTCGCAGTTTTAACTACCTGGTCTGGGCGATTCTCTCGCTGATGCTGATCGCGGCGTGGCCTCAAGTGATGCTGTTCGTCGTGTTCGCGGGCTATGCGGTGTCGGGAGTTGTTGAGAAAGGTCTGAGCCTCCTCGTCAAGGCGGTGGGCCATCGGCGGGGGGTGGGATCCGATCAACCAGTGTTGGAGAGGAAAGAGTAGAGCGGCGAAGACGAGGAGTAGTAGGCGCTCCCGACGGAACGGAGAGAGCTGGTGGCGTCCGCCTGATACGCGGGGGACATGGTGCGAACCAGCCCGTCGGTCGCCGAACTCGCCTCGGAGCCGGGCCTGTGAAGCCGAGTGCCCGTTGCTGTTCGGGGTGCCCATTGCCTCTTCGATTGCAATGGGCCAAAGGTAACGGGCGACTAGGAGGCCCCGCCTGACCCACGTGACGGGTCAAATGAAGGGTGTCCAGCTTTTCGTCGAAGCGGGCACCGAATCAGGGTGGTACCACGGAGCGCGATGAGCCTTCGTCCCTGGTGCCTGTTGCCCGTTTTATCGCAACGGGTGCCTGGAGGAAGGCTTTTTTGTTTGGGGGTGTGGCTGGGTTCGTCCTGTGCTCCCGGAGCGCGCGGCCTCGGAAGGAGAAGAGGGAGCAGCCAGACCGTCCTTCTTGCTCGCAGAGCCCCCACGATGAGGCGGTGGTCGCTCGATGCGCGCAGTGAAGGACAGCCTGGCTACTCCCTCTTAGGAAAACAGAGGGCAACCATAGAGCCC
>JAHFEU010000153.1 GCA_023248295.1 Nitrospirota bacterium | reverse complement strand
AAGACATGGAGGTGCTGGAGGTGGACTCCGCCAAAGAAGTCATCATCATTCCGATGAAACAGATCAAGTACATCTCCTGCGACGCCACGGTCTTTGCGCAGAAGAGCAGTGACAGCAAAGCCAAGACCGGGTAGGCATGCCGAACCCTCAGGACGGAACCGCCCGAGGCCCTTTCATTCCCGCAGAGGTGACGCTGCCGGAAATTACGCTCAAAGGCGTCGTGCTCTCGATTGTCCTGGCCGCCGTCCTGGCCGGTGCGAATGCCTACCTCGGGCTCTTCGCCGGGATGACCGTGTCGGCCTCGATCCCGGCCGCCGTGACCTCGATGGCCATCCTGCGGCTCTTTCGCCGCTCCAATATCTTAGAAAATAACATCGTCCAAACCGCCGCGTCGTCGGGCGAGGCGGTCGCCGCAGGGGTAATCTTCACGATCCCGGCGTTGCTGCTAGTTGGACATTGGACCGCGTTCGAATACTGGCCGACGACCGCCATCGCCCTGGTGGGAGGATTGCTGGGGGTCTTGTTCACGATCCCGTTACGACGGGCGTTGATCATCGGAGCGCGCCTCCGATTCCCGGAAGGGGTCGCCACGGCGGAGGTCTTGAAAGTGGGATCGAAAACCGAGCCAGGCCAGGGGTTCCGGATCCTGCTCACCGCCGCGGTGCTGGGGGGAATGATCAAGGTGGGCGAGAGTGGATGCCGACTGTGGGCCGAGGCACTGGAAGGCGCCACCGCCGTGGGGCGGTCCGTGGTGTATCTCGGGATCAATCTCTCACCGGCGCTGCTCGCAGTCGGGTTCATCATCGGCCTGCAGACGGCTGTGGTGGTGTTTCTGGGCGGGGTGCTGGGCTGGGTCGTGCTGATGCCGGCCTACGGGGCGCTGGTGGGGACCCCCGATGATGTGCCCGCGATCGTGGCGGCGAAAGACATGTGGAGTCGTCATATTCGGTTCGTCGGCATCGGCGCCATGTTGATCGGCGGCCTCTGGACGGTGGCCCAACTCCGAGAGCCGGTGCTGATGAGCTTCCGCACCCTGGTGGGGGCCTACGGGGACGAGACTGCACGAGCCGTCGGACGCCGTGGGAGCCCTCCTCTCCGCACGGAGCGAGACGCGTCGCTGCCGTGGATCGTCGTGCCGTTTCTTCTCTCACTGATACCGATGGCGCTGATCTATCGGGCGGTGGTTGGAAGCGCCGGCCTTGCGGTGCTCATGACGCTCATCATGGTGGTGGCAGCGTTCCTGTTCTCCGCGGTGGCGGCGTACATGGCCGGTCTGGTCGGCAGCTCGAGCAACCCTGTCTCCGGCGTGACGATCGCCACGATCATGCTGGCGGCGCTCCTGCTGCTGATCGTGATGGGGCGCGGCAACCCGGCCGGACCTGCGGCCGCCCTGCTCATCGGTGCGGTGGTGTGTTGTGCCGCGGCGATGGGCGGCGACAACCTGCAGGACCTCAAGACGGGGTACCTGGTCGGCGCGACGCCGTGGAAACAGCAAGTGATGCAAGTGGTCGGGGTCGCCACGGCCGCCGTGGTGATCATGCCCGTGTTGGCGCTCCTCCAGGCCAAGTACGGCATCGGTGAGGTGACGGCCGAGTATCCATCCCCTCTGAGCGCTCCTCAGGCGACGTTGATGGCCAGCCTAACGCGAGCCGTCTTCGGTGAGGGAGTGCCCTGGACGTTGGTGGGGCTGGGCGCCGCAATCGGTCTGGCAGTGATTCTGGTCGATCGCCGGCAGGAGGCCCGCGGGGCCTCGCTGCGCGTGCCGGTGCTCGCGGTGGCGCTGGGGATCTACTTGCCGCTCAAGCTGTCCGCGGCGATCCTGGCTGGTGGAGTCATCGCGGAATTCGCGAGCAGAAGAAGATCCAACTCGGCGGAGTCTTCGTCGCGCGGAGGCCTGCTGTTTGCCGCCGGGCTTGTGACCGGCGAAGCCCTGATGGGAGTCCTGCTGGCGGTGCCGATCGCGCTGAGCGGGATCTGGCCGAGCCTGGATGCGGACCCGTTCAGAGTCTTTGACGCGCCGCCGCTAGGTGCCTGGCCGGGGGTGGTGGCCGTCGCGACGGTCGGGATACTGCTGTATCGTACCGCGCGACAGACCACGGGGTAGAGGTGTAGAGGGGTAACGGGCTAGCGGCGACCCACTGACCGCGTTTACCCCTCTACCCCGACTATCCCTGTATCCCGAGCCCTCAGTCGCTCGGGGGTTCGAAGTGACCGGGCGGGCGGGACTGCCAGGGAATAGACGTCTGTGTGGATTGCTTGACGAGACTGCGGAGACTGGCTTCGGCGGCCTTCACGAGCTTGGGCTCACCGCTCTGGAGGAGGGCGGTCAGTAGGACGTCCAACTCGCGTTCCTGGTGAGCGCCGAGCATGATCCGCTCCGTGACCGGATCCACCGCATCGGTGCCAGGCGGCTCCGGCACGTCTCCGTCAGCATCGGCGGTGAGCAGATCGAGATGCTTGGGATCGCCAAACAGCCAGGAGGTCGGCACGCCGAGCGCAGAGGCCAGGGTCTCCAAAGTGGAGGCCGAAGGGTCCAGCTCGCCAGATTCGATGGCCTCCAGGAGATGAGCCGGCAGCCCGGCCTTCGCGGCCACCGCCGGGACCGAGAGGCCACGCGAGAGCCGCCACGCCTGGATGTGGGAACCGATCGGCATGGCGTGATCATACTCAATTTAACGAGATGGGGGCAACGGAAGATCGAGATATGAACGCAGCATTGTTTCCCACTCTCCCAACCGCCAGGGCCGCGCTGATCCGAGACCTGCTCCGGAAGAAGAAAACACGGGACGCGGAGCGAGCCTTCATCCTCGAGGGGATGAAGCCGATTCTGGAGTTGCTGCGGGTCAACTCGCCATCCTTGTTGGCGGTGGTGGTGACGCCGGCCTGCCTCGGAAAGGGTGGCCCGTCGTTGCAACGAGCCCTGGCACAGGCCCGCCCGGCGGTCTATACCTGCCGGGAAACGGTCTTCGAGACCTTGTCGGACGTTCGCACCTCGCCAGGGATGCTCGCCGTGCTCGGCCAACCCGAGTGGGATCAGGCCATGATCTTCAAGCGTCCACGATTGTTCGGCATCTACGGGGAATGCCTGCAGGACCCGGCGAACGTCGGGACGATCATGCGGACGGCGGTGGCGTTCGGCGTGGATGCGCTATGGCTCTCGTCGGACTCGGCGGATGTGTTCAGTCCCAAGGTGGTGCGCGCCACGACCGGCGCGCTGCTCAAGCTGCCGGTTTTCTCCATGAAAGATGTCTCGCTCTTCGCGCGCCACGACTGCGCTATCCTCGCCGCCGACTCGTCCGTCACACGGAGCCGCCGCATTGACGAGATGACCGCCATTCCTTCCCGCTCCGTGATCGCATTGGGAAACGAAAGCCGGGGACTGTCCCAGGCGACGCTCGAACGAGCGGCCCTGCGGTTTCACATCCCTATCGGCCGGGAGGTGGAGTCGCTCAACGTGGCGGCCTCCGCCGCGATCGCCTTGTTCTACTTCAGCAGCCTGGCAAAAGGCCGTAAGGGGTGAGGAGTGAGGCGTTAGGGGTGGAGGGAGAAGAGGCCGCCCACTTGGAGTCTTGATTACTCCGTAAGACTGCGCTATTCTGATAATCAGAAGATGTCGGAAATTAACCCTCGGCCGGAGGATGGACCATGCCAATCGTCAAAGTGTGGGGGAGAGGGCAACTGACCATTCCCGCTTCGATCAGAAAAGAACTGAAACTCGACGAAGACACCTCGCTGACCATCGTCAAGGCAGGAGATGTCGTGCTGCTCACACCCCGCAAGCTCGTGGGCGACGCCGTTGCAAAGAAGGCCTCACGCGCGATGAAGCAAGCCGGCCTGAAGCTCGACGACCTGCTGGCGGATCTCAAAAAGCAGCGGGAGCGCTACAACCGGGAGCGCGATGGAGGTTAAGCGGTGGCGGGTCTTTCTCGACACCAGCGCGCTGATCGCAGGCGTTGCATCTCCCACCGGAGCCGCGCGTGAAGTCCTGCGGCTGGCCGAAGCGCAGGTCATAGAACTGGTGGTGTCCCGGCAGGTGCTGACCGAAGCAGACCGGAACCTCGCTGCCAAACTCCCCGCCATCCTGGAGGACTACCACATTCTCCTGCATCACCTCGCCCCTGTGGTCGTCGAGGACCCGCCCCGTGAAGCCGTCCAAGAGGCAGCTCGTGTGATCCATCACAATGACGCCCCGATCCTGGCTGCGGCCAGGCAGGCGGCAGTGGATTACCTCGTGACATGGAACACGCGCGACTTCCAGACTCACCGAGTGCGAGCCTGGGCGCCATTTCCGGTCATGACTCCCGGCGAATTGCTTCGCGCATTCCGCAAAGCGCTCGACAAGGAACGGTGAGCAGGGACTTCCCGGGAAGGGAAATGAGGGGAACTGAGCAAATGGCTTATGGCTAATGGCTGATGAGGAAAGAAGGCGGGCCGCTCCGTCACTTTTCACTGCCCATTAACCATCAGCCATCAGCTATTCGCCATGTCCGGGGAGGTGGTGCCGAGGGACAGAATTGAACTGTCGACACCAGCCTTTTCAGGGCTGTGCTCTACCAACTGAGCTACCTCGGCACGGGCGCCACGATAACAAGCAGGCTCCGATCGTGTCAAGCAAACCGGACGCACGCGTCACGGCCTTTGACTCCCGAGGTGTTCTCAACGAGGCGAAGGTCACGATGAACGCGGAGAGAAGAAATTCCATAGAAACTCCGGCTATGGGGGATCGGCCTTGCCGCCGGAGCGGACTTGGTCGCGAAGGGCAAGGGCGGCGGGATCGTTTGGCGCCAGTTTCAGCAGCCGCTCGGCATAGCGACGCGCGGCATCGAGACGCCCGGCCGCTTGATTCACGCTCACCAGGGCGGTCAACAGTTCCCGATCGTCCGGACGCCGAGCGAGGGCGCGCTCGAGCACCGTCAGGGCATCTCTCGTTTTTCCATACGAGTGCAAGGCCACGGCGTACACGTAAGCATAGCGGGAGTCGTCAGGACGGAGCGTGGCCGCGCGCTGGAAAGAGGCCAGGGCCTCCTGCTTCTGCTGCCGCCGGACCAGCAGCAATCCCAAGGCATGGTGGGCCTCCGCGTTGCGGGGCTCACGGCGCAGAGCCTCCCGGAGCAACGGTTCGCCCTTCTCATCCTGATTGAGGGCGCGATACAGATCCGCCAGATTGACGTAGGCCGGGACAAACCCCGGGTCAAGGGTGATGGCGGTGCGGTACGCCGATTCGGCGTCCACCACCTGACGGCGGTCGGCGTAAAAGATGCCGAGGTTCAAATGCGAGTTCGGACTCTCGGCGTTCGCGAGCTGTGCTTCGATGTAGTCCGCAGAAGCCTGGTTCAAGACATCATGTTGCAATGGGGACAAGGTTTCCGTTGGAACCGACGCCAGTGCACGGGCCGCCTCGATCCGGACCGCCCGCAGGGGAGCTCGCAGCAATTCTCCGGCGAGGGCGGGACGCTGCTGGGGGATGACGGCCTCAAGCCCCCGGAGCGCGCCGATGCGGACCAGGGGATCGGGGTCATGCAACCCGGTGCGAATCACCTCCAAGGCACGGGGGCCGGGGTAGTGGCGCATGAGCTCCAAACCCGTCGCGCGCGCGATGCCGGGTTGGGTCGTGTCCCCGGCCAAGATTGCCAGGGCCGCGTCCGCTCCGGCCCGGTTCGCGCGTCCCGCCGCCATCGCCTCACCGTAGTGCGGCGCGCGTGATCGCGCCGGCC
>JAHFEU010000152.1 GCA_023248295.1 Nitrospirota bacterium | reverse complement strand
CTATGCTCGACTACACCAAAGTGTATGCCCCATTTTCAGGGGTCATCACGGCCCGGTTCGCAGACCCCGGAGCGCTCATTCAGTCGGCGGCCATTTCAGCCACGCAGGCAGTGCCTCTCTACACGATTATGGATCTGGAAACCGTGCGGGTTTACGCGAGCGTCCCGCAGGAAGTCGCCCTGCTGGCTAAGGTAGGTGTGCCGGTGGTGCTGACCACCAAAGAGATGCAGGGGAAGGAGTTTAAAGGATCGATCACCCGGACCACCGAGGCCTTGGACCCGGCTACCCGGACGCTGCTCGTCGAGATCGACATGCCGAATAAGGAGCGTCAGCTCCAGCCGGGCACGTACGTGAGTGCCACGCTGTATTTACGGGAGCACGCAAACGCACTTGTGATTCCTCCGGCCGCAATTGTGACCGGCGGCCCCGACAAAGGAAAGTCCGTCTTCGTAGTCGAGCAGGGTAAAGCCCGCCAAGTGCCGATCAACACCGACATTGATGACGGCGTCTGGGTGGAGGTCGTAGAGGGTCTCACTGGCGACGAGGATATCATCGTGGTGGGCAAGGCCGGTCTAACTGACGGGCAGGCAGTGAAAGCCTCCGCCTACAACCTTCCGGCAGGCAAGCCGTCCAGCCAAAAGTACTGAGGAGGATAAAACCATGCGACGAACTTACGTGACCATAGCAGCAATCGTGGCAGCCACGTTCATCGCGCTTTGTTTGTGGCTTCAACCCTCGGTTAGCGCAGAGATGCGGAAGCCATCGATCAAGCCTGCTGGTCAGAGCGGTGCCTTGGGCAGCTTTCTGGGACTGAGGCAAGCCATCGAGATCGCGCTGGAAAAGCATCCGGTCATTCAAGCGGCTGGCGCCAACCTCAAAGCCGCGGAAGCCCGTACCGAGCAGACCCGTTCTCTTTATTACCCTCAAGTCTACGCGAACTTCGATAGCACGGCCGGCGTGGGAGGGATCAACCCCCGGTTCGTTGCGCCGGCTGGTGCCATGCTCCGACAGAACCTGAGTCAGTACACGGGCGGCGTCATCGCCAACCAACGCCTGTACGATTTTGGATTCACTCAGAACCTGGTGGATTCAGCCAAGCGTGCCGCGCTCGCCCAGGTGCAGGACATCAACGCCCAGCGGGCCTTGGTCATCTTAAGCGTGCAGCACGCTTACCTCACCAGCCTGAAGCGGCGCCGCCTGGTGCAGATTGCTGAGGAGACCGTGCGGCAGCGTGGGATCATCCGATCGCAAGTCGACACGCTGTATCGCCAGCAGCTCAAGTCCAAGCTGGACTTGGATTTGGTGCAGGTCGAGCTGACCAATGCCGAGTCGGCACTCGTCAAGGCCCGGAACGATCTCAAAGCCAGTTTTGCTGACCTGAACCGGGCGATCGGGATCACCGGGCCGGAGGACTATGTGCTTGAAGATGTGCCCATCGAGGTGCGGCCCCAGCGGCCACTGGAAGCGCTCATTACGGACAGCCTGTCTCATCCCGAGCTCCAGCGGGCGAAAGAGTTTGCGCGCTCGGCAGAGGCCCGTCTCCAGGCTACGAAAAGGTTGTACCTCCCCACCATCTCGGCGGTGGCTAGCGCAGGGGACTACGAGGTCTTCGATACCAGTCGGAACCAAAGAACTGGTGGCTGGTGGACTGCCGGCGGGCTCGTGTCGATGCCGCTCTTTACCGGCTTCCTGATCGAAAACCAAGTACGGGAGGCCAGCTCCCAACAAGCCGCCGCAGAGGCCGGCAGCCTGAACATCGAGCAGGCGTTGACGCAGCAGGTAACGACCGCGTACCTGGACACCGTCACCTTCGAGCAGCTGATCAAGCTCGCGCAGGAGCAGGTGAAGACTGCACAGGAGGCCTTGCAGTTAGCCAGGGAGCGGTACAGATTGGGGTTAGGGTCGATCGTGGAGGTCACCCAGTCGGAAGTGGCACTCTTCGGCGCTCAGACCAGGCTGGCAGAGGCCCAGTATGACTATAAGATTGCCGAAGTCACGCTGGCCTATGCCGCCGGTTACGCGACGGGACCGCCAGCGAACGGAACAACCCTTGTACCATGAACCGGATGCACTCGGAACAAATCAGAGGTAGGGATTCATCGGAAGGGCCAGCGCGACATACTCTCCTTTTTCGGCTCTTCAGGCCTTCGTGTGGGTAAAGACTTCGGGAAGGCGCCTCGGCTGACGAAGGGCGGAGAAGCGGGGCGGCCAGGCTCATCCCCCGTGCTCGCGCACCGCGCACTTCGGAAAGTGCTCGCTGGACGCGCGCAATAGGGGATCAGCCAGGCCACCCCGCTCATAAGTCCCGCGAGGACGACGAGCCTTCGCGCCCAGCCCTTCCCGCCTTCGGCCTCAACCGAGGTGCACGCACGAGGCCGTCAGGGCGAGGAAGACGCGACCTTGTGGGGGAGCCCCGCTGGTGTGCGCAGCGACGGCCCGAGCGAGGCCCGACCGCTTCGGCCTGTGGCACCAGGCCGGAGCGGATCGGCGAACCCCCCTTGGGGGATGGGGGGGGCCGGAGCCGGGCCGCCGGTCGTTACAGCAGCGCGGCGAGCCTGCACGGAGCGGAATGCCTCGCCCTGACGGACTCAACATGACCCACACGATTTCCGGAAGAGCCCCTTTTTCTTCATAGAGAAGTCTCTTCGCCACGAGCGCCGCAAGGGCTTGCCCTTGGGCAGCATCATCAGGCCAGTGGCGCCTTGGTGACCACCAGGACGCCGTCGCGCACCGGGACGAGGTCTGCGGTGATACTGCGATCAGCCGTGATGAGCCGCCTCAGCTCCAGGATGGCGGCGATGGCGG
The DNA here is from genome assembly GCA_023248295.1 of Nitrospirota bacterium. Lineage (GTDB taxonomy): Bacteria > Nitrospirota > Nitrospiria > Nitrospirales > Nitrospiraceae > 40CM-3-62-11. The sequence continues at coordinate 2,910 of JAHFEU010000152.1, read as the reverse complement.
GATCCGCAGCGGGATCCACCGCGCCGAGGGTCATACCCTGCGTGTTGTCCAGGAGCAGCGCCCCGGCGGGCGCGAGCAGCTCCAGGCCCCGGCGATAATAGTGCACGTAGTTCCTGGTGTCCGCGTCTACGAAGATCAGGTCGAATTGGCCGGCAAGGGTCGGCAGGATCTCGAGCGCCGGCCCGACCCGTACGTCAACCTTGTGGCCGTGCGGGCTGCGGCTGAGGCGCTTGCGCGCAAGTGCGGCCAGGCCCGGGTTGATCTCACAGGTAATCAGGGTGCCGTCGTCCGGGAGCATCTCGGCCATGGCGAGCGCACTCGTCCCATCGAACGTGCCGATCTCCAGCGCGCGCCGGGCGCCGACCCTCTTCACCATGGTCTTGAGGAACGTCTGGTCTTTCATACCCTGCAGGAAACCGGGAAGGAGTGCGCCCCTCCCCACAGCACAGGTTCGAAAAGGAAAATGCTGATGATCGTGTTTCGCGATTCCGTTGACGACGGGATGCTCGTGCTGCGGAAGGAGCTTAATGTCAAGGCCGTCACCGAGCTGCTATGACGAATCTAGAGATTGGGATTCATGGGTAGGGCCAGTGTGAAATACTTTCCTTTTTCTTCGTAGAGAAGTCTTTTCTCCACCAACTCAGCAAGGCCTTGCCCGAGAGGGGCCGGGTCCGAAGCCACCGGATGCCCCTGATTCTTGAGCCCATCCCGGATTTGGTCCTGGGACCTCGGCGTGTCGCAACAATATTCAATCACAAATGCCTCCGGCCAGTCATAGCGTTGCCGCGATGGCGCCCCCGTGGTCCGGCCATCATAGATCGTCACGTAGCCCATGGACTTGGAGTAGTAGAGGAACGGCTTGTCGGCCGAGGCGTGTCGGCGTTGCCATTCATGTACGAGCTGGACCAATTCCTCATATAAACCTGGGTCAACGAGCGACGTGACCTCGTACTCAAAATCATAGGCGACTTTCTTCAGATCCACCACTCTGGGGTCATACACATACTCGTAGGCTAAGCCGGGACCCGTGATCCGGAGGCCATACTTCTCCGGCCACTTGAAATAGGGACTGAATCGCTCGAGCCAGAACTTCCCGACGCTCTCAGGCGGCTGCAAATGAAGAATTGAGGGGATGAGCGCGATCTGTTTCTGGTAATCCTCAGTCGTCTCCATCGGAAACCCGAGAAGAATGTTCCACGAGACGTCAATATGGTAATAGAGGCTCCATTTCAGGCACTGAAGATTCTGAAGGGGCGTCACCCCTTTATCCATTTCATGCAGTTGCGCGGCGCTTAAGCTTTCAATGCCTGGTTGCATGCACTTCACGCCGCCTTGCGCAAGAGTCTGGATCTGGCGCTTGCTGAGATTGCTCTTCGTTTCAATAAACACGTCCAGGTCCAACCGTTCGGCCGCGAATTTCCCGAACAAATTGTCGATATATTTCATGTCGATAATATTATCGACCAATCTGAACCGGATGGCATCGTACCGGCTCGAAAGATAGGCCATTTCGCGCGAGACTTGATCGGGAGACTTGGCACGAAATTCCATCGCCTGGGCATTCAACCCGCAAAACGTGCAGTGATGTTTCTCCCCCCACCAGCAGCCGCGGGAGCCTTCATAGAGCAGGATCCGATCCAAGCCCTTCGAGGGCCCGGCGTCGAGCTCCCCTAATTGCTGATAATAATCGTCATAATCGGGGGGCCCCATGCGTTGGAACTCTGAAAACAATTTGGCATTCGGTTCGAAGCGCACGCGTCCATCCTGCCGATAGGCCACTCCAGGTGGGACACGATCCTCTCTCCCCTCCAGAATCTGCTTCACGAGCGACGGAAACACGTCCTCGCCCTCACCCACCACCACGTAATCGATCCAGGGAAAGGCGCGGAGGTGCTCCAGGCCCATCTCCCCGTCGTAGTTCGCGCCCCCGAAGACGATTTTCACCGAGGGATAGAGATCCTTGATGAGCTTGGCCAGGGAGAGGCTGGCGACATTCTGATCGAACGTCGAGGTGAACCCGACGACGTGATATTGTCCCCAATCCATTGCCGTCATCGCCCAAGTCAGGAACTGGGGGGCGATCCGTGTCGCCATCTCCTCAAAATAGGAGATGGGATGCCCGCTCTCTCGGGAGATATCTTCGAACACAGGCTTAAAAGCTCCAAGATATTCCGCACGCTTGGGGTTGTCTCTGAACAGAAGATAGGAAAAGAGCCATTCGCCGAAGAGGGCCCGCTTTTCACAGAGACGTTCATATAATGGGACCCCGATCCTGTGGGCGAACGACAGGTTCAGATAGTGGGTTTTGACCCCCAAGCCCTGAGATTTGAGCAATGCCGAGAGAGTACCCAGTTGAATCGACGGGTACTTGGAATAGCCGAAGGGCATGTTGACGAGCGCTATGGAAGCCCTGTCGCTCATATCAACACGATATTATAAGTAAGGTGCTACAGTAAGACAACCGGCGGAGGAGGAACAGATTCGAGGATACGCTCAGCCTAGAGCTGAGTGGGAACTTTCTGTCGCGCTCGGCCTATCAGGGGTGAAGGGCGAGTTTCTCTATTTCTCACGATCACGGGGTCCAGGATCTCCCCACAAATCACGCAACGCCACCCGTTGAAGCACAGAGCCCCGGTGTCGTCTCCCATGTCTTCGAAGACGTCCTTGACCATGAGGCTCTTGCAACGCGGGCACTCTGCACCATTCATTGTCCTTGCGCAACCTCCCTGCGGCAGGACTCCGGACATTCTCGCGCCGGCATGACTATGACTCGAGCCAACCGGCGGCCCATCGAATGAACGAGCGGAAACAAGAGAGGCAGGAGGATCTCCCCCTGCCTCTCCGTTGATGAGGGGAGAGCGCGCCGGGTGGTGCGCCCTCCCTCGGTCTGGAACCGGCGTGGGATTACAG
>JAHFEU010000151.1 GCA_023248295.1 Nitrospirota bacterium | reverse complement strand
CACATCCACCTCAACAAAGGTCGTGCGTTTGGTCTCCTGGTGCTGGATCTGATGCCACATACATCCGGTTGCAGTATCAATCAGGAATGGGCTTCCAGAATGGCCTGGGGCAACAATAAGCTGGAAGCGTCCGGTCGGTGCAGGGGTCGGACCGGCAGCCTGCGCAAAGGGTCCACCGGCTGGCGGAGGGGATACTTCGAATGCCAAGGTGGCGCCCTGGGCGCCAGCCGCGCTCGACAGAAGGATGAGAAAGACTAGCAATGTTATCCGTCGCATCGGACTCCTCCTCGCTTAGCTGGCTCAATTAGTGGCTCTACCGGTTTTCGTGTGGGGTTACGACCCCGGTGATCTCTGGGCCCCGGCTGACGACGGGCGGGCCGCATGGCCATGGCCGGACAACGCATTCTGGGAAACCTGAAGCTGACCACCCGTCCGTCGCCGCAAGTGGGAGTGTTACTCTTTTAGTGACACGTCAATAGTTGAATATTGAACGTTGGCCAATGATCGGGAAGCGCCTACCGGTTTCCCCCAGGCCTGAGAGCCTCTGAGGACGCGCCCGGGTGGGACAAAAACTCAGCGATGGCCGCCCTAGCGGCCGGTTCAATATCTAGGAGTCTAAACCCGGCTTTGTCGTCCACGCTCCAGACCACCTTTCCGGTCAGATCGATCCGCTGCCCTACCGCCGACAGCTCGAGACGGAGCCGCACGATGAGCCCCATGCCTAGCTCCTTGGGAAGGTGATGCACGGAGATACCCCCCAGGCTCAGATCAGTTAAGGCGGCAGGCATGGTAATCTCGCCGTCGGAGATCGACACGGTCGCCGCGAGCAGCGGTTGCGGGGCGAAGTCCGCTTTGGCGTCTACTATGACACCAACGTCCCGATCAACCCCTTGACAAGCAATGACCCCTTAGCGCAGTCGCTCCGGAGTCGCAAGGCCAATAACCCAGGAGAGCTGGCAGCAGTCCACTTGGAGTATTCGTGGCTTCGGAATGGCCCTTGGGAGGCCACCGCTGGCTATACGTTCTTCCAAACGATCAACAACGACATCTCAGCCTTCAATGTCCAGAACCACCTGGGCTCGGTCTCAGCTTTTTACCGCGGCCTCTTTGCCGCCATGCCGTTCCAAGTCGGGGTCCAGTACTCCTATGACATTCTCGACCTGAGGAATAGGCGGTTTCTCGATCGTCAGACGGGTACGGTCTTCACCACCCTGGTGGAGAACGCAGGGAACCTGACCACCGTCCAGGGCCGCGTTCAGATCAAAGACTTCTCGAACACATTCCTGATCACCGGCATTCCAGACGAAAACCGCGATGCCAACAACTGGATGGCCGGCGTCACCCACATTTTCCGGTTCGCAGCGGATAAACACTTGATCCGGATTGGTTATCAGTATGACACAGACGATGCGCAGGGGCCGAACTGGGCGTACTGGGGGCACCGGGGCCTTGCCGGCGCGCAGTACACGCTTCCCTGGGGAGACACCAGTTTGAAGTACGATTTTGACTTCCACTATCGGAGATACCCGCATCCGAACAGCCTTTTTCCAAGCACCGCGCCGAATACCGTGAAACAAGAGGTCAAAGAGCAAAATCACGTGTTCAGAGTGGAAAAGCCTTTGCCTTATAACCTGACTCTCGCGGCCGACTTCCAAGCCTCCATCAGCCGCGCCAACATCCCCGACATCTTCAACTACAACCGGTACATTTGGACCCTGAGTCTCTCCTGGTCGTTCTAGCTGAAATCGGGGCTAGGCAAGAGATCTTCCACCGTCAAGAGTCGGAGGGGGAAGGGGAGAGATCGACCTGGCCTTTATGGGCGGAGCCTCACCCTGCTGGAGGCCCCATTGATTACAAGGTCTGCGGCGCTCAGGCCGCTATATGCGGGCGCGCCTCCGCTAAAGCGAGTAAAGCCGGCCTCGACCACGATGTTCGCGGCGGTTGCCCCATTCTGTAACGCCACCCGGACCCCACCAAATGTTGGACAGGCACCTGCACACGCCGCGTTCGTGATATTGAGCGCATTTGCGCCGGTGCTGCCGAAGACGGCCAGCGAGCCGCCCGTGAGGCGGAAGACCGATCCCTCGGAGACGAAGACCAAAGCGCCATTGGAGAGACTGAGCGCGCTGGTATTGTTCAACGAGACCAGGCTGCCGATCACATCCAGAAAGCTGCCTCCGGCTACGTTGAAGAGCGATCCGTTCGTCACTGCCAGTGTGCTCGCATTCAAATTCACGAGGGCGCCGCCAGGATTGCTCGCGACCAGCTTCGCATTCGCCAGTAGATCTATAACGGGGCTGTTTGACGTCATCGAGCTGCCGGCCACTAGATTAATCAATGGTAGCGTGGCTTCAAGAAGGACCGTATCCAGGGCTACTGCCCCCGGAACGGGCGTGGCGGCACTGCCGAGAGTCGCTCCGGAGGCCTCGAGGAGATTCGACTGGACCGGGCAGGCGGGGCACACGCCGGGTCCACGAGGCACCCGCTCGGTCCCGAGGAATAACGAATTCCCCTCAACGGTTTCCCCCGCAAAGTTGGTCGCGCTCAGAGTGATCAACGGGCCCCCAGTCACCGTCAACGTGCTATTGGTGACGCGGAAGAGGGGCTCGCCCACACCCAACGTGAGCGTGCCGGTATCCGTGCTTGTCACCGGCTCCTCTGAGGTCACCCGCAGAGTGACCGTCGTATTGGTCAAATCCAACAGGGTCCCGGTCAAATTAAATTGGTTGCCGGCGCCATCGGTAATGATAAGCGCATCGGCTATCAGCGAGCCGCCGGTGACTTTGAACAGCGGCCCGGCCGTGGTCTTGAGCGTGCTCCCGCCGGTGATGCGAATGATCGGCTGGGCGCCAAGATTCAGAGGCGTATTCGTCAGATCCAGCAACGGCCCCCCGAGGGTAAGTGACGCGTTATCCGCAAGGAACATGAATGGCGTCGTTGTCTTGGCGGCTAAGGTCGTGTCGGTCGCCTTTAAGAGAGGACCGGCCAAGGTCGCGCTGTTTCCATTGACACTGAGACTGAAGAACGATCCACCGGGGGTGAATGAACTCCTCACCAGAGAGACTAACGGCTGAGAGGTCGTGCTGGTCAGCGAACCAGGCGAGCCGGGCGAGCCGAACACGACGATTGCGGTCGACGGACCAGTGGTGATGGAACTGTCCGTGGCGCTGAGCAGTGGCCCAGCAAGTGTGACCGGCTGGGGGCCCATGTTCAGGAGAGTAAAGCTCCCGGTTTGCTTGACGGTTGAGCTCGTTAGCTGGATCACCGGGTTCGGGTCCGGCAAGCTCACTCCGCTGCCCACAAAGCCCAAGAGGGTCCCAGCAAGATTGATCGTGCTCCCACTCGTCGCGATCAGACCTACGCCGCTCGTGGCGCCAGGTCCAAAAAAGAGCAAATTACTGCTCGTCGAGGTAAGGTTAAGAGTACTGTTCGCCATCCGAATTTCGGGCTCACCGGCCGCCAGTGTTCGCGTAAAGTTGGGCGGGGGAACACTTGCACCAAGTGTTGGTAATGTGACCGTCGCACCGGTCAGATCTAGCAGGGTCCCAGTCCTGTTGATCTTGTTGCTCGTTCCATCAGTTGTGGTCAGCGCGGCCGCAGTTAACGATCCGCCGGTGATCTTAAACAGCGGCCCGGCCGTGCTCGCCAGCGTGCTCCCGCCGGTGATGCTGATGATCGGCCGGGGGCCAAGATTGAGATTGACATTCGTGAGATCAAGCACCTGGCCGGCGAGCGTGAGGGAGGCGCCATTGCCCACCACGACGAACGGAGCATCGCCGTTCGTCGTCACCGGAGCATTGCTCGCCTTGAACAGAGACCCACCAAGGGTAACCGCGCTCCCGGCCCCGACTACGTTGACGCCACGGACATTCGCCTCTAACGCCAGCGCGCCGCCATTCAGATTGATGAACGGCTGGGTGGAGGTGCTGGTCAAGACGCCCCCGCCGAACGCTTCCACCAAGGCGCTAAATGCGCCGGGGCTCGTCGTCCCGATGTTGACCGTCAGGGCGCTATGGGTCGCGCTCAACAGCGGCCCCGCTAAGTTCGCCTGCGATCCGGCTCCATCCACCCTGAGCAAGTGCGTGTGGGTGTTGTCATTCCCCACGTTAACCGTGCTGCCGTTAAACTGGAGCAGCGCCCGAGAGGTGGTGCTCTCCAGCGTACCTCCACCTGCGATGCTCAGGAAATTTCCGGTGACATTGAACGTGCCGCCGGCATCGGCGAGGAGGGGACCCGTCCCCGTCAACGAGAGGGCCCCGCCGGTACCGATCTGAAGAAAGTCGCCAGGGGCGGCAATGGTGGTCGGGTCAAGGTTGATGAACGCCGAGGTGGAGCTACTCGATATGCTGCCTTGCACCAAGAGCAAATTGGTTCCGGGGCTGAGCTGGCTGTTCGTCACATCGAGGAGCGGCCCGGCCAGGGTCGCGTTTGCGCCGGCGTCTACCAAGATGAGCGTGCCAGGGCTTGCCTGGCTCACTGTCGACGCGGTGATCTGCACGGCGGGGGTGGTTGGGACCCGTGTGCTGACACCACTGAACGTTCTGAGCGTCTCCCCTGCGGCCAAGATCCTCGTGGTGTCGGAGATCTGGACCTCCTGACTCCCTTCGATGGTTTCGGTTGCCTCTGCGGTCGGTTCTGAGGTCGAGACGACCGGAGCCTGACTCGCCGTCATGGTCGTTGTCGTAACGGTCGTTGTCGCCGCGGCTGTTCCGGTAGTGGTTGCCTGGGACGCCACAGGGGAAGAGGCTTCCACGAGGACAGGGTCCGGGGCTGCCGCCTGGGGACCAGTGGCCGGCTGTCCCGTCAGCACATTGGCCAGTACGGTCGCTTTGGCCACGTGATTCAGCACCACTTGGCTCTGGCCCTCTTTGGGGGTGTCCACGTGCTGGAGTGGAGCCTTGAGGACCTGCATTAGCTGGGCGGCGCCGCTGCTTGAAATGGGTTGGACCGCCCCGATTGTCGCCCCGGTGACACTGACACTCTTCAATGCGCCCACGGTAACCGGAGTGGTGGGCGCGCCGAGGCTGAACACCTCGATGGCGCCTTGGAGCACGCTAAAGATTGTGATCATCAAGGCAGGTCCGGGTGTGAGTTGCGCAGTGGGCGCCGGCTTGACCTCCACGACGACAACGGTGCCCCGCACCGCCGTAACAGCGTTGGGCGTCCGGATCTCGATGATCTCATCCGGGCGCATGCGTTGGCGGGCTACCACCAGCGCCATCTTCCCCCTCGCCAAGTTCACCGTAGAGCGGCCGACCTCCTCCGTGAGGGTAAAGACCGAGAGTTCGCGGATGGTGACCAGCGCCTTGCCGCCCAAGAGCGCCCGGACGATGGAGTTTTCAGCGGTGTTGATGGTGTCCCGCAGAAAGAGGTTGTCTTTAAACTGGAGGGGACGCGGCGCGGGAAGGGCTGGCCTGGCCAGGCTGGCCCTGCCGGACAGCGCCGTCACGACGCCGGCCGCGCTCTGGGTCTCGCCCATGACCAGAGCGGGCCAAGACGTTGAGAGAAGCACGATGACGAGGAATTGGAGCGTACGAGACCGTTTCATCAAAGTCCCCAGATCACCTTGTGATCACGAGGCGTGTCTCGCTTTGCATTCTGGGCGTTGGGCGGGATTCTGAAGGATAGGTTGCCTTCTGTCAATAGCACTTTTGGGGGGGCTTCTTGTACGGCGACCCCCTACTTTCGTAGGGGGTGGAGTTTCCCCCGGTTCTACTCAGGGA
>JAHFEU010000150.1 GCA_023248295.1 Nitrospirota bacterium | reverse complement strand
AGACTCTGTGCATAGGTGTTTCCCAAGCCAGCCGGTGGGACACGCCTGGCTAAAAAATAGATGAATTCGTCCGCCAAGACCCCTCCCTCGTCCGACGTCACCCGGTTGACTTCGCGAGCGATGTCTTCAAGGCGGTGCCAGCGAGGATGGAGATTCTCAAAGTGGCTGAGTCACCAGCAGATGCAGGCCCATCAGCAACGCGGCGGTCATCGTGGTGGCTAATACAAACGCAATAAGTCTCGTTACATCAGGTCTCAGCCCCCTCACCTACGCCTCTCACCCGCTGCGGGGGAGAGGGAGGGGTGAGGGGGAAAAGTCGTCACAGGAATAAAGACGTTTGCTATAGTCTCCAGTCCGGCTCGCGCACCCGCGTAAAGACTACGCCGGCGACCAGCCAGATGCCTGCGCCGGTGAGCAGGGCCGACAAGACATGCGCACTACGCCAACTGTCGCCGACGAATCGGAACAAGCCAGCGTTCACGTAGGCGTAGAACGGCACGTGCTGGTAGAAAAAGTCGTGATAGGGTCGCTTACCCGTGTTAATCAGTTGGGCTATCAGCAGATGAGTGCATCCATCCCCGAACCACGCCGAGTTTTGGGAGTATACGAGGAGTCCCACCCCGAGGGTCCCTACCACGGCCATGACCGCGAGCGGGATGCGGCCGGGTCCCTTCTCCCTCACCGATCGGTCGGAGCCGTTACCGGACTGAGCCTCCACTGGTGCCTCCCATCAAGGTGCCGCCGGCTAAGGATTGCCGGACGCCGGACTCACCCGATTCCAAAACACCTCGTACCCGTGCACCCGTGTGCGCCCGGCATAGAGACGTGGCAACCCCAAGGCTTCGATGCGCGGATCTTCCACCTCGATCGCGACGGTGGCGAAACGTCCGGCCCCGAGCCACGTGTCCAGTTGTGACTGCGGAACAAGTTTGATGGGGACGTCGGAGGCAGACAGCAGTCTTAAGTCATACGGATAAAAGTTCTCCAGACCGGGAGGTGGCACTCGTCCGGCGGCGACGTAGATGAATTCGTCGGCCCATACCTCGCCGTCCTTCGTTGTGACTCGATTGACTTCTCGAGCCACATCGTCCCGCGACGGCCAGCGATTCAAGAAGACACTGAGATCCTTTCCCATCTGGTAGGCCGGTTTCGCCAGCCCCAACACAAACAGCCCGACAACCAGCAGGACCATACGAGTCGGTCTATCGGTTCTCCAGACCATCGAACCGATGGCGTAGGCCCCGACGGAGGCCAGGATGCTGAGAAATGGGATCATCAGCACGAAGTACGAAGGATAGGTCGGGAGCGCGCAAGCAGCCAGGACACCTAACCCCATGGTCAGCCAGGTGCACAAGGCCAGCTCGGCCCGCCGCGCGGGCTCCCACTCGGTCCGGTCACGAGCAAAGCGCACGCCCACCACGGCCAGCAGGGCCGGAAACAACCCCTGAGGGGATTCCAGCCAGAGAGACCTCAACATCCTCAGGTCAGACCAGATCGTTTCGGGCAGGGATTGCCGCCGGTAGAACAAATGAAATTCAACGATGTTGAACCACGTCTGGCGAGGTCCGTGCGCCGCGAGCCAGAGCAGCGGGAGAAATGGGATCGCGGTTCCGACCAGAAACCAGATCGCCTTGCGCCCACGATCTCCGACCTCGTGATGCCGCAGCATCCACCAGAAAAGAATCGGCAACACCGGTGCCGCCAAAAGTGACGATGTGACCGCGGCCCCTGCGCACAGGCCGGCCCCGGCCGAAAGCCACCAGCGCTCGCGATGGACCGCTGTGATCGTCAGGCGAAACGCGGCCATCATCAGAACAAGACAGAGGCCGTAGGGGAGCCCCACCGTGCCATACTGAATCACTAGCCCGTTCAACCCGACCAGCAGCGCCGCGGTCGCCGCCACCGGCAGCCGCCATCGGGGATCCCGCACCCGCGCAAACACAAATCCGGCCGCCAACCAGATGGCCGCGCCGGTGCACAGGGCCGACATGAGATGGGCGCTCCGCCACCCCTGGCCAAAGGCGCGGAACCACCAGGCGGTCAGATAGGGATAGAGCGGCACGTGCTGATAGAAAAAGTCCAGGTTGGGTCGCTTGCCGGCGTTGGCCAGTTGCGCGGCCAACAGGTGAAAGCCTTCGTCCCCATAAAAGGCGATCGTTTGGGAGTAGGCCAGGAGCCCGCCCGAGAGTGCGCCCACCACGGCCCAGATCGGCATCAGCCTGAAAGTCGGCATGTCGTCATCCGTCATTTATCAGTTGTCAGTTCACACTTATCAGTTCATTGCCCATTAACCATCAACCATTGACCCGCGCCCCTGACCACCGCCCGTCACGGGGACAGGCACCGCCGCAGACGGCGGAGCCAGGCTCCTCACTCATCGTTCAGCGTTGGTTGTGCCGCCCCCAAAATATTTCAATCTGGCCAATCCTGGTGCGCCCAAGGTACCGACGTGGCAACTCGAAGGTCTCGACCCTCGGGTCGTCATATTCGACGACCACCGTGGCGAAGCGCCCGGCGGCCAGGTCCCCGTCAAGCCTGGCCTGAGGGACCACATGTAACGAGGCCGCTAACGCCGGCGGCAACTGCAGATCCCGCGAAAAGGGGTTTTCCAGGCCGGTGGGGGGAATCCGTCTGGACGCAAAATAGACGAACTCGTCATCGGAGAACACTTCTTCCCCCGCGGGGGTCACCTCGTTGACCGCCCGAGCTAGGTCATCCACATGCTGCCAGCGTTGAGAGAGCAACGTGAGGTACTGCCCGGTGTGGACGGCCGGCCTGGCCAGCCCAAGCGTGAACAGCACGGCTACAGAGAGGACCAGCCAGGCGGGCCGTCCTGACGACTTCCAGACTCTCGTCCCGAGGGCGTAGACGCCGACCGCCGCGAGGATCCCGAGAAACGGAACCACCAGGATGAAATACTGTCTGAACACCGGATAGGTGCAGGACAGGTACGCTCCCAATCCGCCTGCCAGCCAGCCGCACAGGGCCAATTCAGCCCGTTCCGGCGGCTCCCAGTCATCGTGCCCGGCCAGGAACAACAGCCCCAGGGTCGCCAAGAGAATCAGGATCAGCCCCTGAGTGGTTCCTAGCCAGAGGCCGAAGAAGATTCGGAGATCTTCTAGGATATTCGCCGATACACTTGCCTGATACCGCTGGCGATACAACAGATGCAATTCCACGACGTTGAAGAACGCCTGGCGGGGCCCCTGCACCGCCAGCCATAACAAGGGAAGAAATGGAAGAACCGCTCCGCCCAGGAACCAGGCGACCTTGCGCGCCCGGCTGCCGGCTCGCTGGTCACGCAGCATCCAGAGCAACAGAATCGGCAACACCGGCGCCGCCAGCAAAGACGAAGCGGCCGCAGCCCCCGCGCACAGGCCGGCCCCGGCCGCGAGCCATCCGCGCTCCCGAGCCACTGCAAGAATCACCAGCCGGAACGCGGCCACCATCAACAACAGGCAGAGCCCGAAGGGATGGCCCACCGTGCCGTACTGAATCACCAGCTCATGCAGACCCACTAGGAGAGCCGCCGTCAGCGCCGTCGCCAGCCGCCATCGGGGATCCCGCACCCGCGCGAACACAAATTGGGCCACGAGCCACATGGCCGCGCCGGAGCACAGCGCCGACACGGCATGGGGCACCCGCCAACTGTCGCCAACAATCCGGAAGAGGCCGGCATTCAGGTAGGCATAGAGCGGGACGTGCTGATAGAAAAAGTCCAGGTAGGGGCGCTTGCCGGCGTTGATCAGTTGCGACGCGACGAGATGGAACCCTTCATCTTCGTAAAGGGCAAGCGTTTGGGAGTAAAGGAGGAGCCCGGCCGCGAGGGCAGCCGCCACCGAGTGCCAAACCGGAACAAATCGCGGCTCACCCATGTCTACGACAGTCAACTTTCCGTTCGCCCGGCGGGAGCCGATCCCAAAGCACGTCGTACCCCTCAACTTGAGTGCGTTTCCGGTAGAGGGAATCCAGGCCCAATTCCTTGATCTTCTGATCGTCGCGTTCCATCACGACGGTGGCAAAACGCCCCGCCGCCAGCCACTCGTCCTGCTGAACGCGTGAAGGGATGTGCAGGGAGGCAGCGAGCCCTGCTGGCAGTGGCAAATTCTGTGCATAAGAGTTGCCCATGCCGACCGGTGGCACGCGCCGGGCGGCAAAATAGATAAACTCGTCCTCGGTCCACACCTGTCCATCGTTCGGGGTCACCCAATTGACTTCCCGAGCGATGTGTTCATAGGACTCCCAGCGATGCTGAAAATCCGTCACCGCATGGTACAGGGGTTTCGCCAGCCCGACGACAAAGAACCCTACCATCAGCACCACCGGCCATCCCGGCCGTTCTCGCGCCCAGATCCCAAGACCCATAGCAAACACACCGACCGACGCCAGGATCGCGAGAAACGGAACGACCAGGACGAAATAGTGAGGGAAGGTCGGAGCCGTACAGGCCAGGTAGCCACCGAGGCCGCCAACCAACCAGGCGCACAAGCCAAACTCCGCCCGTCGCGGCTCGTCCCAGTCGCTCCGATTTGCCAGGAACAGCAGCCCCGCCATTGCCAGCAGAACCATGACCAGGCCCTGCGTAGACTCAAGCCATAACGCGTAGACCGTCCTGAGATCCCCGACGAGTCTCTCCGGCACCGATGTCACTAATAACTGGCGATAGAATAAGTGGAATTTCACAATGTCGAAGAACGCCTGATGAGGCCCCTGCAGGGCCAGCCAGAGGAATGGGAGAAACGGAATCCCCGCGCCCGCCAGAAACCAGACTGCCTTGCGCCATCGATTCCCGATCCGGCTCCGGTTGATCATCCAGAGGAGTAGGATTGGCCCAACCGGTGCCGTGAGCAGCGAGGCATTCGCTGCGGCCCCCGCGCACAGCCCGGCCCCGGCGGCCGCCCACCCGCTCGCCCGGTCCACCGCGACGATTACGAGCCGAAACCCGGCCAGGCTGAGGAACAGGCACAGGCCGTAAGGGAACCCGACTGTGCCATTCTGGATCACCTCGGCATGGAGACCCATCAGCACCGATGCGGTAATTGCAGCGGGGACCCTCCACGCTTGCTCGGGGATCCGTGAATACACAAAGCCCGCGACCAGGAACAGCGAGGACCCGGTGAATACGGTCGCCAGGGCATGGGCGCTCCGCCAGGTGTCCCCGAAGAGTCGGAACCAACCGGCATTCACATAGGCATAGAGCGGCACGTGCTGGTAGAAAAAGTCGAGGTAAGGTCTTTTGCCTGCATTGATCAGTTGTGCAGCCACGAGATGGAAGCCTTCGTCGCCATGAAAGGCGAAGGTTTGGGAGAACAGCAGCAGGCCCGCCGAGAGGGCCACCAGAGCAGCCCAGAGCGAGAGTGTGGAGCTGCCAGGGTGTGCTGGGATGGCGGGTCGGCTCATGGTGCCTTTAAACCGGTGATCCCTGCCGCTGAGTCAATGCCGTTCTTAGTTGAAATTCCGAAGCGGCCCCGATGCAGTCATCCCGCCAGGGAGATTCCCTCCGCGCTCTCGGCCCTCCCGATGTCAGCCTGAAGGACGGCACGGAGCAGCGGTACATGGCGGTAGCCTTGAATCCGCCACAGCCGTGGTTCCATTGTCAGGAGCGCGCTGGCCACGCAGCGGTGTTTCTGATCCGTGGGGCGCCACCGACCGACCTTCTCGGTGAGCTGCCCGAGCTGAGCATGGAGCGACTCTAGGCCATTCGTCGTCTTCAGGCTCACCCC
>JAHFEU010000043.1 GCA_023248295.1 Nitrospirota bacterium | reverse complement strand
GGGACGGTGCGGCTTGGACGGGCGCGCGTGCGTCTCGACTGGGGGCAGTGGGTGGGTGTCAAGCCGGAGGGCATGGCCGCCTGCACGGCGCTGGACCTGTCCAGGAAACCAGGCTGGGAGCGATTGCGGGCCGACGATCTGCGGAGCATGGCCGCGCAAGCGATGAGGGTCTCCCTCGAGGAGGTCCGGTTCTTTTATGGGGATGAGGACCTGGTGGTGGACGCGCGGGGCCAGGCGACGATCCGGCACAAAAAGGACGCGCTCTATGTGCTGGAGGCCGGCACGTTTGAGCGAGTCCGGTTCATGGCCTGCCTGGGAGCCATGCATTGGGCCCGGATTGATTTCCTGCCGGTGGTGGAATTATTTCAATCGCTGTTGCCCGGGACCGGCTCCGCCGTGTTCGAGCTCATCCGCGGGCTCTATGACGATCAGAACCAAACTCACCCCCTCCCGCTCCGCTACCGCGGCATTCCAACCTATCCATCGGACGCGGCCTACCGGCTCTTCAGCAGTTGTTTTGCGCCGCAGCTCCCGGGCGGGGGTGACCCATTCTCAGTCTTCATGGATCCCCCACGCTCCCAAGAGGTGATCTGGCTGCCCATTCCGGACCCGCCTCGGCGGTATTTCGATCGGGCGCGCCACCTCTGCGCGACCCTGAAGAGCGGCAGGGTGCAGAAAGTGACCGTGGCGGATGATCCAGCCGGTCTGTCCTATGTCGTGGCCGATCGTCAGGGATTCGCCCCGGCTGATCGGACCGTGTCGGTCTCGCAGGGGCAATTGGTGCTGAAGGATGGCGAGAAACGGGTCGAGATGCCCCTCAGCCCGGCCTGGGGCGGGATTGGCGATTCCCTCCCGAGCCGGACGCCGTCCTATCCGGTGGACTGGCGTGCGCTCTTCGCGGACCCGCCGCCACACGTAGCGCCCGCGCAGGCGTTTTCCTCCGTACTGCTCTACCCCGAGGATGAGGCCGAGATCGAAGAAGCCTCGACCCAGCCCTTTGTGGCGGATTACCTCCAGGACACGATGGAGCAGGATCCCGAGCTTCAGGCCCACCTGGCCCGAACCGAGCGCGTGTTGATTCACAACTTCGATGCGGTCCTGACGACCTGCGTCAACCTGAATCGCCCCAGAGACTATGCCATTCTGTACTCTCGTCCGGAATTCGCCCAGAAGCAGGCGCAGGCCTTGTGGAATCAGTTGGCGAAGGCAGGACGCGTGGAATGGGCGAAGCGAATCAGGCTGATGCCGGCGGAGTCCTCTCGAACGGCGGCCTACAGGCAACCATACGATCTGATCTATGCCTGGGTCCCGTTTCACCAGTTCGACCGCCCGGGGCAGGTCGAGGAGACCGCGCGGGCAGTGGCCGGTGCGCTCAGGCCAGGCGGACTCGGATTTGTGGTGGGACCTCCGGCCTTGAGCCAGTCGTTGCAAGCCAACCGGCTGCGACTCCTGTACACAGAGTCGGTGGAGGACCTGCCGACCTTCCGCATGCACCAAAGCATTCTCCCAAGAGCGCGTGTGAAACCGGGCGTGTGGCTGTTCGGGATCAGGAAAGAGTGAGGGAGCGACGGGCCGCTTGACACCGTCGGTCGAACCCGGTAGAATCCGCTCACCTTTAACGCTCATCCCGCGAGGTGAGCAAGGAGCGTGACTCATGCGGAGCGGCCGGTCCTGCGCCGTCGCCGATACTGTGACCTTCTCGCCGTGTGTTGCTCGGTGAGAAGGTTTTTTTATGCCCACTGACGGGCCCATGATCACACAGGACAAGAAAGAAGAAAAGCTGGTGATGGATGCGAGCGAGGTGGCGCGCGCGGTGACCCGCATCGCCCACGAGGTGCTGGAGCGGAACAAGGGCATCCGGGAAATCGCGCTGGTCGGGATCCGGACCGGGGGTGTGCACCTCGCGCATCGACTGGCTCGGAGGATTCAAGAGATCGAACGCGCGCAGGTGCCGATCGGCGAGCTGGACATCACCCTCTACCGCGATGATCTGGCGATCCGGAAAGACCAACCTGTCCTGCGAAGAACCTCGATTCCGTTCAACGTGTCGGACCTAAAAATTATTTTGGTGGACGACGTCCTGTTCACCGGCCGGACGATCCGCGCCGCCATGGATGGGTTGATCGACCTGGGTCGGCCGGCTGAGATCCAGTTGGCGGTGCTGGTCGACCGGGGGCACCGGCAACTCCCGATCAAAGCGAATTACATCGGGAAGAACATTCCCACCTCGCGCGAGGAGATCGTGCACGTGTACCTGGAAGAGGAGGGCGAAGAGGACAGGGTCGTCCTGCTGAAGAACGCGGGCGGAGGCGTGCGATGAGCCTCAAGCGCAAGGACCTGGTCAGCATCGCCTCGTTGACCCCTGACGAGATCACGCTCATCCTGGAGACCGCCGATTCGTTCAAGGAAGTGAGCGGGCGCGAGATCAAGAAGGTGCCGGCCCTGAGGGGAAAAACGGTCGTGAACCTCTTCTTCGAACCGAGTACGAGGACCCGGACGTCGTTCGAATTGGCGGCCAAGCGGCTCAGCGCCGATGTCATCAACTTCTCGCCGTCCTCCAGCAGCGTGGTGAAGGGCGAAACCCTCCTGGACACGGCTCGCAACATCGAGGCGATGCAG
The DNA here is from genome assembly GCA_023248295.1 of Nitrospirota bacterium. GTDB lineage: Bacteria > Nitrospirota > Nitrospiria > Nitrospirales > Nitrospiraceae > 40CM-3-62-11. Next base: position 13,968 of record JAHFEU010000043.1, on the reverse strand, counting down.
GCCGACATCATCGTGCTGCGCCATCCGGACGCGGGCGCGGCCGAGACGTTGGCGACGGGAGTGAAGTCCTCCGTGATCAATGCCGGCGACGGCTGGCACGAGCATCCGACTCAGGCGCTCTTGGACTTGTTCACGATGCGGGAGAAAAACCTGAACTTCAAGGGGCTCCGGGTCGCGATCGTGGGAGATATCGCGCACAGCCGGGTCGCCCGCTCCAATATCTTCGCGCTCAGCAAGCTGGGAGCCGAGATCAGGGCGGTGGGCCCGCCCACCATGATTCCGGTCCATCTCGACCGACTGGGTGCGCGCGTGTATTACGACCTCAACGAGGCCTTGCGAGGCGTGGACGTGATCATGATGCTCCGTCTGCAATTGGAGCGCCAGGGGCGCGCGCTCTTCCCGTCCATCCGGGAGTACTCGCGGCTGTACGGCTTGACCGCTGAACGCGTCAGGCTGGCGGAAGCCGGGGCCTTGGTGATGCACCCCGGTCCGGTCAATCGTGGCGTGGAGATGGCGCCGGAGGTGGCCGACAGCTTCTCCTCGGTGATCCTGGACCAGGTCGCGAACGGCGTGGCGATCCGCATGGGGATCCTGTACCTGCTCTCAGGAGCAAATTGAATAGCCAATAGCTAATAGCCGATAGCCAGCAGTGAGGAGCCGTGAGCTACTTGCTATTCCCTGCTTGCTGCTCGCTGGTAGGTGATGGATGGCGATTCTGATCAAGGGCGGTCAGGTGATCGACCCCGGCCGCGTGAACGGCCCGGCCGATGTGCTGATCGACAACGGGAAAATTCTGGCGGTGGGGCAGAACCTCGCCCCGCCGGCGGGCAAGCCCGGCCCCTCGGCCACGATCATAGATGCGAGGGGGAAACTGGTACTGCCGGGGTTGGTGGACCTGCATGTCCATTTGCGGGAGCCTGGCTTCGAATACAAGGAAACGATCCAGACCGGAACCGCGGCGGCCGTCGCCGGCGGATTTACCTCGGTGTGCTGCATGCCGAACACGAGCCCGGTCAATGACAACCAATCGATCACGGAGTTCATCCTCGAGCAGGCCCGCGCGGCGGGCAACGCCCATGTGTTTCCGGTGGGGGCCATCACCAAAGGGTCCGAGGGGAAAGAGCTGGCCGAGATCGGCGAGCTGCGTGACGCCGGCTGCGTCGCGATTTCAGATGACGGGCAGCCCGTGGTGAACAGCCTGATCATGCGCCGCGCGATGGAGTACGCCCTGGCGTTCGATCTGCCGGTGATCGATCACTGCGAGGATCTGCAGCTTGCCGAAGGGGGGTGCATGAACGAAGGGCTCGTGTCCACCCAGCTCGGCCTGCCGGGCATCCCGTCTGCCGCGGAGGATGTGATGGTGGCGCGCAACCTGGCGCTGGCCGAACTGACCAAGGCGCGGCTGCATCTTGCGCATCTCAGCACCGCCGGATCGGTGCGGATGGTGCGCGCGGCCAAGTCGCGCGGGATCCGGGTGACGGCGGAGGTCTGCCCGCATCACTTCTCGTTGACGGAAGAAGCGGTCCGCGGCTTCAACACCCACGCCAAGATGAATCCGCCGCTTCGGACCTGGCAGGACGTGCAGGCGATCAAGGAGGGGTTGCGCGACGGGACGATCGATGTGATTGCGACGGACCACGCGCCGCACGCGGTGCAGGACAAACAACAGCAGTTCGCGGCCGCTCCGAACGGGATCGTCGGGCTCGAAACGGCGCTGCCGCTGACGCTGGCCTTGGTGGAGGAAGGTGTCCTCTCGCTGGAGGCGGCGGTCGCCAAGCTGACGGCCGAGCCGGCTCGGGCGTTCGGGTTGTCCAAGGGCAGCCTCGCGCCCGGCGCGGACGCCGATGTGGTGGTGGTAGACCCGGAGGCGCACTGGGAAGTGGACCCGGCTCGCTTCCGGTCCAAGAGCCGGAACACGCCGTTCGCCGGGTGGAAGGTCAAGGGGCGGGTGATCACCACGATTGTGGCCGGCCGCGTGGTGTATGACGCGGCCTGACGGGGAGCGTCGGGATGGATCTGGGTCGCGCGCCACGGCGAGGGCTGATGGTGTGCCACACGCTGGAATTGGTGGCGCTGGCAACCTGGATCGGAGGGTTGGTGGTCATCATCTCCGCGGTCATCCCGGCGGTGTTCAACTCGTTTGGGATGGAACCGGGAGGGCGGTTCCTCACGAAGGTCTTCGACGGGTATAATCGGGCAGTGGCCGCCGCAATCCTCGTCCTGGTCAGCGCCGCGGCGTGGAGAAGGTGGGTCCACCGGGGGAGCGAATCGGCGGTCACTCGCCCCGAACTCCTGCTCCTGGTTATGATGATCGTGGTCGCTGCCGCGATCGGGCTGGTCCTGGGCCCGGAGTCGGTGAGGCTACAGGAGCGCGCGTTCGCGGCGCAGGACGAGGTGGCGAAGAAAGCTGGCTTGGAGGCCTTCTTCCGGACTCATGCGGTGGTCCGTGGACTCTATGTGTTCAACCTCGGCTTAGGGATCGCACTGCTGGCGGTCAAGGCCAGGAGTTGGACCCGCTAGCCTGCATTATCCACGGGCGGAGGTCCTTCGTGAATAATGCGCCTACAGGTGCGGCCACAGTCGCACCTGTAGGTTTCGACAGGCCGCTCGCGCGGCCTGCTCAAGGCTAGCCCTGAGCGAGTCCCCGCAAATGCGGGGCGCAGTCGAAGCCCAGAGGGCGGATTATTCACACTTGGTGAATAATCCGGGCTAGAGAGGGAGACGCTTGAAGAAAGCCATTCTCGTACTGGCGGACGGCACGGTGTTCGAGGGTCGCGCGCTCGGCTTCGAAGGCGAGACGGTCGGCGAGGTGGTGTTCAACACGGCCATGACCGGCTATCAGGAGATTCTGACCGACCCGTCTTATAAAGGACAGATCATCACGATGACCTGTCCGCACATCGGCAACTATGGGGTGACGCACGAAGACGTCGAGTCACGCCGCATCTGGGCCGAAGGGTTCGTGGTCAAGGAATCCAGCCGGCGGCCCAGCAGTTGGCGGAGCGAGCAGGCCTTGCATGACTATCTCCGGGAGTCCCGTGTGGTCGGCATCGAGGGCCTGGACACCCGCGCGCTCACTCGACATCTGCGCGATGCCGGCTCCCAACAGGGGCTGATCTCCCACGTGGATCTGGATCCCCGCCGCGGGGTGGAGAAGGCGCGAACCGCTCCCGGTATCGTGGGACGTGACTTGGTCTCGGAGGTCACCTGCAGCCAGCCCTATGAATGGACGGACGGGTCCGGGGTGTGGGCACCGGAGGCGGATGGCGGATCGTCCGAGCCGTCGCGGGCCGGGCGGAGATTCCGCGTGGTGGCGTATGACTTCGGGATCAAGCAGAACATCCTGCGCCGGTTGGTGGATACGGGCTGTGCCGTGACGGTGGTGCCGGCATCCACGCCGGCTGACTCGGTGAAGACGATGCAGCCGGACGGGGTCGTGCTGTCCAACGGCCCGGGCGATCCTGAAGGGGTCCCCTACGCGATCGAGGCGGTCCGGAACCTGATCGGGTGGCGTCCGATCTTCGGCATTTGCCTGGGACATCAGCTTCTGGGGTTGGCGATGGGCCTGGGAACCTACAAGCTGAAATTCGGTCACCATGCGGCCAATCACCCCGTGATAGACTTGCGGACGCGGACCGTGGGGATCACGTCCCAGAATCATAACTTCGCGGTCCGGACACCGGACGCGACCGCTCCAGACTCGACCGGCCAGGCGATGGTGAAGACTCCGTTCGGGCGGCTGGCGATCAGTCATCTCAGCCTCAACGATGAATCCATCGAGGGGATGGTCTGTCTGGACCAGCCCGTGCTCTCGGTGCAGTACCATCCCGAGGCATCGCCCGGTCCGCACGACTCGGCCTATCTGTTCCACCAATTTGCAAGGATGATGGAGACCAACCATGCATGACGAGACCTCATCGTGGAAAGCCCTCGCGATAGTCGGCGCAGCGGCCTTGCTGTCCGGATGCATCACGATCAACCTCTTACCGGGGCCCGCCCCACTCGAGGAAAAAAAGCTGAGCGGGTCCGGCGCATACAAGGTGCTGATGGTCGAGCTGTCCGGCCTGATCAGCTCTCGTGACAGCGACGGGCTGGTGGAACAGCCGAATCCGGTGGCCCATCTGAAAGAAGAATTGACGCGGGCCGCCGACGATTCGAATGTCAAGGCGCTGGTGGTGCGCATCAACAGTCCCGGTGGGACGGTCACCGCCTCGGACGTCCTCTACCATGAGCTTCGGGCGTTCAAAGACAAGCGAAAGATCCCCGTGATCGCCTCGATCATGGACGTCGGCGCGTCCGGGGGGTACTACGTGGCGGTGGCGGCGGATAAGATCATGGTCCATCCCTCGTCGGTGACGGGGAGTCTCGGCGTGATCATGCTGACCGTGAACGCCCGCGGACTGCTGGAAAAAATCGGCTTGGAAGCCACGGCGGTGGCCTCGGGCCCGAAGAAGGACATGGGGTCGCCGTTCAGGACCATGACCGACGAGGAACGGGCGATCTTCCAAGGAGTGATCGACTCCTTCTATCAACGGTTCCTGAACGTCGTGCAGGAAGGGCGGCGGAATCTCACCCCCGAGGAGATTCGCAAGCTCGCGGACGGGCGGATCTACTCTGGCGAGCAGGCGAAGGCGCTCGGTCTCGTGGACAGCGTAGGTTACTTGGAGGATGCCATCGAGCTGGCGAAGCGACAGGCGGGCCTCACGGACGCCCGCGTGGTGGTGTACCGGCGCCCCGGCGAATACCGGCACAACATCTATTCCCGGCTTCTGGAGGGGGGAAGCGGGTGGACCGCGCTGTCCGGGCTTGACCTGATGTCGATCGTGCGAGGGGGAACCCCGCAATTCATGTATCTCTGGATGCCGTGACGGGGAATTTCGTGATCAGTAAATTCTTTTCGACGCCGGTCAGCCGGAGAGCCGCCCTGTACCTGGGGGCCAAGGGCGCCCTGGCGGCCTGCACTGCGCTTGGATTGCTCGGTTCCCTCTGGGGCTGTTATCGGGCGCCGGGAACCGGCCGTGAGCAACTGATCTTCATCTCTGAAGAAAAAGAGATCGCCATGGGTGTGCGGGCTTTTCGCGACGTGCTGCGAGGGACGCGGCTGAACGAGAACCCTGAAATCAACGAGATGGTGAACCGAGTCGGCCAACGCATTGCCGTGGCGGCCCACAGGCCGGAGTATCACTGGGAATTTGCGGTGATCCAGGATGATCGGATGGTCAACGCCTTCGCGTTGCCGGGCGGCAAGGTGGCTGTCTTCACCGGCCTACTCAAATACACCAAGAATGAGGCGGGGCTGGCCACCGTGATGGGGCACGAGGTGGCGCACGCCCTGCAGCGACACGGGGCCGAGCGCATCAGTCGCAACATTCTTGAGCAGATCGCGCAGATCGGCGCCATGGCCGGGGCGGTTGCCGGGGCTGTGGATCCCGCTGCGATGCAAGGGCTCCAGAGCGCGTACGGCGTAGGCGTGGCGTTGCCCTTTAACCGGAGGCAGGAATCCGAGGCGGACTTTATCGGGCTGCGGCTGATGGCGGAAGCGGGGTACGATCCACGGGAGGCGGTGCCGTTCTGGGAGCGCATGAGCGGGTGCCCCCGGAACATGATCGGGAAGCTGTGTTTTCGGTCGGCGGCCGCGATTCCGGAGTTCCTGTCCACTCACCCGTCGGACGTCAGCCGGATCCAGCAGATTGAGGCCTGGATCCCGGATGCGTTGCGGTTCTATCATCCGACCCACGTGCCGGCTGAGGAGACGCCGGGCCGGCCGTCACAGCCGTACCGTCCGGAGATCGGGCCGATGCCGAGCTCAGGCTAACGGCCGTGACGGGTGACGAGTCACACGTGACGCGTCCTGATGGGGAACGCAGCACGACTCCGTCAACCTTCGTCACCGGTCGCGCGTCACTCGTCACGTTCCGAATGGAAAAACCATGCCGAGACGGACTGACATCACCAGTATCCTCCTGATCGGGTCAGGCCCCATCGTCATCGGGCAGGCCTGCGAGTTCGACTATTCCGGCACACAGGCGTGCAAGGCCCTGAAGGAGGAAGGCTACCGGGTCATTCTGCTCAACAGCAATCCGGCCACCATCATGACCGATCCGGAGCTGGCCGACCGCACGTATCTGGAGCCCGTGACGGTGGAGGTGGTGGAGCAGGTGATCGAACGCGAACGCCCGGACGCCTTGCTGCCCACGATGGGCGGGCAAACCGCGTTGAACATCGCGGTGGGGCTGGCCCAGCGCGGGACGCTTTCCAAATTTGGCGTGGAACTAATCGGGGCCTCCGCCGACGCGATCCACAAGGCCGAGGCCCGCGAGGCCTTCAAGCACGCGATGGAGCGGATCGGGCTCAAGACGCCCGAGAGCGGATCGGCCAGGACGCGGGAGGAGGCCGCAAGGGTGGTCGAGCGAATCGGCTTCCCGGCCATTGTCCGCCCGTCCTTCACCCTCGGCGGCACCGGCGGCAACATCGCCTATAACCGGGAGGAGTTTGAGCGGCATGTGGAGTGGGGACTCGCCATGAGCCCGGTGGGGGAAATCCTGGTCGAGCGATCGGTCATCGGCTGGAAGGAGTTCGAGCTCGAGGTCATGCGGGATCTGAAGGACAACGTGGTGATCGTCTGCCCGATCGAGAACGTCGATCCGATGGGGGTTCATACCGGAGACAGCATCACGGTGGCGCCGGCGATGACCTTGACCGACAAAGAGTATCAAGCGATGCGTGACGCGGCGGTCCGGATCATTCGGGAGATCGGGGTGGACACGGGCGGCTCCAATATCCAGTTCGCCGTCCACCCGGAGACGGGCGACCTGGTGGTCATCGAGATGAACCCGCGGGTGTCGCGCAGCTCGGCGCTGGCCTCCAAGGCCACCGGATTTCCGATCGCCAAGATCGCCGCCAAGCTGGCGGTGGGGTATACGCTGGACGAGCTCTCGAACGACATTACCCGGGTGACCAAGGCCGCCTTCGAACCCACGATTGACTATGTGGTGGTGAAAATGCCGCGGTTCGCCTTCGAGAAGTTTCCGGGCGCCGATCCCACGTTGACCACCCAGATGAAGTCGGTGGGGGAGGCGATGGCGGTCGGACGAACCTTCAAGGAAGCGCTGCAAAAGGCGATCCGGTCCCTGGAGGTGGACCGCTTCGGTCTGGGCTCCTTGCACGGGCTTGACGGCGGGATCCCTCCCGGCGCGAACCGGGACGAGCTGGCGGCGCGTGTGCGGAGCGCGCTCCAGACTCCGCATCCCGACCGGGTCTGGCACGTGGCGGACGCCATGCGGCTGGGGGTGTCGGTCGCGGAACTTGCTGCGCTGACCAAGATCGATCCGTGGTTCTTGGACCAGATCCACGAGTTGGTGGAGTTCGAAAGCCGGCTGGGGGCCGCCGCTTCGTCACTCGGGGCACCCGTTGCATTCCCGGAGCAACGGGTCCCCGGTCACTTGTCACTTGACCCTGACTTGCTGTGGGAGGCGAAGCGGCTCGGCTTCTCCGACGAGCGCCTCGCCCAGTTGACAGGAATCGAGACGGGAGAGCTGAGGCGCCGGCGGGCCGCCGATTCGCTCCAGGGAGCCATGCGCGGCGTCACCTACAAACGGGTGGACACCTGCGCGGCGGAGTTCGAGGCGCATACCCCGTACCTGTACTCGACGTACGAGGGACAGTGCGAGTCGCGCCCGACCGATCGGCGCAAGGTCATGATTCTCGGCGGCGGGCCGAACCGGATCGGGCAGGGGATCGAGTTTGATTACTGCTGCGTGCATGCGGCCTTCGCCCTCCGGGAGGAGGGGATCGAGACGATCATGGTCAACTGTAATCCGGAGACCGTCAGCACGGATTACGACACCTCCGATCGGCTCTATTTTGAGCCGCTGACGGAAGAAGATGTGCTGAACATCGTGGATCGCGAGCACCCGATCGGGGTGGTCGTCCAGTTTGGCGGGCAGACGCCGCTCAAATTGGCGCTGCCGCTGGCGCGGGCCGGGGTGAAGATCCTCGGCACGAGTCCGGATGCGATCGACCGCGCCGAGGATCGGGAGCGCTTCCGAGCCCTCCTGGTTCAGCTCGGGCTCCGCCAACCGGCCAGCGGGATGGCGCGATCAGTCGAGGAAGCGGCCCGCGTGGCCACCCAGATCGGCTACCCGGTGATGGTCCGCCCCTCCTACGTCCTGGGCGGACGCGCCATGCAGATCGTCTTTCATGAGCCTGGTCTGGTGGACTACATGGCCTCGGCGGTGAAGGCCTCGCCCCACCATCCGGTGTTGATCGACAAGTACCTGGAAGACGCTATCGAGATCGACGTGGATGCGATCTCGGACGGGCGGCAGGTGGTGGTAGCGGGGATCATGGAGCACATCGAGGAGGCGGGAGTCCACTCGGGTGACTCCGCCTGTTCGCTGCCCCCCTACACGTTGGAGGAAGGCATGGTCGGGGAGATCCGCCGCCAGACCGTCGCGCTGGCCATGGAGTTGGGAGTGGTCGGGCTGATGAACGCCCAGTTTGCGGTCCGCGGCGGACACCTGTACGTGCTGGAGGTCAACCCGCGGGGCTCACGGACGGTGCCGTTCGTCAGCAAGGCGATCGGGGTTCCACTCGCCAAGCTGGCCATGAAGGTGATGATGGGTAAGACGCTGGAGGCGCTCGGGTTCACGGAGGCGCCGACGCTGCGCCATGTCGCGGTCAAGGAAGCCGTGTTTCCGTTCGCGAAGTTTGCGGGCGTGGATGTGCTGTTGGGCCCGGAGATGAAGTCCACCGGGGAAGTGATGGGCATCGACGACGATTTCGGATGGGCGTTCGCGAAATCTCAGGCTGCCGCCGGGGTCCCCCTCCCGTGCGCCGGGAGGGTCGTGTTGAGCGTCAAGGACCACGACAAGCCCGCGGCGCTTGAGGTAGCGCGCCGGCTGCGCCGGCTGGGGTTTCTGCTCGAGGCCACCCGCGGCACCGCGGCGTATCTTCAGCGCAACGGGGTCGAGGTCGAACCGGTCAACAAGGTCACGGAAGGCCGTCCCCACATCGTGGACCATATCAAGAACGGCGAGATCAGCCTGGTCGTGAACACGGTCGGAAGCGAATCCTCCCAGGCCGACTCGGCGTCGATTCGCCGCGAGGCGCTCCAGAAAGGCCTGCCCTACTGCACCACGATGCCCGGCGCCAGGGCGGCGGTCATGGGCATGGAGGCCGCGCTGCGCAAAGGGCTCACGATCCGATCGCTGCAAGAGTATCACCACAGCTGACAGCTCTCAGCCAGTCGCTATCGGCGGTCAGCGGAGGCCCCATGCCCACACCGATCACCAAGAAAGGTTACGAAGCGCTCAAGGCCGAGCTCGACCGGCTGCGCAAGGTTGAGCGGCCGAAAGCCATCGAGGCGATCGCTGAGGCGAGGTCGCACGGCGATCTCACGGAGAATGCCGAATATGAAGCCGCCAAAGACCGCCAGGGCTTCATCGAATCACGGATGACCGAGCTGGAGCGAAAGCTGGCCGATGCGCGGATCATCGAGACCGCGAACCTCTCCAGCGAGACGGTGGTGTTCGGGGCGACAGTCCTGCTGCTGGACCTGGAGTCCAAGCAGCAGAAGCAGTACACGCTGGTCGGGCAGGACGAGGCCGACCTCAAGAACGGGAAAATCTCGGTCCAGTCTCCCGTCGGCAGGGCCTTGATCGGGCGGCGCGTCGGCGATCAGGTGGAAGTGACCACGCCGGCCCGCGTCGTCGCCTTTGAGATCCGGGACATCACATTTGGGGAACTCTGAGTGAGAGTCCAGGTTGAGGCTAAGGTCGAAGTTTAGACCGTAACGTCTCATGCCCGCTGCCATCTCCCTGATTACCCTGCTGACCGACTTCGGCGAGCGCGACTACTTCGTCGCCAGCATGAAGGGGGTGATCCTGAACATCAACCCCCAAGCCAGGATTGTGGATCTCGCGCATCAGGTGGGGCCCCAGCAAGTGGAGGAGGCGGCCTATCTGCTGAAATCCTGCTATCGCTACTTCCCGGACGGGACGGTCCATGTCGTGGTTGTGGACCCCGGAGTCGGGAGCGCGCGGCGTCCGCTCCTGGTGACCAGCTCGCGGTACTATTTTGTCGCGCCGGACAACGGGGTGCTCACCGACATTTTTCAGGAGGAGCTGTCGGTCGAGGTGCGCGAGATCGAGAACAAGCAATACCGGCTGGATGCAGAAGGGGCGACCTTCGACGGGCGCGATCTCTTCGCGCCCGCGGCTGCCTGGCTGACGCGAGGGCAACCCCCTGGTTCCTACGGGCGCTTGATTCGGGACTACGTGCGGCTGCCGCGTCAGGAGCCCGCCTGGGAGGGGCAGGCCCTGGTCGGCCGCATCGTCTATGTGGACCATTTCGGCAACCTCATCTCCAACGTGACCCCCCTTCATCTGAAGGAGGTGCAGGGAAGGTCAAGGCGCAGCGGTGTCACCATCCGGGTCGGAGGGACGGTGATCGAGGGGCTGACCCACCACTACGCCGAAGGCAGCCCCAACGCTCCCCATGCCTTGATCAATAGCAACGGGCAGTTGGAGATCTTTGTGAAGGAAGGGAGCGCCGCTGAATGGCTCAAACTTGGCCGAGGGGAACGGATTGAAGTCTCGGGATAACTTGTCTTGAGCCCGACTAGGCTTACTCTCTTTCCCTTGCTTCGTTTTGTAACCCTGATCTGAAAATGGCTCTTCCGGAAATCGTGTGGGTCATGTTGAGTCCGTCAGGGCGAGGCATTCCGCTCCGTGCAGGCTCGCCGCGCTGCTGTAACGAGCGGCGGCCCGGCTCCGGCTCCCCCCATCCCCCAAGGGGGGTTCGCCGATCCGCTCCGGCCTGGTGCGACAGCCCGAAGCGGTCGGGCCTCGCGCGGGCCACCGCTGCGCACACCAGCGGGGCTCTCCCGCAAGGTCGCGTCTTCCTCACCCTGACGGCCTCGTGCGTGCATCCCGGCTGAGGCCGATGCTGAAAGGGCTGGGCGCGGAGGGTCGTCGCCCTCGCGGGATTCATGACAGGGGTGGCCTGGCTGATCCCCTACTGCGCGCGTCCAGCGAGCACCTTCTTAGGTGCGCGATGCGCGAGCACGGGGGATTAGCCTGGCCGCCCCGCCGCTCCGTCCTTCGTCAGCCGAGGCGCCTTCCCGAAGTCTTTACCCACACGAAAGCCTGAAGGGCCCCGAAAATAATCAATGATGGCTGGATAAGCTGCAGCGGGTCCTGTCGTGGCGATCACCCCGGGTACCCGTTGCTCCGGCGTTGCAACGGGTGAACCCTCGCTCAGACCCGGCCGCCTCACCATCTCGGCGGCGCGCGCAAACGCGATGCTCGTTATTCCTCGCATCGCGCGCCCCATCCCCCCGTGGGAGTCACTTCGTGGTTTGGCATTGCGCGGGCGCTGTGTGATTGTGCTCAGTGGCAATCTATTGGCTCTTCGCCCCTTGCCGGGGACCCATTGCCTGGCTTCGTGCAATGGGTGATGACGACGGGGGACCCGCTCGCCACGCCACCCGCTGGAGCAAGACACGAGGAGAAGGTCATTTATTCGGAATCAAATCGGCATCGCCCGCCACGTGGCCAGATATTCCTGCACCGCCATCACGAACGTGGCGTGGCTCCAGGTGAGCGGAGAGACCGAGAGCGGGGCATGGGTGTAGGGGTGCACCTGTTCCGCCAGGACGCCTGAGGGCAGGCCGTGGTGGACGCACCATTCGAAGAGAGCCACCGCCGGTTTGAGATCCGTCCTCGTCCGAGCCGTCGCAATGGTCCATTGCGCGAGCCAGAGCGTGCAAATGAACCAGGGGTTGCCGGGAACGTTGGTTAAATCCTGGCTCTGCTGGTGGTAGTAGTCGTTCTCGTAGCGCGCGATCCCTCCCACGGACGTCTTGACCCGCAGCCCTTCTTGAAGGGCGTTCATCGTCTCAGTGATACGCGGGTCATCGGGCGGAAACATCCCGAAATACCAGAGGCCGAAGAGCGAGGCATCGAGTCTCCCGTCGAATTCCCAATTCCCGTCCGGTCGTTGGTTAGCCATTCGTACGAAGCGCTTGAGTTCCGGCCGATATAGCACGGCACCCACGCCCTGTTGCATGCGGACCGCTGCGGCGCTGTACTGCTCAGCCAACGCCGTTTCCCCGAAGGCCGTCGCGAACCTGGCGGCGGCGGTTAATCCCGCCCAGACTGCGGCGCTGGTGAAGGCCAGCACCCCGCGGCGCTCTTCCCAGAGGTCGTAGGAGGGCTGCGGCAACCCGGTCTTCGGATCGCAATAGGACGCCATAAAATCGGCGGCGCGAATGATGAGCGCGCGGTAGAGCGGCTTGATGTATTCGATATCCTTCCACTTCTGGAAGTGCAACCACAGAGCCCAGATGACCAGCGCGGTCTCGTCCTCCTGGATCGGTAACTCTTTGCGGCCGTCGCGGACCCACGGATGCCAGCTCGAGGCCAGCGTCTGGTCCGGGTTGTACTTGTGCAGCAGGAAGCCCTCTTTGCTGAGGACCTCGCGGCAGAACCGGTAGAAGGGGCGGGTGAGGTCCAGATACCCGGCGAGGTCCAGGGCATGGGCCGTCAGCGCGCCGTCCCGCGGCCACATGTACGAGTAGGTATCGCGGACCGTGGAGGCGATATCCGAGTCGTTGGCCGCCAGGATCGCGCCGCCGTTATCGATTTGCGTCCTCAGGATCAACAGGCTGAGCAGGTACAGGCGGCTCACGTCCGACGGGAGATCAGCGAAATCCGGCCGATGCGCGTCGAGCCAGAGATGCCAGTAGGCGGCGGTCCGGTTGATGAAATGCCAGGGCCCGCGCTGGCGCACCGAGCGATTGAGCCGGGTCACTTCCTCAAAGGTCGAGCCCGCCGCCAGCCAGTAGTAGATCGTCTGGGTCGTCTGCGGGGGAACCGTGAGATGGACGGCGACGGTCGAGTCCACCGATCCCTGCGCGATGGGATTGCCGGACAAGAGGCCGTCTTCGGCGTCCTTCCAGGTTCCCTGCAAGCTGTACACACCTTTGTGCCCGCAGGCCCATTGATGGACGCCAATGTGCCACCCTTCCACCGTATCCGGCGCGTCCTCCGGCCGCTTGCCCGGCACGGCCGTGTTGATGAGGAACCAGCGCGGGCCCTTGTAATGATAGACGGCGCGTCGGTCCGGCTCGTAGTAGGCGGTGTCGCCGACTTCGTGCGAGGAAATATGGAGGTCGTGGTGGAAAAAGAACCGGACCTCACGGTGGCGATCGGTTGGATTCCTCACGTCAATCTGGCGCAGGTAGAGATTCTCGTGAAAATCCACGCCATCGCGGCACAGAAGCTCGAGTTCGAGATCAGGATGCGAGAGCTCGACCTCGGTCACCAACGTCTCGTCGGCATAGCGCAGCCGGCGTGACCAGCCAGGGTCGTCCAGCCACCTGAACCGGCCCTCCACCCAGACCCCGAAGCGAAAGACGTGGCCGTTGGAATGATTCTCCAACCCGACATGCGGCCAGTAGAGGTCCCGGAGTTGATACGAGGCGTCGAAGTTCACGAGCAGCGAGCCGTTCCCGAGGGGGAGATCGCGGGGCATGCGTCACTCCGTTCTCATGCGGTCGTGGCGATCAGGCTGTATGCCGCGTCCAGGCCCCAGTATACCTCACGAGAGGGACGGCGTATACCGATCGCACCGGTGTGTCGCCGGGCTAAGGCTCGGTGACGATGCGGATGGCGTCGTGGAGCGTGCGGACCATGCGGGTGAGCTCGCGCATCTTCGTGATGAGCGGGGGCATCAGCACCATGACGTTGCCTAGGGGGCGGATCACCAGCCCTCGTCGGCGGGCCTCCATCGCCACCCGATGCCCGATCCGATGCGCCGGCGGGTAGGGGGTGCGCGTCGCGCGGCCCTCGACCAGCTCGATCCCCACCATGTAGCCACGCTGCCGGATGTCTCCGACATGCGCGAGCTTGGAGATGGGGCGGAGCAGCCGGCTGAGGGCGGAGATCCGCGGCTCCATGCGCGTCA
>JAHFEU010000042.1 GCA_023248295.1 Nitrospirota bacterium | reverse complement strand
ACGGGCTCGGAGGGGGTCGAGCGTCACGAGGGGCCGGAGGATCCACTCTCGCAGCAGACGGCTCCCCATCACGGTGACGGTCCGATCCAGGACCGACAGGAGGGTGGCGTCCTTCTGACCGGCGCGGTCCTCGGCCAACGGCCTGGTCAGTTCCAGGTTTCGGATGGTGGCACTGTCCAGGTGCATCTCACGGTCGGAGTGGCGGACCCGGAGCCGATGCAAATGCCCGAGACCGGCGGTGGGCTGGGTCTCTCGGAGATACCGCACCGCCGCCCCCGCCGCCTCGATGCCCAGGGTCAGCCCGCGGCACCCGAATCCGTCCAGAGAGGTGACTCCGAACTGCTCTCGCAGCGTGCGCTCGGCACCCGGCAAGTCGAGGAAGGCGGGATCCTGAGGACAGAGGCGAGGGCCCTTCAGACGGGCGAGCAGATTCTGGGTCTGCTCCGGCAGCTTGTTCGGGTACAACAGCTCCCGCGGCTCCAGCCGTGACAGCTCATCCTGAAGGTCGGGGTGAGCCCGGTCGCCATGAAATTCCATGATCCAGAACTCGCCGGTGGAGAGGTCCAGCGCAGCCAGCCCGAGAAGTGGCGCACGGTCGCGCTGTGAGGATGAGGGCGAAGGAGGAGAGGCGACGGCCACCGCCCCAAGAAAATTCGACTCGACGGCGGGCAGCAGCTCGGGGTCAATGAGCGTGCCGGGGGTGTACAGACGGACCACCTCGCGGCGGACCAGCCCTTTGGCCAGTTTCGGGTCTTCCACCTGCTCACAGAGCGCGACCGTCCGTCCGGCTTTGAGCAGCTTCGCGATGTAGCCGGTCGCCGCGTGGTACGGGACCCCGCAGAGCGGAACGGGATCCGCGCGGGCCTTGTCGCGCGAGGTCAAGGCGATGGCGAGGAGCCGGGAGGCCTCCTCCGCATCCTCATAGAACATTTCGTAGAAGTCGCCGACTCGGAAAAACAGGATCGCGTCCTGGTAATCGCGCTTGATCTCCCGATACTGGCGCATCAGGGGGGTGAGATCGGCGTTATTCATGCGAGATTTCCTCGCTGATCTCCTCACCCCGTTGGCTTCCCGGCTGTCTGGGCGTCTTTTCCATGGCTTGGCGCAGGCGGTCCAGGTCGGCCTCCGTTTCCTGCAACGCTTTGGTTTTGCGCCTCAGGTCGATCCGGCCACGGACCCAGGCCGGAAACAACAGGATCGAGGCCACCAGGAGGCCGAGGGCGAAGGCGCTGAGGATCGGTTTGTAGATCGGAGTGGACGTTTCCTTCACCCCGAATTGGAACAACGAGAAATACCGGAACGTCACCTCCTGCTCCTGATTCTGGAGAAAGAAGATGAGCGAGAGCAATAACAGGATGCCCACCAGGATGAGTCTGATCATGAGAGTGGGTTCGAATTTCGTTTCGGCGCCCGTCTCGAGCCACTCCCGGACAGGCGTGCCCGCGGGCGCGTCGCCGACACGCTCCAGCCGTCCCGATCTTCTGTGGTCATCTGCCGGAATCGCGCGCGCAGCTTGCGATAGGTCTCCCGGAGATGCTCGGGGATGACGCGGGTCTCGGAGAACAGCGGCATGAAGTTCGTGTCGCCGTTCCAGCGCGGGACGATATGCAGGTGCACGTGCGCGTCGAGCCCGGCGCCACTGACGCGCCCGAGGTTCATCCCGACGTTGAACCCTTCCGGCCGGATTGCGGCCCGCAGCGCCCGGAGGGAGAGATTCGTCAGCCGGATCAGGTCGAGCGCCGCATCGGCTGGCAACGACTCCGGGCTTTTGACGTGCGCGTAGGGCGCCACCATCAGGTGGCCGCTGTTGTACGGGAAGAGGTTCATCATGACGAACCCGTGACGTCCCCGGTGCAGGAGCAGGTTGGCGGCATCGCCCCGCTCCCGGGCCTTCACGCAGAAAATGCACCTGGCCGGCTTGCGGGCACGCTTGATGTACGCCATGCGCCAGGGCGCCCAGATGACCTTCATCGGGCGCGCTCCGGCTTCCGCACCGTGGCCGCGGTCCGCCGTGGCGCGCACCGCTTCTTGACGCAGGTCAGCACGCCGCGCGAGCCCTTCCCCGTGGCCTTCAGGAGAATATCCCGGGACAGTCCTCCCCCGTAGCTCAAGTGAATCTCCAGCCGGTCATGCGGCAGCTCCGGGCCGGCCTTCTCGGCCCACTCGATGGCGACGACGGCGCGGCCGTCAAGGTAGTCCGAGAGGCCGACATGCTCCAGCTCAGCGGCGTCCCGGAGCCGGTACAGGTCGACGTGCGCGAGAGGCCACCGGCCCCCATATTCATGGACCAGGACAAAGGTCGGGCTGCTGACCGCGCGCGGGGCTGCGCCGAGGCCGGCCGCCACTCCGCGCACGAAGACGGTCTTTCCGGTCCCCAGTTCGCCGTACAGGGCCACGATCGCGCCTCTCTGCGAGCACTGGCCGACCAGGCGGCCCAGGCGATCGGTGTCCGCCACCGACCGCGAGTGGTAGCTCCATTCGAGCGTGCCCGACGCCATCGCGTCCGGGTCGGAGGAGCGTCGGGATCGGAGCGGGGGACTAGCGACGAACCGCTTGGGAGAGGGCATAGGGAATCCGCTCGATCACGTCACCGGCGATCATGCCCGCTGGCCCCAGCTCCGCCGCCGCCAAATCTCCGGCCAGTCCGTGGAAGTAGGCGCCGGCGCAGGCCGCATCCCATGCGCTCAGGCGTTGGGCGAGGAACCCGACGATCATGCCGGTGAGCACGTCGCCGGTTCCGGCCGTGGCCATGCCGGGATTCCCGGTGGGGCAGATCGAAGCCCGCCCGTCCGGATGCGCCACCACCGTCCGCGCCCCTTTCAGCAGCAGAACGACCCCACAACGTTGGGCGAAGCGGGTCGCGGTGCCAATCCGATCGGCGTTGATCGATTGGGGCGTCGCCCGTTCCTCCAGGCGCGCCATTTCGCCCGGGTGGGGGGTAAGGATCGGCTGAATCTTGCACTCGGCGAGCAGCGCGGTGCATCCGGCCAGCGCGTTCAACGCGTCCGCATCCAGAACGGACGGTTTCTCCAGCCTCGTAACCAGAGCCTGGATCAGCTCGACGGTTTCCGGGTGGGTGCTGAGACCGGGCCCGACTGCAACGGCGCTCCGGTCATGAATAAACGAGAGGAGGCGTTCTAGGCCGGACCGGGCCAGGGTCCGCGCGTTGGTTTCCGGCATCGGGACGGTCATCGCCTCGAGCAACTTGGCCTCGAGGGTGTCGTTCACGCTCGCCGGTGTCGCGACCGTCACCAAACCCGCCCCGACTCGCAGCGCCGCCTTGGCCGCGAGGGCGGCCGCGCCGGTCTTGCCGACCGACCCGGCGATGAGGCCGGCATGCCCGTAGGTGCCTTTGTGCGCGGACGGATTCCGTGTGGGCAGGAGGCGTCGGGCCGAGTCCAGGGTCAGCAGCGTGATCCGGCTTTCGACGGCGTCCACGAACGGTGGAGGAATGCCGATGTCGGCGACGTGAATCTCGCCAACATGGTCGATGCCGGCGCCCACGTACAAGCCCAGCTTGGGGAGTCCGAACGTGACCGTGAGGGAGGCTCGTACCGCGGCCCCGAGCATCGCTCCCGTGTCGGCGTGAATGCCGGAAGGGAGGTCGACCGCGGTCACCGGGTGTCCGGCATCATTGATGGCCTCGATCGTCGTCCGGTATGGCCCGGTGACCGGCGCGGAGAGCCCCGTCCCCAGCAGGGCATCCACGATCAGATCGCTTGAGTCAAGGAGCGTTCGCGTTCGATCGTGGGCCGGGCAGACGTGAACGCCGGACCTGCCTGCCTCGCGCACGAATCGACGATACATCGTCTTGGCGTCACCGGTCAGGTCGGACGCTTGGGTCATGAGCAGGACCTGGACTCGTGCCCGTTTCCGTCTCAGGAGACGCGCGACGACGAACCCATCGCCCCCGTTGTTCCCCTTGCCGCAGACGACCGCCACCGCTTTGCCGGACAACGGTGCGAAGACCCGCTCCATGGCCTCCACGACACCGGCGCCGGCATGGCTCATCAGCGTGAGGCCCGGGATGCGGGCCTCCGTGATGGTCCGGCGGTCCAGGGCCTGCATCTGGGCGGCGGTCACGATCTTCATAGAGGATAGAAAGGAGCGAATAGCCAACAGCGAGCAGCAAATGATTCTGAGCTATTGGCTGTTCGCTATTCGCTGCTAGCTGTCTTTTGTGAGGACGGCCTCGGCGATCGCGTACTCGGCGTCATGCGACAGGCTCACGTGGATCCCGGTCACCCCCGCCTCGCGGATCAAGGCGCCGACCCGTCCCTGCACGGTGGCCACCGGCCTCCCGGCGCTGTCATTGAGCACCTGAATGTCCGACCAACGCACGCCGGCAGACCAGCCGGTGCCCAGCGCTTTCAGGATTGCCTCCTTGACCGCGAATCGTCCGGCCAGGGACGCGTATGGGGACGAGAGCCGGAAACAGTACCGACGTTCTGCGTCCGTGTAGAGCCGCTGAAGAAAACGTTCCTGCCACCGCTCCGTGATGGCGCGGATGCGGGCTATTCTGACGAGGTCCAGACCGATGCCGACGATCTTCATGTGAACAGCGAATAGCCGATAGCAAGGGGCGTGAAAGGTGAGGGGTGAAGGGTGAGGCGAGGGCCGTGAGGCGGATCCCACTCACGGGTTACGGATGACGGTTCACACTTCATGCCTGACCCCTTGCGCCTCACGAGTTAGCCGATGAGTTGTTTCATCTCCCGCACCGCCCGTTCGAGGCCGACCAGGACCGCGCGTGCGATGATGCTGTGGCCGATGTTGTATTCCACGATTTCGGGGATCTGCGTCAGGCGTTTCACGTTGCGGTAGTTCAGCCCGTGCCCGGCGTTCACCCCCATCCCCAGCTTGTAGGCCAGCTTGGCGGCCTGCGTGAGAGCTTCCAACTCGGTCTGTTCTTCTTTCAGACGGCGGGCGTTGGCGTAGCGGCCGGTGTGCAGCTCGACATAGTCCGCAGCCACCTTGTGAGCCGCCTTGATCTGGTCCAGGTCAGGCTCGATGAACAGGCTGACGGGCATGCCGCCGTCGTGGAGAAGTTCGATGATTTTCTGGATGCGATCCCGTCGTCCAGCTACTTCCAGACCGCCCTCGGTGGTCAACTCCTGGCGCCGCTCAGGCACGAGGGTGACCAGGTGCGGCTTGATGGTCAGGGCGATCTTGGCCATCGATTCTTCTGCCGCCATTTCGAGATCGAGTTTCGTCTGGACGATTTCGCGCAGCAGGGCCAGGTCGCGGTCTTGGATGTGGCGTCGGTCCTCTCGCAGGTGGACCACCAGGCCGTCGGCGCCGGCCAACTCAACCAGCACGGCGGCGGCCAATGGATCAGGCTCCCTCCCGCCTCTGGCCTGCCGGAGGGTCGCCACATGATCGATGTTGACGCCTAGTCGGGCCACGGACCCTCTAATCGCTAGCAGCGAAGAGCTTGTAGCTAATAGCTCAGAGCTACTTGCTGTTCGCTGCTCGCTATTTGCTGTTCGATTCCGCGAGAGTTTGCAAAAGGTTAGGCTATTATTGCAAAAAAGGGTGGCGGGAGCAAGGTGGAAACCCGGGCCGCGCCCCACCGGTCCTCTGCGCGAGGTGCCTCGTGCCGCAGAACTCTTCCAACACCGGAATAAAATTGACTGAATTGGCGCGCTGCATTAGAATGTGGCCACTTTCTCCGCGCCAATCGGGCATCGTAGGATTCTTTGTAAACCTGTACAGCCAGACGGTCAGAAAAGTTGAGGGGACGGGTGGAGGGGTTTTACCGCATAAATCGGCTTCCCCCTTATGTGTTTGCGCAGGTCCAGGCCCTGAAGCTGGAGGCGCGTCATAGGGGCGAGGACATCATTGATTTCGGCATGGGCAATCCCGATCAGCCGACCCCGGACCATATCGTTGACAAGCTGGTCGAAGCCGCCCGCAACGGCAAGAATCATCGGTATTCTGCCTCGCGGGGCATCACCAAGCTCCGTCACGCGATCACGGGCTGGTACAAGCGCCGCTACGAGGTGGAGTTGGACCCTGAGACGGAAGCGATCGTGACGATCGGCTCGAAGGAAGGGATCGCGCATCTGGCGCTGGCCATGATCGGTCCTGGCGACGTGGTGTTGACGCCCACGCCGACCTATCCCATTCACATGTATAGCGTGATCATCGCCGGGGGAGAGGTGCGCGGCATCGAGCTGCGCCCCGACAGCGATTTTTTCGACGATCTGTTGCGCGTGTATCGCCAGACGTTGCCGCGGCCGCGCGTCCTGGTCATTAACTTTCCGCACAACCCGACCACCGCGGTGGTGGACCTGGAATTTTTCAAGAAAGTGGTGGCGTTCGCCAAGGAGCACCAGGTCATCGTGCTCCACGACCTGGCCTACGCCGACATCGTGTTCGACGGGTACCGCGCGCCGAGTCTCCTCCAAGTCCCAGAAGCCAAGGAGATCGGCGTGGAGTTTTACACGCTCTCCAAGAGCTACAACATGCCGGGCTGGCGAATCGGGTTCTGCGTCGGGAATCGGGAGGTGGTCGGGGCGCTGGGCAAGATCAAGAGTTACCTGGACTACGGCATCTTTCAGCCGGTTCAGATCGCCAGCATCATCGCCTTGAACGGACCGCAAGATTGCGTGAAGGAGACCGTGGCCCGTTACCAGCGACGGCGGGACGAATTGGTGAGCGGCCTCAACCGCATCGGATGGTCCGTCGACAGGCCGCGCGCCACCATGTTCGTCTGGGCCCGCATCCCGACTCCCTACCGGGGGATGGGGTCGCTCGAGTTTTCGAAGCTGCTGCTGCGGGACGCCAAGGTGGTGGTCTCACCCGGGATCGGCTTCGGGGAAGGCGGGGACGAGTACGTGCGGTTCGCGCTGGTCGAGAACGAGCACCGGATTCGGCAGGCCGTGCGGGGGATCAAGCAAGCTCTGACGTTTGGCGGGTCGGGTCGATGAAGTCTCGTGTGTGCGTCGGCATGGTCGGATTCGGCACGGTGGGGACCGGTGTCGCCAAGATCTTGACGCAGAACGGCGCCCTGATCCGCCGCCGCGTGGGGGTTCCGGTGGAGTTGGTGCGGGTGGCGGATCTGGACATCACGACCGACCGGGGAGTGCGTCTGCCGCAGGGTGTGCTCACCTCCGACGTCAGAGCCGTGCTGGAGGATCCTTCAATCGACATCGTGCTCGAGCTGATCGGAGGCTACGACGCCGCCAAGCGCGTGATCCTGGACGCGATGGCGAAGGGCAAGCAGGTGGTGACCGCCAACAAAGCGCTGCTCGCGGTCCACGGTGAGGAACTGTTCGAGGCCGCCGCACGTCACCGGGTGGACCTGGGTTTTGAGGCCAGCGTCGGGGGCGGCATTCCGGTCATCCGCGCGCTGACCGAAGGCCTGGCGGCCAATACGATTCTGTCGATCTACGGCATCATCAACGGCACAGCCAACTATATCCTCAGCCGGATGAGCCGGGAGGGACACGCCTTTCAGGAGGTGCTGACCGAGGCGCAACGAGCGGGCTACGCCGAAGCCGATCCGACGCTGGATGTCGCCGGCATCGACTCCGCCCACAAGCTGTCGATCATGGTGAGCCTGGCGTACGGCACGCCGGTCAACTTCAAAGAGATTTACACCGAGGGCATCACCAAGATCACCCCGCTGGACATCACGTACGCCGGGGAATTCGGGTTCACGATCAAGCTCCTCGCCATCGCCAAGTTCCTGGACGGTGAGATCGAGGCGCGGGTCCACCCCACGATGATCCCGTCGTCGTCGCCGGTGGCGCAGGTGGAAGGGGTGTACAACGCCATCCAGCTCGTCGGGGACGCGGTCAACGACATCGTGTTCTATGGTCAGGGCGCAGGGTCGATGCCCACCGGCAGCGCCGTGGTCAGCGACGTCATCGCCATCGCGCGGAATCTCTTGAAGGGAGCGTCGGGGCGGGTGCCGCCCGCCTCGTTTCAGAGTGACCAGCGTCGCCCCCTCCGCATCCGGCCGATGGAGGAGATCGCGACCTTCTATTACATGCGGTTCATGGTGCAGGACCGACCCGGGGTCCTCTCGCAAATCTCGGGCGTCCTGGGGCGCCACGGCATCAGCATTTCTTCGGTGCTCCAGAAGGGGCGCCAGGAAGGGCAAACCGTGCCGGTGGTCATCATGACTCATACCGCGACCGAGCGCGATATCCAGGCCTCGCTCCGCGAGATTGATCGGATGGCCTTCATTTCGGAGCCCACCACATTGATCCGCGTCGAGGGGCATGGCGAGTAACGCATGTGCCCCGTCGTACCCGATGGAAGATCTGCGCAGGTGTCTCACCCATGATCTACTGGCGTGGGGTGATCGAGGAGTATCGGAAGTTCCTTCCGGTCACGGAGAAGACGCCCGTCGTGACGCTGGGAGAAGGGCACACCCCGCTCATCCACGCCAAGCGCCTCGCTCGAAAGATCGACCCCCGGATCGAGCTGTATCTGAAGTTTGAAGGCGCCAACCCGACCGGATCCTTCAAGGACCGGGGCATGACGCTGGCCATTTCCAAGGCGCTCGAGTCGCAGGCCCGGGCGGTGATCTGCGCGTCCACTGGGAACACGTCGGCGTCGGCTGCGGCGTACGGCGCCCGCGCCGGGCTGGCGGTCTATGTCCTCATTCCGGCCGGCAAGATCGCCCTGGGCAAGTTGTCCCAGGCGATGATGCACCAAGCCACCGTGATTCAGATCGAAGGGAACTTCGACCAGGCCCTCTCGATCGTCAAAGAGATCGCCGCCCAACACAGGGTCGAGCTGGTCAACTCGATCAATCCGTTCCGGATCGAGGGGCAAAAGACCGCGGCCATGGAAGTCTGCGACCAGCTGGGGTTCGCCCCAACCCTGCACGTGTTGCCGGTCGGCAACGCCGGGAACATCACCGCGTACTGGCGCGGCTACACGGAGTACCGTGCAGCGGGGCAGATCGCTCGCCTGCCGAGAATGATGGGGTTCCAGGCGGCAGGGGCCGCACCGATCGTGCTCGGCCACGTGGTGGAGGACCCGCAGACCGTGGCGACCGCGATCCGGATCGGCAACCCCGCGAGTTGGAAAGCAGCCCTCCTGGCGGTGGAAGAGTCGGCCGGAAAGATTGACATGGTGACGGACGGGGAAATCCTCGAGGCGTACAGGATGGTCGCGGCAGAGGAAGGGGTGTTCTGTGAGCCGGCGTCTGCAGCGGCGGTGGCAGGGGTCATCAAGATGAGCAAGGACGGCGCACTCAGGGATGCCGACACGGTGGTCTGCACCTTGACGGGCCACGGGCTCAAGGACGCCGACACGGCCATCGGGGTCTCTCGCCCACCACTGACGGTCAAGGCCAGCCGTGACGATGTGGTTCGCCTGCTGAAGCTATGATCCGGTCGTTGAGTCGTTGATGAGAGCCTCAAGCTTAGTGCTTCGATTCGCAATTACGGTTGCGTATTGGCACGAGCGGATTCAACGAAGAATGCTCCCTCAGCACTAAGTCCTGAGGGAATGAATTCGTCACCGAATTTATGAATCGAAGGACTTAGGTTTCGAGGCATGATCTGATGGAGCACTTGTCGTAGGAAGCGCGGATGAAATACGTGATTCTGCAGGGGGAGGGCATGGCGGATGTGCCGAATCGGGACCCGGGTGGCAAGAAACCGCTTCAGGCCGCGGCCACTCCAAACATGGACTTTCTTGCCCGCCACGGAGAGCTTGGGTTGGCGGCGGTTCCGACCGAGGGCCACTCCCCGGGCACCGACGTGACGCACCTGGCGATTCTGGGGTACGACCCGCGAAAATACCATTCCGGCCCGGCTCCTTTCGAAGCCGCCGGTCTGGGAGTCGCGTTGGGAGAGCACGATGTCGCCTTCCGGTGCAGCATGGTCACGCTCGGGTTGAACGCTCCCCGAGGTCGCGCCTCCGCGCACGAAGAAGTGAAGAAACTCGCGCCGCAGGTGACGATGGAAGACGCCACCGCGGGGGGAGTCGAGGACGACGAGGCGCGTGAGCTGATCGATGCGGTGAACGAACAATTAGGGTCGGAGGCCATCCAGTTTTATCCGG
This sequence comes from Nitrospirota bacterium, assembly GCA_023248295.1. Taxonomy (GTDB): domain Bacteria; phylum Nitrospirota; class Nitrospiria; order Nitrospirales; family Nitrospiraceae; genus 40CM-3-62-11. Next base: position 6,651 of record JAHFEU010000042.1, on the reverse strand, counting down.
GCAAGGGACCCCGCCACCTGATGGTCTGGGTGGGCGGCAAATCGCGGGCCACCTGTTACGACCCGCATGAAGCGGTGGGGCGGGCGATCGGTGAGTTCCTGCCGGCCGGCGACGGCGCCGAGATCTTGCGACAGGTGATGGAGGCCTCGCTGGTCATTCTCCGCGATCATCCCGTGAACCAACAGCGGCGGGATGCGGGTCGAAAGCCGGCGAACTGTCTCTGGCTGTGGGGACAGGGCCGGGCGCTCCGATTGCCCAGCCTGACTGATCAGTACCGGATCACGGGCGCAGTCCTGTCCGCGACGGATCTTCCCCGGGGAGTCGGGATCTGCGCCGGACTGGAGGCGGTCGACCCCGCCGCTGCAGCCGAGGCCGGCGGACCGGATCTCCTCGGCTTGGCCGAAGCGGCCCTGCGCGAGCTCGGCAAGAAAGACTTCGTATACGTGCACGCCGAGATGCCGCCTGATGTGAGGCTGGGTGATGACCAGAAAGCCAAGCTCAGGTTCGTCGAGGAGTTCGACCAGAAGATGGTCGGACCGATCCTCGAGGGACTGCCGAAGCTGGGTCCGCACCGGCTTCTCCTGATCTGTGACCGTGGCGCGGCCGTTGGAAGTCAGCCGGGCGTCGTGGCTCCGGCGTCGTACATCCTCTTTGAGGGACCGGTTCAGACGGAGAAGGCAACCCGGCGAGGGTCCAAGGAGGCTGATGCCAAAGCGGTCCAGCCCAGGGTCCGAGACGCCAACCGGCTCATGAACCGACTTCTCTCTCAGGGGGGAGGTTGAGGCTAAGGTTGAGGTTCAGGGAGACTCCAATGAAGCACCAAGCGATGGCTCAGCCTTAACCTCAACCTGAACCTGGTGTTCAGCGCATGGCCTTGATCGTCCAGAAGTACGGCGGCACCTCTGTCGGGAGCGTCGAGCGGATTCACCGCGTGGCGGAGCAAGTCGCGGACGCGCGGCGGGCCGGTCACGACCTGGTCGTGGTGCTCTCCGCGATGAGCGGTGAGACAGACAGGCTCGTGCGGCTGGCGCACGAGGTCACGCCTTCTCCCGATGAGCGCGAGATGGACATGCTGCTGTCGACCGGCGAGCGGGTCGCGATCGCGCTGCTGGCCATGGACCTGCGAGGGCGCGGGATCAACGCGCGATCCTACACAGGCCGGCAAGTCGGCATCATCACCGACAGCCGGCACACCAAGGCGCGAATCGCGCGGGTCACGGCGGAGCGGATCAGGGAGGCGTTGGCCGAGGGCATCGTGCCGATCGTGGCCGGCTTTCAGGGCATCAATGAGCGCTCCGATGTGACCACGCTGGGGCGGGGCGGCTCGGACCTGACGGCCGTCGCGCTGGCGGCCGCGCTCAAGGCTGACCGGTGTATCATCTATACGGACGTGGATGGAGTCTACACGGCTGATCCAAACATCGTCCCATCGGCCAGGCGCCTGGACAAGGTCTCCTACGAGGAGATGCTCGAGCTGGCGAGCCTGGGGGCCAAGGTGCTGCAAAGCCGGTCGGTGGAATTTGCCGCCCGGCACGGCGTGCCGGTGGAAGTAAAATCCAGTTTTAAGGAGGGGCAGGGAACGCTCGTGACGAAGGAAGACGCGGACATGGAGCGGGTTGCGGTGTCGGGCGTGACCGGAGATCGGAACCAGGCCAAGATCACCATCGTCGGGGTTCCGGACCGGCCCGGGATCGCGGCGCGTATTTTCGGGCCGGTGGCCGACGCAAACATCGTCGTCGACATGATCATTCAGAACGTGAGCCAGGCCGCGCTCACCGATATTTCGTTCACCGTGCCGCGGGCGGATCTGCGCAAAGCGGTGAGCCTGGTTCAGCGCGTGGCGAAGGAGATCGACGCCAAGTCGGTCGCGGTCACGGAGGCCATTGCGAAGGTGTCCTTGGTCGGAGTCGGAATGCGGTTACACTCCGGAGTGGCGGCCCGGATGTTTGAGGTGCTGTCCCGGGAAGGCGTCAACATCATGATGATCAGCACGTCGGAAATCAAGATCTCTTGCGTGATCGACGAAAAATATCTCGAGCTCGCCGTGCGCGCGCTGCACGCGGCGTTCGGCCTGGACCGGGTGGCGTGATGAGCCACAAGCCAGGCAAACGGCAGGGGGCCGGCGGCGCCGGGCAGGACGTCACCCCTGGGCAGCTCGGCGCGGCGCCGCTGGAGATCTACGATACCACCTTGCGGGATGGCGCGCAGGCCGAGGACGTCAGCTTTTCGGCGGACGACAAGGTCCTCGTCGCCAAGAAACTGGACGAGCTCGGCGTGCACTACATCGAAGGCGGATGGCCGGGAGCCAATCCCAAGGACATCGAGTTCTTCCGCATCATCAAGACCGTCCCGCTCAAGCACGCGGCCGTGGTGGCCTTCGGTTCGACGCGGAAGGCCGGCAACCCGGTCCAGAAGGACCCGAACATCCGGGCCCTCCTCGCCGCCGAGACCGACACGATCACGCTGTTCGGGAAAAGCTGGAAGCTGCACGTCACCGAGGCGTTGGGGATTTCATTGTCCAAGAACCTCGAACTGATCGGTGACTCGATCGCGTACCTGCGCTCCCGGGGTCGGCGCGTCTTTTATGACGCGGAGCACTTCTTCGACGGCTACAAAACGGACCCTGACTACGCGCTGCAGACGCTGCGGGCGGCGATCGAGGCGGGGGCCGAACGCGTGATTCTCTGCGATACGAACGGCGGGACGATGCCCTGGGAGATCCGGGACATCTGCACCAGGGTGAAGCAGGAGTGCCCGGTTCCCCTCGGCATCCACGCGCACAATGACACGGAGATGGCGGTGGCCAACTCGCTGGTCGCCATCGAGGCCGGGATCGTGCAGGTTCAGGGCACGATCAACGGCATCGGCGAACGGTGCGGCAACGCGAACCTGTGCTCGATCCTGCCGGACCTCGAGTTGAAAATGAAGCGCCCGAGTTTGGGCGACCGCCGCCTGGCGCAGTTGCGGGAAGTCTCGAACTTCGTGGCCGAGATCGCGAACCTGGTGCCCAACAAGCACCAGCCGTACGTGGGAGATTCCGCGTTCGCGCACAAGGGAGGGGTTCACATCGACGCGGTGCAGAAGAATCCCGCGACGTACGAGCACATCGCGCCCGAGCTCGTTGGGAATCGTCAGCGCATGCTGGTGTCGGACTACGCGGGGCGGAGCGGCCTGTTGGAGAAGGTGGAAGCCTACGGCATCAGGCTGTCAAGAGACAATCCCAAGCTGCGGGAGCTCCTGGCCACGTTGAAGGAGCTGGAAAGTCAGGGGTACCAGTTCGAGGGGGCGGAGGGCTCGTTCGAGCTGCTGATGCGCAAGGCCGTCGGAAAACACAAGCCGTCGTTTGAACTGCTGGGGTTTCGGGTGAACGTCGAGCAACGTCAGGGCGACACGGCTCCGATCTCCGAGGCCACCGTAATGGTGAAGGTCGGGGACGCGGTCGAGCACACGGCGGCGGTGGGAGCCGGTCCGGTAAACGCGCTGGACCATGCGCTCAGAAAAGCCCTTGAGAAATTTTATCCGCAGCTCAAGGAGGTCAAGCTGCTGGACTACAAGGTGCGCGTGCTCACCGCCAGCCGGGGGACGGCCTCCAAGGTGCGCGTGCTGATCGAGTCGGGTGACCACAAGGAAAAATGGGGGACGGTCGGGGTCTCCGAAAACATCATGCAAGCGAGCTGGCAGGCCTTGGCGGACAGCATCGAATACAAGCTCCTGCCGAGAGATCACTGACAGGAATTCCCTTGACACGCCTGATAACCTCACGTAATTTATGGCGAAATTCTGAGTTTGAACTTGAGGCGGACGAGGAGCGTCCCGAGCGGGACCGTCTGCGATAAAGCCCAGGGGGGAGGCATGAGAAAGGCAGATATCGCCAACGAGATCTACGAGAAAGTCGGGGTCTCCAAGAAAGAGGCATCGGACATTGTGGAGCTGGTCCTCAATCTTCTGAAGACGGTCCTGCAAAAAGGAGAGTCGGTCAAGATCGCCGGGTTCGGGAATTTCGTGGTCCGGAGCAAGGGGGCGAGAAAAGGAAGAAACCCCCGGACAGGCGAGGAGATCGGCATCACGCCGCGCCGGGTCGTGACCTTCCGCCCCAGCCAGGTCTTCAAGAAATTCGTGAACTAGCCCGGGTTATTCATGACGGTTCGTTGCGAAATCGTCCAGTCGCGTCGTGAGACGGGCGTGTGGAGCCGCGAGGGAGGGAGGCGTATTCGCTGCAATACGGTGACCGACTGAGCGGCGAGCCCGCCCGCCTGCCCGCTGCAACGCCCGCGGGCAGGCTTGTCGCAGCAGCGAATGGGCGATTGCAGCAGAAGCGGTCATGAATAATCCGGGCTAAGACAGAGGGGCTGAGGAACGTTTCACCGAACGGGCGGGCAAACGAGGGTCGGTGATGGCGGCTGAGCCCACGCTGGGCAGCAAGATCTTCTACAAAATCGGTGAAGTCAGTAAGATCGCAAAACTCCCGGCCTCCGTGCTGCGTTTCTGGGAATCCGAGTTCAGCTTTTTGAAGCCGAAGAAGAGTCGCGGGCATCAGCGCCTCTACGTTCAACGGGACATCGAAGCAGTGCTCGAGATCAAGCGCATGCTCTACGAAGAGGGACATACCCTCGCGGGGGTCAAGCGCTTCTGGTCCCGGCGAGGCTTGCACAAGAACCGCAAACTGCGCCCCCGGGAGCTGGCCAAGCGAATGAGGGGAGACCTGCAGGCCGTTCTGAGAATCATCGAGTCCTATGATTCAGTCAAGCGTGAGGCGTGAACCGTATGGTCTCCTCACGCCTGACGCCTCACGGGGCGAAAAGGGTCGGGGCGTAGCGCAGCCTGGTAGCGCACTCGCTTGGGGTGCGAGTGGTCGGCCGTTCAAATCGGCTCGCCCCGACCATCCAATCAAGGTGATGAGCAATGAGTCCTGAGTGCTGAGAGGATGGAGAACGGACGAAGGCCGGAGCACTGACACCTCGTTACTCGGGACTCAGCACCCAGCACTGTGAAAAGAGCTGCCACGTGCAGCTTTTTTTATTCCTGGTTCATGCGTGAAGATTCTGGTGACCAACGACGACGGGATCGCATCGCCCGGCCTGCACGCCTTGACCGCGGCGATGAAAGCGCTGGGCGACGTCTGGGTGGTGGCCCCGGACCGTGAGCGGAACGCGATCGGCCATGCCCTGACGCTGCACAAGCCGCTGCGCATCACTCACGTGGGCAAGCAGGTGTATTCGATCAACGGGACGCCGACCGACTGCGTCAACCTGGCCATCAAGAAACTGTTGCGCGGGCGGCCTGCGCTGGTCGTGTCGGGGATCAACCGAGGCGTCAACCTCGGCGACGACGTGACCTACTCGGGCACGGTCTCGGCGGCCCTGGAGGGAACGATCCTGGGTGTGCCTTCCATCGCGGTCTCTCAGGAAGGGAGGGAGACGTTTCGGTTCGGGGTGGCAGCCGCCTATGCGGTCCGCGTGGCCAGAACGGTGCTTCGCGTCGGCCTGCCGGAGGAGACGCTGCTCAACGTCAATGTGCCCGACCGGCCTCAGGCCTCGATCGCGGGGGTCAGGATCACCTCCCTGAGCCGGCGCCGGTTCGAGGATCCGATCATCGAGAAGGTGGATCCTCACGGGCGCAAGTACTATTGGATCGCCGGCACCCGAGTCACGTGGGCTCGACGGAAGGATTCCGACCATGAAGCGGTGCGACGCGGCATGGTGTCGATCACGCCCATCCACCTCGACGTCACCCACTACGCGGCGCTGGAACGGCTCCGGGGCTGGGAGGTGCTACTCGAGGACCGCAGGAAGCCCCGTGTCTCCGGCGCTCGTTCCAGACAAGCCAAATAAACCGGACAGGCCGTGACGCTGAAGGTCTACAACACCTTAACGGGCCGGAAGGAGAAGTTTGAGCCGCTGGTGCCGAAGACCGTCCGCATGTATGTGTGCGGCGTCACGGTCTACGATGAGTGCCACCTCGGCCATGCCCGCAGCGCGCTGGTGTTCGAGATTATTCGAAGGTATCTGACATACTGCAAATTCAAGGTCAGGTTCGTCAAAAATTTTACGGACGTGGACGACAAAATTATCAACCGTGCCAAGGAACTCGGGATTCCCTGGCGAGCGGTGACGGCCAGGTATATCAAGGCCTATTATCGCGACATGAAACGGCTCGGCATCCGAAAAGCGACGGTGGAGCCGAAAGCCACCACGCACATGGCCGACATCATCGGATTGGTGCGAACACTGCTCCGCAAAGGCGTTGCATACAAAGTGGACGGGGACGTGTATTTCCAGGTTGAGAAATTTCCCGCGTACGGCGCGCTCTCGAAGCGGAAGCTGAGCGACATGCAGGCCGGCGCCAGGGTCGAGGTGGATGAACGCAAGCGCCATCCGGTGGACTTCGCGCTCTGGAAAGCGGCCAAGCCGGGAGAGCCGGCCTGGCACAGCCCCTGGGGGCCGGGCCGGCCAGGGTGGCACATCGAATGCTCGGCCATGTCCATGAAGCATCTCGGCAAGACGTTCGATATCCACGGCGGCGGCGCGGATCTGATCTTTCCCCATCATGAGAACGAAATCGCCCAGTCCTGCGCCGCCACCGGCAAGGAGTTCGCCCGGTACTGGGTCCACAACGGCTTCGTGCAAGTCAACCAGGAGAAGATGTCCAAGT
>JAHFEU010000041.1 GCA_023248295.1 Nitrospirota bacterium | reverse complement strand
CTCAACGGCACCGTGGAGATGATCCCGATCACCTGGAAAGGGTTCAGCCGCATCCATCCGTTCGCGCCCGCGGACCAGACCCTCGGCTATCAGGATCTCTGCGCGCAACTGGAGGACTGGCTGGCGGAGATCACGGGGTTCGCGGCGGTCTCGCTCCAGCCGAACGCCGGCTCGCAGGGCGAATATGCCGGCCTCATGGTCATTCGGGCCTATCATCGGCATCGGGGAGAGGGCCGGCGCGACATCTGCTTGATCCCGGTCTCCGCCCACGGGACGAACCCGGCCAGCGCCGTTACCGCCGGGCTCACGGTCGTGCCCGTCGCCTGCGACGAACGGGGGAATGTGGATCTGGCCGATCTGGAGGCCAAGGCGTCGCAGCATCGCGAGAGGCTGGCCGCGCTGATGATTACCTATCCCTCGACCCACGGAGTCTTTGAAGCAGGGATCAGTCGCATCTGCCAGATCGTGCATGCGCACGGTGGGCAGGTCTATATGGACGGCGCCAACATGAATGCGCAGGTGGGGCTGTGCCGGCCGGGCGACATCGGCGCCGATGTGTGTCACCTGAACCTGCACAAGACTTTCTGCATCCCCCACGGGGGCGGCGGGCCAGGGATGGGGCCGATCGGTGTCGCGTCACATCTGGCGCCCTTCTTGCCCGGCCATCCGGTCACCAAGCTCGGCGGCAAGGAATCCATCGGGCCGGTCTCGGCCGCGCCGTACGGCAGCGCGAGCATTTTGGCGATCTCCTGGGTCTATATCGCCCTGATGGGCGCGGACGGACTGACCAAGGCCTCGAAGGTGGCGATCCTGAACGCCAACTACATGGCCAAGCGCCTGGAAAAGGAATTCCCGGTGCTCTACACCGGCAAACACGGGCTCGTGGCTCATGAATTCATCCTGGATCTGCGTCTGTTCAAGGAAAAGGCCGGCGTTGAGGTGGTTGATATCGCCAAGCGCCTGATGGACTACGGCTTTCACGCCCCGACAATGTCCTTCCCGGTCCCAGGGACCCTGATGATCGAGCCCACCGAGAGCGAGTCGAAGGCCGAATTGGATCGGTTCTGTGACGCGCTGATCGCGATTCGCGGGGAGATCCAGGAAATCCTCGACGGGCGCCTGCCGCGCGACAACAACCCGCTCAAGAACGCGCCGCACACCGCGCAGGAGGTGACCGCCAGCGTCTGGAACCATCCCTACAGCCGCGAGCAAGCGGCCTTCCCGGCCCCCTGGGTGCGCGAGTATAAGTTCTGGCCGGCGGTGGCGCGGATTGATGACGCCTATGGGGATCGGAATTTGGTCTGTACCTGCCCGCCAATGGAAAGTTATAAGTCTTAGTGGAAGTGGCAGGGCCCTCCGCTCCAGCGCCTCCGGAGCTGCCCGCCTTGGCCCTGCGGTGCGGAAACCTTCTGGAATTCCAGCGGCCACGGTCTCTAACCGTGTTGCCTTAGTCAGTTCCAGCCTTCCTTCACCGCATGACCAGGCTGGCTTGTCGCTCCCTCGGCGAATTTCGCTTCACGCCCTGCCGCTTCCACTAGAACTGGGGGGAGGGGTGAGCGCAAATCTTGACGGAGACCCAGCAGCCTGGAAAACAGATCCGTTCTTTGAAAGATCAGATAGTGTTTTTGAACTAGCGACGCTCGCACAACGTTAGTGCTAGCTCTATAGAGCTATCGTAAGCACATAAGATGTTATTTATCTTATACATACGATCTATAAAATATGTTAAAGCATATCAGAGTACCATTTTTTATCATTATTAAAGATATAAATAACGATTGACTTGATATGTTTTACGATATATTATTAACCGTATGAAAAGAAGCCCTTTGACCATCGTCGATGATATTGCCCTATCCCGGCTCCGGAATGAGTCAACGCATTTCTCTGCGGATTTCTCCCACGGTCACTGGATACGCATCTTGCGAACCTATCTTCGAATGACACAAGCGGAACTAGCTAAGCGGTCAAATACATCTCAGCCGCACCTTGCAGGGATCGAATCCGGCAGGATCGATCCGCAAGTCAACACGCTAAGGCGCATATATCAGGGCTTATCATGCGATCTCATTGTTGAACCTCGTCCGCAGAAACCCCTTGATGCGCTGCTTCGTGGCCGTGCGCGCCGCATTGCTTTGAAACGACTCAAACAGGCAATGGGAACTATGGCGCTCGAAAACCAGGCGCCGGACAAGGAAGTGTTCCGGCAACTTCTGGAGAAACGCACTGACGAAATCCTAAGCGATCGCCGCGAACGTTTATGGCTCAAGAAAGATGAATGATAAAAGAGAACCACCTGGTGCGACTCCGGGAGACGACACCTCCGGTTTGATTCTAACGAATCTGACTACCCGATCAGCTCGAAATGCAGTCGAAACAGAAGCCATCTCCCTAGCCTATGAGAAGCATATTTATAGAGCTCGAAGAAAAAAGAGAGGAACCGAATGGCTCGTAGATGAATTTGTCCGCGGAGTGCATCATGACATGTTTGGATCAATCTGGACTTGGGCAGGGCAATATCGAAGACATAACACAAATATTGGCGTCGCGTGGAACGTCATTCCAGAGAAGATAAAAGTATTATGTGGAGATTTCGCGCATTGGGATTCGGATCGATCCTCTATGCCAGTAGTAGAGATTGCTGCACGTCTTCAGAATAGACTTACTCAAATACATCCTTTTGCTAATGGGAATGGACGGCATGCTAGACTGATCACAGATATTTTCTTTTACTCCTGTGAGCGTTCTTTGCCGAAGTGGCCGCAAATTCAGCTGGAGGCTCAGGGACACGAAATCCGAGATCGGTACATCGCTGCGCAGAAAAAAGCTGATGAAGGTGAGCATGGTGACCTGATCCGTTTCATTGAAGGTTGCCTCAAGGAACAGAAGTAAGTCAGCGCTACCGAGCACCCTGATAGCCGTTATAGAGGGAAGAAACCGGGTCTGATGGCTAATTGAACGTCGAAGAGGCCCCGCGTATCAGTTCCTAAGATCGTTTGTCCGAACTTGACGCTTGCCCGTTTCTTTGTGCTCATTTTGTGCTCAACGCCACCACTCTCCAGCCCATTCCGGCCTACTCCAGCCCCAATAGTTTTTAGCCCAATTCGTTGACAGAATTGGCCGGAGTGAGCCAGAGTAGGCCGGAGTTTGGAGCCCATGCCCGATCCAATCGTAACCGATCCGATCCTCACCGAGTTCGTGCAGCGACTGAAGCAGCGAGCCGAGATCGCGGAGTTTACTCTGACGCCGCGGTTCAAGCCTGGCCGGACCCGAGAGTGGACCGCTCATCTGACTGGCAGCGTCAATGCGCTCCTACATGTGCAGGCTGCAACCGGCACCCAGGGGAGTTGGCAGCTTTCCAAAGAGATCGTGGACGACTTCGCCGGATCGGGGCGCAAGTGGGCAATCGTATTGCTGGTGAGGACATCTCAGACAGGATACCTGCTCCCTGCGCTGGAAATCCGTCGGAGAACCGACTCGGGCGACTGGGCCCTCCATGGTGGTACTTACGAAGTTACTGAAGGGCCGACCCTCCACTCAGAGTATTTCTTCAAGGAGTTCGATACGCTGGTCTTCAGGCTGCTGACCCGCGGCATGCTCTGACTGCTCGGGGCGGAAAAGGTTCCAGGGCTTTTTCTTCCTCCCAGCACCCACGTCATCGCTGCCTTGCTCCCGCCCATTTGGCCGTTGGTTCTCCACCTCGAATGGCAGTATAGTGTGGTGCCGTCCTGGCCAGCAGAATTGAAAATGAAAAATTAAAAATTGAAATCCGCATCTGGCATTTGAATTTTAAATTGTTCATTGTCGGTGCCTCACGATGCCGACTCGGGTCATCATTGATACCGATCCGGGAGTGGACGACGCGCTGGCGATCCTGCTGGCCTTGCGCTCGCCGGAACTGGAGGTCGTGGCGATCACCACGGTCTGCGGGAACGTGCCGGTGGAGCAGGCCACCCGGAATGTGTTCAGGGTGCTCAGTCTGGTCAGACCCCCGGCGAGCCTGCTGATCGGGCAAGGGGCGAGCCGCCCCCTTCTCAGGCCGTTGGAGACTGCCACCCATTTCCACGGGACCGATGGCCTGGGCGAGCTGGACCGCCTCCGCAACGCAGATGGGAGTCCTCGGTACCAGCAGCCCACCCTCCCCCGCATCCTGCCGACGGCGCAGGACGTCTGGAACGAGTGCCTGCGCCGCTATCCACGCGAGCTGACCCTGATCACGCTGGGGCCGCTCACCAATCTCGCCTCGGCCCTTGCCATGGACACGTCGCCGGTGCGCAAGCTCCGAGCCGTGATCAGCATGGGCGGTGCGCTCGCCGTCCCCGGCAATGTGACACCGGCCGCCGAGTTCAATATCTATGCCGACCCTCACGCCGCGGAGCGCGTCGCGCAATCGGGACTGCCGCTCACCCTGATCCCCTTGGACGTCGGCACGCAAGTCGCGCTGACCAGGGACGCGATTCGGCGGCTCACCGCCGAGACCACCGATCCGGTGACACGATTTCTGGGAGACGCGACAGCCATCGCGCTGGCCTTTGCGGAGAAAACCGAAGGGGCGGCGGTCTTTCCCCTGCACGACCCGCTGGCCGTAGCTGTCGCCATTGACCCGACCCTGGTCAAGCTGGCCCCCCTCCATGTGGAAGTGGACACGGAAGGCCCAACCACCAGAGGCAAAACGGTTGCTGATCCCCGGTCGGGAGGCTCCCGCAAGAGTTCGCCCAATCTCCAGGCGGCTGTCCAGGTGGATGGCGCGCGTGCTTTGGCCCTCGTTCAGGACCGCCTATGCCGAAGGTGATAGTCATCGGTTCTGCGAACGTGGACTTCACCGTCAGGGTGGACCGCTTGCCGTCGCCCGGAGAGACGGTGCTGGGGCAAGACTTCTACCAATCGCTGGGCGGCAAGGGTGCGAACCAGGCGGTCGCGGCGCTCCGGGCCGGCGCTACGGTTGCCTTCCTCGCCAAGGTCGGCGCGGATGCGCATGGCCAGCATCTCGGGCTTCATCTGGCCTTCCTCGGCCTGCCGCGAGAGAGCCTCCTCACGGATCCGAGTCGTCCCACGGGCGTGGCGCTGATCATGGTGGATCGAACGGGCCGGAACCTGATTGCTGTGGCTCCAGGCAGCAACCAGGCCCTCATGGTTGAGGACGTGCAGAGGGCCTCCCGGCTCATCTCGGAAGCGGCGGTTCTGCTGGTCCAGCTCGAGGTGCCACTTCCCGCCGTGGCGGAGGCGCTCCGAATCGCGAAGAAGCATGGGGTCACCACGATTCTCAATCCGGCACCGGCTCAGCCCCTGTCCCGTGAGGTTCTGACGCTCGTGGACGTGCTCACCCCCAACGAAAGTGAAGCCCAGGCCTTGACCGGCCTGACGGACGCCGCGGACGCCGCCCGTGCTCTGGTCGAGGCTGGTGCACGCGCGGTAGTAGTGACGCTTGCGGAACGTGGCGCCCTCTTGACTCAGACCGATCGCACCCGCCAGTTCCCGGCCTACGCGGTCAAGGCCGTGGATGCGACGGCGGCCGGAGACGCATTTAACGGAGCCCTGGCCTGTGCCTTGGCAGAAGGCCGGTCCTTGATGGATGCCGTTGTCTTCGCCAACGCCGCCGGCGCTCTGACCACCACCAAACGCGGGGCCCAGGACTCACTGCCCACCCGCACCGAGATTGAAGCGCTCTGTCGGCAGCAAGGACACGACCTGACTTCATAAAAAGGGGCTCTTCAGGCTTTCGTGTGGGTAAAGACTTCGGGAACCCGCCTCGGCTGACCAAGGGCGGGGCGGCCAGGCTAATCCCCCGTGCTCGCGCATCGCGCACTTCGGAAGGTGCCGGGGACCAGTTGCTCTTCAACATGCAACGGGTGATGACGCGCGCAATAGGGGATCAGCCAGGCCACCACGGTCATGAGTGCCGCGAGGGCGACGACCCTCCGCGCCCAGCGCTTCCAGCCTCGGCCTGAGCCAGGAAGCCCGATCGAGGCCGTCAGGGCGAGGAAGACGCGACCTTGCGGGCGAGCCCCGCTGGTGTGCGCAGCGGTGGCCCGAGCGAGGCCCGACCGCTTCGGGCTGTCGCACCAGGCCGGAGCGGATCGGCGAACCCCCACTGGGGGATGGGGGGAGCCGGAGCCGGGCCGCCGGTCGTTACAGCAGCGCGGCGAGCCTGCACGGAGCGGAATGCCTCGCCTTGACGGACTCAACATGACCCACACGATTTCCGGAAGAACCATAAAAGGTAACGGCACGGTCAGCTCTTCTCGGCGAAGGTTCCTTGTCAGGCCCGGCGGAATCGTGTAGGCTCGCGTCGGCATGGAAAATCCAACACGATTCACGGTGGGCCTCATCCAGATGGCCTGCACGCCCAAGCGCGAGGAGGGCCTCCCGCGGGCGATCGCCCGTGTTGAGGAGGCGGCGCGCAGCGGCGCACGCGTGATTTGCCTGCCGGAACTGTTCAGGTACCCCTACTTCTGCCAGCGCGAGGATGCGGCCTGGTTCGACCTCGCCGAGCCGGTGCCGGGGCCGACCACCGAGGCCATCGCAAAGGTTGCGCGGCAGAAGCACGTGGTGGTGATCGCGCCGATCTTCGAGCGCCGGGCCCCCGGCCTCTACCACAACAGTGCAGTGGTGGTCGATGCGACCGGAGAAATGGCCGGCCTGTATCGCAAAATGCATATTCCCGACGATCCCGGGTACTATGAAAAGTTCTACTTTACTCCCGGCGACCTCGGGTTCCGCGCCATGCAGACTCGAGTGGGGCGCATAGGAGCGCTGATCTGCTGGGACCAGTGGTATCCCGAGGCGGCACGCCTGACCGCGCTCCAGGGCGCGAGCGTCCTGTTCTATCCGACCGCAATCGGCTGGCACCCGGACGAAAAGACGGCCCAGGGTGCCGTCCAGCTCGATGCCTGGCGTACCGTGCAGCGCGGGCATGCCATCGCGAACGGCACCTATGTCGCGGTGGTCAACCGTGTCGGCTATGAGCGACCGCCGGAAACAGGACAGGGGCAGGGGCAAGGGATTGACTTCTGGGGTTCGTCCTTCCTCTGCGATCCGCAGGGGGTCGTGCTGGCGGAGGCCCGACCCGATAAGGAAGAGATCCTGCTCGCCGAGGTCGATCTCGAACGCATCGAAGAGGTGCGGCGCAACTGGCCCTTCCTCCGTGACCGCCGGATCGACGCCTATGATGGGATTGCCCAGCGGTTCCTCGAAAAGGAGCCATGGCGGGACCAGTGAGAGAGGCAAGACAAACACCGGCGGCACTCGGCTTTCGCTTGCCGGCGGAGTGGGAGCCGCACGAGGCCACGTGGCTCGCCTGGCCCCATAACCGGAGCGATTGGCCCGGCAAATTCACCACGGTCCCGTGGGCGTATGGCGAGCTCGCCAGAAAGATTGCGCCGGGTGAGACTGTCCGGATTCTCGTCAACGCACGGGCACATCAAGCGCAGGCGGAGCGCATCCTCACCCGCGTGGGCGTCAACCGCTCCAGGGTCGAGTTCTTCCGGTTCAGGACCAACCGTGGCTGGACTCGCGACTTCGGCCCGATTTTCATCCGACGTGAGCGGGAGACCCACGGGCTGGCCATCGCCCGATTCCGCTTCAACGGTTGGGCTCGCTACCCGGACTGGAAGCAGGACGATGCCATCCCCGGACGCGTCGCGCACGCGTTGGGTTGTCGCCTGTTCCACGCCAGCGCCAACGGGCGGGCTGTCGTCCTCGAAGGCGGGAGCATTGACGTGAATGGCCGTGGAACCCTGCTGACCACCGAAGCCTGCTTCCTCGACCCCTCCACCCAGGTGCGAAACCCGGGACTCGGCCCGGCCGAGATCACCACCACGCTCTGCGCGTATCTCGGCGTGACGAACGTCCTCTGGCTTGGGCAAGGAATCGCCGGCGACGACACGCATGGCCACATCGACGATTTCTGCCGCTTCGTCGGGCCGCACACGGTGGTCCTTTGCCGCGAGGATAACTCTCACGACACCAATTACCGCCCGCTGCAGGAAAACCAGGAGCGGCTCGAAGGGATGCAGCTCGAAGACGGGTCCAAGATCGAGATCGTGGCGCTCCCCATGCCCGCCCCGCTGTTCCTAGACGGCCAACGGCTGCCGGCGAGTTATGCGAACTTCTACATCGCGAACGCGGCCGTCCTCGTCCCGACCTTCAATGATCCCAAAGACCGCCTGGCCCTCGGCATCTTGTCCGAGCTCTTCTCCGATCGGCCGGTGATCGGCATTCATGCGGTTGACCTGGTCTGGGGACTCGGGACCCTTCACTGCCTCACCCGCGAACAACCCGCCATACCAAGCTTCGCTTGAACCGCGGCGTTCGATCAGCTCGCCGCGGATAGTTAGTTTGCCTCCAGTAGGCTTAGATTCCGTGGCTTCTTGCCCGCTCGCTTGGTATTTGGCGCGACAGAACCATTCCGACTTCTCCCTTTGGGCAGTGCCGCGCCACAAAGTACCCACGGGTCTTTGCGTCTAATCACCGGAAAAGGTGTCGCTGCGCGACATGCTTCATCAGACCAAGCTTCGCTTGAACCGCGGCGTTCGATCAAATCGCAGCGGATAAGCACTTTGCTTCCAGTAGGCATTAATTAATGCGGGCTAGCGTCCGAAGCGGCCCATGAGCTGCGTCTCTGCCAGAATACGGCCTTTAATCGCCTCGAGCACCTGCGTCTTGATCGCACGCGGCTTCAGATTCAGCGTGGTATCCAAGGCGTAGAGCTTGAAGTAATAGCGGTGCGGCTTCCCCGGAGGCGGGCAGGGGCCTCCGTACCCCACCCGCTTAAAGTCGTTGAGACCTTGCCGCGCTCCATTCGGTAAGGTCTCCTGCGTCGGCACGCCTTCCGTCAGCTCGGTCGCCTCTCCGGGCAGGTTAAAGATAACCCAATGCACCCAGGTCCCGACCGGAGCATCGGGGTCGTCCGCAATGAGCGCCAAACTCTTAGTCCCCTTCGGCGGGTCTCCCCAGCGTAACTGTGGCGATAAATCAGGACCCTCGCAGGTAAATTTCTTTGGAATGAGATCCCCCTCTTTGAAGGCCGGACTGGTTAAGGTGAACGCCATAGGTGTCCCTCCCGTCTCCTTATGAATTACCGATTGCTTGCGATCTGACTGTCCTGCTTTCTGATTCCGTCCACTACCTCCTCGAGGAGGCGGTCCCCTAACACATAGCGATTGTCCACCGTCACGGTGATCAGGCGGCAATTCGGCCGCTGCTTGACCTGGCGAATGAATCCTTCGCCCTTCAGGGCAATAGTGGCGACGACCATTCTCGATGAATCCAACAGCGTGGTCACTTCTTCGATAAATCGCTTGGAGCAGCACTCCATCTTCCCGATCTCATCAATGAGGATCACGCGTGCGGACACACGGCTGAGACCCAGCTCGGCCAGCAGCCGCTCAAACCCGTCCACATCCACTCCATACCGGCCGACGCGATAGGGACTTCTGTCATCACGGTGGGCGAGAATCCCTCGGCGTCCGTCCAGCGTCTCGAGCCGAAAGCCTAACCGACTGCCCCGATCCCGAATTTCTTCAGTGTAGAAGCCCGCCGGCTTGTAGTCTGCGAGGCGCTTCGCCAGTTCGCGGATCAGGGTGGTTTTCCCGACTCCCGGCAATCCTGTCAGGAGAATATGGTTCATCTCGGCCTCAGCCCGGAGACCATCCGGGAGTCGTCAGAACAAGAGAGCGCACGACCAGCGAGGAGATCCGCCTGCCGGGTGGGTTCTGGAATGCGATACCCCCTCGTGCAGGCCAGCGTGAGCTGGATGGCCTGCTGGAGATCGATCCGATGGCCGATTGACACGAACACCGGCCGGACGCGGTCTCTGGTTCGCACCGCCGCGCCGATGACCCGACCCTCCCGATCGTAGAGGTGGGAGACCGACCCTCTCGAGGGCTCTGGCTCCTTGTAGATGCCGAGCAGGACCGATTTCGCGCACCCGATGGCGGGTCTGTCCAACAGCACGCCGATATGACAGGCGATGCCGGCTCCGCGCGGATGAGACACGCCTTGGCCATCAATAAAGATCAGATCGGGATCATGCGTGAGGTTTTCAAAGGCGCGAAGCAGGGCAGGCGTTTCTCGGAAGGATAAGAGGCCGGGAATGTACGGGAACGAGACGCGCTCCTTCCCCACAGCCGTCTCCAGGATAGCCAGGCTGGGAAACTCAAGCACGACGACACTGGCATAGGCCATCTCGGCCTGCTTGT
Organism: Nitrospirota bacterium; assembly: GCA_023248295.1. Lineage (GTDB taxonomy): Bacteria > Nitrospirota > Nitrospiria > Nitrospirales > Nitrospiraceae > 40CM-3-62-11. Next base: position 6,664 of record JAHFEU010000041.1, on the reverse strand, counting down.
CGAAGGCCACGTCTGCGCCGGCAATCAGGCCGGGAGACTTGACCTCACCCTGCGGGATTATCCTAGCTCGAAGCTGCTGCTGAATCTCGATCGCCTCACTGGGAGTCACTTCCCAGGAGTGGAAGTGGTGGACTTGCATGGTAACAGGGTCTCCAGTCTCGCTCGCTGTTCTCGCGCGATCGCCTGCGCCTCAGGGACCTTTATGATGGAAAAGCTGATCGTGTCGCCCGGCAGGAGTTGGGCTGCCAGCGGGAGATCGGCGGAAATCACCACGGCAATTTTCGGATAGCCTCCGGTCGTCTGGCAATCCGCCATCAACAAGATCGGCTGCCGGTTCGCCGGCACCTGCAAGGCGCCGGCCGGCGTCGCGTCGGACACCATCCCGGTTGACCCCACGTGGGCGAGCGGAGGTCCGATGAGGCGATAGCCCATCCGGTCTGACTGGGGTGAGACCGTATAGCGACCACCCTCCAACGCCTCAATCGCCTCGGTCGAAAATCCCTCCGCCTGCGGACCGAGGACCACGCGCACCGTCGGGGCTGAGCTGTAAGCGGGGAGAAGGCTGGTCGACACCACCTGCCCGATGCGCGTTGCGGCCCCTGGCGGCGGCGACCTTCCCACCACCTGGTCATCCTTCGCCAAGGCACGTCCGCCGAATCCGCCGGTTTGACTGGGGAGATGAGTCGCCCGACTGCCCAGCACCACGGGGACATCAATCCCTCCCGCCACCGCCAGGTAGGCCCGCGCCCCCCTGCGTCGTTCGCCGAAGCTCAGCGTCGCTCCACGCGTCGCCCGCAGCGCGGTCCAGAGGGGAACCGGCGCGGCGTCCATCTTTGCCGACAGGTCAGCGCCGGTCACCGCGATCACAGCCTCCGTCTCGAACAGGAGCTCCGGTCCATGTACTGTCAGCTCCAGCGCTGCTGCCCCATCGGGATTGCCGACTAGACGGTTGCCTACACGCAGCGCGAATGAGTCCATCGCCCCGCTGACCGGCATTCCGAACCGCTGGAAGCCGTACCGGCCAAGGTCCTGCACGGTCGTGAGCAAGCCCGGTCTGACCACCCGAAACCGCGCCGGCTCAGGCCTCCCCATCACCCACCGCCGCTATCTGCGCGCCCGCCTGGCTGAGCTCGGCCCGGATGGCTGCGGCCAGCCGATCCGACCCCGCCGTATCCCCGTGCAGGCAGATCGTATCCGCGTGGAGCCGGACCAGGGTGCCGCCGGCGCTGAGCACGACCCCGTTGAGGACCAAGCGTCGCACCCGCTCGAGCACGTCGCGCTCGTCATGGATGACCGCCCCGGCACGGTCGCGCGGCACCAGCGTGCCGTCCGGATCGTAGGCGCGATCCACAAAGGCTTCCTCTGCGACCCTGAGTCCCATGGCCCGTCCCGCCTCCACCAGGACCGATCCGGCCAATCCGAACAGGATCAGACGGCGATCCACCCGCGTGACCGCGCGCGCGACCGCATCCGCCAAGCTCCGCTCGCGGGCTGCCATGTTGTAGAGCGCGCCGTGCGGCTTGACGTGCGCGAGCCGGGCGCCTTCCAGTGCAGCCATCCCTGCCAGCGCTCCGACCTGGTAGGCGACCAGATTTTCCACCTCCTCCGGTGTGATCTTTAATTCCCGCCGACCGAACCCCTCAGCATCGCGAAAGCCCGGGTGCGCTCCGATCGCGACTTTGCACCGCCGCGCAAGCCGAATCGTGCGCCGCATGAGGTCCGGATTCCCGGCATGAAACCCGCAGGCGATGCTGACCGAGGTCACCAGCGGCATGATCCGCTCCTCCATGGCCAACCGGTCAGCGTCCGGCCATTCGCCCACATCGCAATTGAGATCAACGCGCATCGCGCTCAGCTTTGGTCGTGAGGCGTTCATATTCTTCCCGGCTGATCGGCAGGAACTGCACCCAATCCCCGGCTTCCAGGAGAAAAGGCTGGAGCCGGCCCTTGTCGTACAACCGCAGAGGGGTCTGCCCGATGAGGCGCCAGCCGCCTGGGCTTTCGATCGGATAGATGCCGGTCTGCGACCCGGCAATGCCGACTGAGCCTGCGGGCACCCTGGCTCGGGGTTCGGCCAGCCGGGGCATGGCCAGCGCGTCCGGGACCGGACCCATATAAGGGAACCCGGGAGTGAATCCCAGCATATAGACTCGGTAGCAAACTGACGCGTGCAAGGCCATCGCCTGCTTGACCGACAGTCGGGCGAACGCGGCAACCTCCGCGAGATCCGGGCCCAACTCGCCCCCATAGACCACCGGGATCTGCACTGTCCGTCGGACCTCTGAGATCGGCGGGGGGAGCGTCTCGGCGAGGGTCTGGAGGCGTGCTGCAAGCGACCCGGCATCCACCAGGATCGGATCGAAATACACCGTGGCCGAGCGATACGTCGGGACTGTCTCGATCACGCCCGACAGAGCCAGCCCCACGACGCCTCGCGTGAAGGCAAGGACCCGGTCGTTGACCTCCGGATCGATCGTCTCCCCGAACTCCACTGTCACAGCGGCGTCGCCGGCAGCGAGCACTCGCGGATACAGCGCCATGCTTCCGTCACGTTCTGCGGCAGTCCCACCGGCTTCCGGCTGAAGCAGCGCTCACGACGCGCGAGCGCCGCGCGATCAGTGTCGCGTGATACGAGCGATCAACGCCGGGCTTGGGGTGATCGCTGACGCAAATAGGCGGTCTGCAGACCCACGATGGTCTTGCCGTCGCGGATCGTGCCGTCGTGGATCATGGCGATGGCTTGATCCAGCGAGAGCTCGATCACATCCAGCACCTCATCGCGGCTCAGATTCTGCTTGCCCGGCGTCAGGCCGGTCCCTTGGTAGATGTGGATCACTTCGTCCGCGAACCCGGGGGCGGTGAAGATACTGGCCAGCAGCTCGAGAGACGACACACGATACCCGATCTCCTCCTCCAGCTCGCGCGCGGCACAGTCCCGTGGGTCCTCACCGGGATGCAGCTTGCCCGCCGGAATCTCGTAGATGAAGCCGCCGGCCGCATGCCTGAACTGTCGAATCAGCACCACCGTGCGCTCGTCCTTCAACGGCACAATGGCCGCCGCACCAGGATGGCGGATAATCTCCAGGTCGACCGTAACACCATTAGGAAGCGTCACGGTTTCCAGATTGAGGGTGACGATCCGTCCCTTGTAGATGTTTTTCGTCACACAGCCTTCTCGTTAGGCGTAAGGGGTAAGGCGTGACGCCTCACCCCTCACGGCTCTTGCGCTTATAGAACGGCGGCTTCACCACGACCGCCGGGACAGGCCGCCCGCGGATGTCGATCGCCATCGACGAGCCCGGGGCAGCCAGCGCGGGGGGCACGTAGCCGAGCCCGATGCCTTTTTGCAGGAGCGGGGAGAGATTGCCGCTCGTCACCTCCCCGATGACTTCGCCGCCGGATTGACCGTTGGCCAACACCTTGAACCCATGCCGAGGCACGGCCTTCTGGAGGAGCTCAAACGCCACGAGGCGCCGCACCAGGCCCCGATCCTTCTGGCTCAGCAAGGCCTCCCGTCCGACGAACTGCCCCTTGTGGAACGCCACGATCCAGTCCATCCCAGACTCCAGCGGGGTAGTCTCTTCGGTGATATCGTTCCCGTAGAGGAGGTAGGCCATCTCCAAGCGCAGGAGGTCCCGGGCGCCGAGGCCGACCGGCTTGAGACCCGCCGCACGCCCTCGACCGAGCAGCTCCGTCCAGATCCGAGGCGCGCGGTCGGCCGGCAGGTACAGTTCGTAGCCCAGTTCGCCGGTGTAACCGGTCCGCGTGATCAACGAGGGGACGCCGAGAAGGGTTCCCTCCAGACAGTGCCGAGGCTTCACCGAGGCGACCTCGGCGACGCCCAGCTCGACCAGGATCGACCGGGATGCCGGCCCCTGCAGCGCCAATTGAACGAGCTCGACCGAACGGTCAACGATCGTGACCGACGGCGCGCTTGCGGCCTGCTTGAGCAACCAGGCCAGGATCTTCTCCCGGTTGGAGGCGTTGACGCAAAGGAGAAAGTCTTGCGGCTTGGGGTGGTAGAGGAAGACGTCGTCCATGATGCCGCCGCGCTCGTTGCACACCATGGAATAGTGGGAGTCGAGCGGCGCCAGCTTGGCCACGTTGTTGACGGTGACGCGCTGGAGGAACGACAGCGCGCCCGAGCCCGTCACGTTGATCCGGCCCATGTGGCTCACGTCGAAGAGGCCGGCGGCGGTGCGGACGGCCTGATACTCGTCCACCACGCCGGAGTACTGGATGGGCATCTCCCAGCCGGCGAAGTCCACCAGCTTGGCCCCCAGCGCAGCGTGTTCGGCGAAGAGCGGGGTCCGGTTCATGCGGCAGGAGGCTCCGCGTCAGCGCAGCCCCAATAACTCCACTTCGAAGGTCAAGGTGGCGTTGGGCGGGATCACGTTCCCAGCGCCCCGAGATCCATACGCGAGATCAGGCGGAATGATCAGCTTGCGTTTCCCGCCGACTTTCATGGTGCCCACGCCTTCATCCCATCCCTTGATGACCTGCCCTGCCCCAACCCGGAACGAGAACGGCTCCTTGCGATCCCGGGAGCTGTCGAACTTGGTCCCGTTGACGAGCCAACCGGTGTAGTGGACCGTGGCCGTATCGCCGACTTCAGCCGGCCGACCGGTTCCCATTGCCAGATCCGCATATTGGAGCCCCGATTCGGTCGTCACCATCTGCCCGCCGGCCTGGCTCCCGCCCGTCTTCTCCTCCGCGAAAAGGAAGGCGGCCAGGCACAGCACGCCCAGCACGCTGCCGGCTGTGACCATTCCTCGCCTCATGGCTCTCTCCTTTTCGCCTGGACAGGGAACTGATTCCAATGCGTCCGGGGTTCCGTCGTGGACAGGCCGGATGTCCGCCTCCGAGCGCACGCGCGCAACGGGAAGGACATGCTCAGGAGTCCGGCTCCGAGAACAGCGCGACACTGGCGGTATAGCCATGGAGGAAGTTGCTCCCGCCCACCGGTCCGATCTCGCCTTGGGCAAAGAAGCCGGCAATCGGGACCTCGCCCACCCGTTCGCGCACCGCCGTCACGTCATGATGGGGGCGACCGAAGAGCCCCCGCCCCCGGCCGCAACAACTGAACACCAGCGCGCCCAGTGTCGGCCGCGCTTGCCTGGACCGCTCGGCAGCCAACAAGAGATTGAGATCCTCACTCGCCGACCGCGCATCGCGGACGTGGAACTGGACGGTTTGCCCTTCCCTGACCACATCGCCGATCGCCACGCTGCCGGAGCTGCGGTCCGCCCCGACCAGGTTCCGCACCAGGAAATCGCCCCGCTCGAACCGATTGTGGTGCTCGTCAATGACGACGCCGATGTGCAAGGCTCTGTGGGCCATCCGGCGCTCCTCCTCGCTGAGAGACTCAAAGGCAGCCTGGAGGCGGTCCATCGCCGGGGCACCGCTCAGCTCGTACATCACATTGCCCTCACCCTTCGTCACGACGTAGCGCTCCCCGATCGGCCTGCAGCCTTGCGACACCACGGTCCGGATGCGCACGTGGCCCGACACGGCGACCCCGACCAGTCCTCCTTCATACACTTCATCGTTGAGTAGCATGCGGTTCTCGCCTAGATCGTGCCCCCCTCCGGCCAGCCCTCCGATCGCGGTCGCCCTGGGGGAGCGGTCCGCCATCAGGGACAACACCTCGTCCACCGGCGTCGAAAAGGGATCGGCCAGCAAGAGGAAGACCGGCGGTTCCGGCCCGGCGCCGACATCGTCCGGCCATCCGGTCACCGCGAGCGTGTCGCTTCTCTCCTGTTGGGTGAACGACGGTCGCACCGGGGTCAGCTGGGCTCCCGGGAGCCGCGCCGCCCACAGGGTCACGGCAGCCGTGCCTTCGATCTCTTCCGTGCCCGCGATCACCCCTTCTCCAGTGCACCCCAGCAACACGCGCGGACCGAGCTCCTCGCGGACCGCCCCGGACAGCTCTTTGGCCCGCTCGGCATAATGGGAGGACAAAAACAGACACGCCAGGTCGGCAGGGCCATCTCCCAGCCCGCTGCGCGCAGCCTGTCCGATGGCCCGGCCCGCCAGGGCCGCTCGGGAGTCTCGTGAGACCGCGACGGCGAACCGCAATTTTGTGTCTTTGCCGGTGAGCACGATTCAGTCTCGCAACGTGAGAAGGCTAGCCTGAAAGGTCCGACCGCTCGCCTCGCTGCATCCTCAGCATCTTGTAATAGCGCCACATAAACGAATGATAGTCGTCAAGCTGGGCCAAGAGGTAGTGCAGCTCGGTGGGATCTTCCATCTCGAGCGCACGGATCATCCGGTCGCGCAGAAATTCCGAAAAGCCTCTGGTCTTCTCAAGCGCCGTGAACAGCTTCAAGCCGCCGCCGATCTGATAGTCCTCCATGGTCCCCCTTGCACCCGGTTCTCAGCCTGTGACGATGCCCCTCTCGCTCCGACTGCGGGAAGCATAGACGCGCATCTGACCAAAATGCAAGTTGCCCACCGCCGTCGTTCGGCGTGCCGCGATCATCGCCCCGCCGGATCAGCGACTCCGGGCCAGCAAGGCCCGCAGGCGGGCCAATGAAATGGCTTCCACCCGGCGGTTATCCCTCCCCACCATGGTCGAAGCCACGGTCAGCGCGTTCAGGACGGCCTCCTCGGTCGCCTCGACCGTCGCGCTCAACAAGGGATTGAGATGAGTGTCGGCGAGGTG
>JAHFEU010000219.1 GCA_023248295.1 Nitrospirota bacterium | reverse complement strand
ATGAAGCCATCGGCCTCCGGGAAGCAGGCCCCAGGGACAACATGAAAGCACCTATCCTGAACCGCATTCCTGGTGCAGGGATGAGGCAACCCGATCTTCGAACACTGAACCGAACATTCGGGCTGGTCCTCGCGGTGGGGTTCGGAGCATTCGCCTTCGTCCGGTACCTCTGGGTCGGGGTGCTGACCCCCTGGCTCGTCGTGGTGGCCGTCTCGTTTCTCGTCGCCGCGCTATACGTGCCCACGTGGCTTGAGCCGATCAGAAAGGTCTGGATGAGAGTGGCAGAGTTTGTGGGCACCGTGAATTCCTGGGTCCTACTCACAATCGTGTTCGTGGTGGTCATGACGCCGATTGCGGTGCTCCTCCGCCTGATGAACAGGCGGCCAATGGAGTTGACACCGAGCCAAGCGGCCAATTCGTATTGGCGGCAACGACGCCCGGAGGAGTTCGGCCCCGAACGGATGGAGCGGCAATTCTGATGAAGACGTGAGGGGTGAGGCGATAGGCGTGGGAAGAGGCCTTCCTCCATCGTTACCTCTTACGGCACACCCCTTAATCCGTACGAGAAATTGGAGAGTTGATGTGGGTGCGTTTCTGAGCGAACTCTGGGCGTTCATGCGCGAACGGAAGAAGTTCTGGCTCTTGCCGATCATCCTGGTCTTGTTGCTCTTCGGAGCGCTGCTGGTGTTGACCGAAGGGTCGGCCGTGGCACCGTTCATCTACACGTTGTTTTAGGAAGACGTGATTCGTTCAACCTGAATCGTTGAACGAAATCGGATGGATACTCTTACGTTTAACGAATAACGAGCTATGTATCAGCATCTCCAAGTCAGCGTTGCACGGTGTCGCATTGCAGGATTCAGACTCCCGATGAGAGCAACACCTTGCGCAATGAGCGAAAGAGCACGCTGCGGATGGCATGTCTACCCTGACTTGGAGGCTCTGATACTTGCCATTGAATCACGTTTCAAGTGACTTGGGGTTGCTGATACTTGCCCAATAACGGTTAACGGGGGTTTGGCAAACCGTGCGAGTGTTGGGCATTTCAGCCTTCTATCATGATGCGGCCGCTGCGCTGGTGGAGGATGGGCGGATTGTGGCGGCCGCCCAGGAAGAACGCTTCACGCGGAAGAAGCACGACGCGAGGTTCCCGAAGCACGCCGTTGCCTATTGCTTGCGAGAACGCGGGCTGACGCTGTCCGATCTCGACCGCGTGGCGTTTTATGACAAGCCCCTGCTCAAGTTCGAACGGTTGCTGGAGACGTATCTCTCGTTTGCGCCTCGGGGCTTGCGCTCATTCGTGGTGGCGATGCCGGTCTGGTTGAAGGAAAAACTGTTTCTGGAGAAGCTGCTCCGAACCGAGTTCGGACACGTGGCGGCTGAGATTGGGTGCGAACTCTGGTCCGGCTCCTTCCTCTTTCCGGAGCATCACTTCTCCCACGCTGCCTCGGCGTTCTACCCGTCGCCGTTTGAGGAAGCGGCGGTCTTGACCATGGACGGGGTAGGGGAATGGACCACGACCAGCTTTGGCTCAGGACGCGGGTCAACCCTCACGCTTCAAGCTGACATCGCGTTCCCGCATTCCATGGGGCTCCTCTATTCAGCCTTCACCTATTACACCGGCTTCAAGGTGAACTCGGGGGAGTACAAGGTCATGGGGCTGGCGCCCTATGGGGAGCCAAAATACGTGGATCTGATCCTGACTCATCTCATCGACCTGAAAGAGGATGGCTCGTTCAGGCTGAACATGGACTATTTCGACTACTGCACCGGGCTCCGAATGACGAACGACCGCTTCCACCGGCTGTTCGGCGGCGAGCCGCGCAAGCCGGAATCGGAGCTGACCCAGCGCGAGATGGACCTGGCCCGCTCGATCCAGGAGGTGACCGACCTGGCTGTCCTGCGGATTGCGCGGCACGTGCGGAAGCAGACCGGGATGCGGAACTTGTGCATAGCCGGCGGAGTGGCGCTGAACTGCGTGGCGAACGGGCTGCTGTTGCGGCAGCGGATTTTCGACAAGCTCTGGATCCAACCGGCCGCGGGGGACGCTGGCGGCGCGGTTGGCGCGGCGCTCGCCGCGCACTTTGTCCATGGAGGCCAGTCGCGCACGCTGGATGGGCTTGAGCCCGACGGGATGGCCGGGTCCTACCTGGGACCAGCCTATTCGCAGTGTCAGATTGAAGCATTTCTAAAGGCCCGCGGCTATCCCTATGAGCCTCTCATGGACGCTCAGCTATTCGACACGGTGGCCGATCTCTTGGCAAAGGAAGCGGTGGTCGGTTGGTTCCAGGACCGCATGGAGTTCGGGCCGCGGGCCTTGGGCAACCGGTCCATAATCGGAGATGCCCGCTCCCCGAAGATGCAATCGGTTATGAACCTGAAAATCAAGTTCCGTGAATCGTTCCGACCATTCGCGCCGGCAGTCCTGGAGGAGCGTGTGGCCGACTATTTTGAGCTGAACGAGTCCTCACCCTATATGTTACTGGTTGCGCCGGTGCGTGAATCCCGGCGCGTGCCGCTCACCGAAA
>JAHFEU010000040.1 GCA_023248295.1 Nitrospirota bacterium | reverse complement strand
TGGCGGCCTTCCTACCGTGTTCTCTTCGCGGCCACTACGTCCGGGGCATACTACGGTAGCAGAACGGTGAAAGGGGTGTCAAGGAAGGCGCCGGGAGGTCGTGCTCAGGTCCTTATCGAGTGCCGCGTGGACCACATGTAGGCGGAGTTCCTCGGTGCCGGTCTATGGCCACACCAGGCCGGTGGACAAGACGGTGAGGGCCAGCACTAAGACCCAGACCACGAGCCCTATGGAAACAATGCGTTCGAGGGTCATGTCCCATCTCCCAGGCATCTGGTAATCGCCGGCTGTGAGCGTTTTGCATACTAGAGAATCTGGTGCGAGCGCAATCCTCCAAAAGGAGGGGAGGCACCCTCCGAAAGTAGGGAGCCTGCAGCGCGGGCGAGAAGGGTGTGCCGAGTGAGAGGGCTCCCTAATGGAGCTCCGGCATGAGCCAGGAGTTCAGGCCCCGAACAGGTCCATCTGGGTTCGTTGGGGTTCGGAGGGGACAGGGGGGGCGGGCTCGGGGCGATCGGCCTGATCCAGAAAGGCCTTCAGCTTGAGAAAGTCTTCCCGGAGTGGCTCCATGAGGCTGCCCTGGTGCAACGCGGCGGCGGGATGGAGGAGCGGGAAGATCGTGAGCTTCTCGGTCCGGACCGCATGGCCGCGGATCTTGGTGATGCCGACCTTGCGGCCGAGCAGGGTCTCGGTGGCCCACCGCCCCAGGGTGCAGACGACCTTGGGGTTGATCATCTCGATTTGCCGGAGCAGAAACGGCTTGCAGGTGTCCACCTCGTCAGGTTCGGGATCGCGGTTGTTAGGTGGGCGGCACTTGATGACGTTTGCGATATAGACCTGGGAGCGGGACAGCCCGGCGGACTGGAGCAGTTCGTTCAGCAATTTGCCGGCCGCGCCGACGAAGGGCTCGCCCTGCTTGTCTTCGTAAAAGCCCGGCCCTTCGCCCACGAACATGATCTGCGCATTGGGATTGCCCACGCCGAACACGACTTGCGTCCGTCCGAGCTTGGCGAGCTTGCAGCGCTGGCAGTTGTAGAGGGCGGCGCTGAGTTCCTGGAGGGTTGTGGCGGACGAGGGGTCGGAGGTCATGGAAACCAAACCGGGCAGCATGATAGGCGGGGACAAGAAAGAAGTCAACGAGGAATGTGTGCCGGGCTGACGGAGGGCGAGCCTGCTCAGGCTCCGCGATGATGCTTTGACCTAATCTCAGCTATCGTTGCCCATACTGTTGGTCCCTGCGCCTTATCGGATTATCGGAACGGCGCAGGGACAGCCTCATCGCTCCTCCACCTTTCATTCCCGCAATCGCGGCAGCCTTCGAGGCTCATCCCTCCCATCCCGGCCATTGCTCCACGAAAGGGGAGAGGCAGGGTGGCGAGAGGGCGCTGTCTTGCCCTCTCGCCCATGCAGCATAATTCCCCTCGCCCGGGGACCCGTTGCTCTCGCCGATGCAACGGGTGATGGGAGAGGGAAGGGTGAGGGGGAACGCGAAGCTTACTTCTTCAGCTTTTCGGCGAACTGCGTGCGGAATTTGGCGAGCTTGGGGGTGACGTAGGTGAAGTAGGGCTGGTTCGGATTACGCGCGAAGTAGTCCTGGTGGTAGTTCTCGGCCACGTAGAAGGAGCCATAGGGGATTTTTGGCTCGTTACGTTGCGCCGCCCGGAACCCTGATTTCCAGACTTGCCAAAGCCATTGAATCGAAATCCCTCGCGTTGAAGGTCAGCAGGACGGCCGCCTTCGCCTTGGTCGCACAAGCCGCGATCACACAGTCATAGGTCTTCCCGCCGATCACGCCCTGGGCGGAAGCGTCTTTGACCAGGAGGCGGTAGTCAGCCTCACCAAGGGCGATCAGTTTGTGTCCAGCCAGGAAGTTCGCTTCAAGCAGTGCACGCGCATCCAGAGCCGCGAGCCGGTGGGGAGGAGGAAGGCGAGTCAATACCGCGTAGGTCTCGATCAGCGCTGGCGCGGCAACGATCAGCACCTCCTTTCGACCTAATCGCCGTTCCAGTTCGGAGGCCGCCAGTTCGTGGTGCTCGTGCCACGAGCAGACCGCCGCCACCATAACGCTCGTATCCGGAACGAACCGGGTCATCCGCGCCTAGGAGGGCGCTCCCTTTTGGCGGATCTGCCGCCGGGTCCGCTCTACGGTCTCGCCGCGGAGGCGCTCGACCGGCTTCGATGGGACAGCGACGAGCAGGCGGCCGTGCTTCTGAAGTTTGACGGGCAGCGGTGTCGGCTCGATCTCGATGAGGCCTTGCCGCAACCGAACATCAAGGAGCATGCCGGGCTTCAGCCCGGCCTCGCGGCGCACTTCCTTGGGAATGACTAGGCGACCGGCAGAATCAATGGCAGTCTTCATGGGAGGTAGCATACCACTGGTTATGCCAGTCGGCAACCGCTATTTCCTCGGGGGAAGGTAGCGATAAGGACAGTCTGTACCCACACTGTCCGTGAGGCCATGTCGGTCATTTCTTCAGCTTCGCGGCGAACTGCGTGCGGAATTTGGCGAGCTTGGGGGTGACCACGTACACGCAGTAGGGCTGGGACGGGTTTCGGGCGAAGTATTCCTGGTGGTAGTCCTCGGCGACGTAGAAGGGGCCGGCGGGGAGGACTTGGGTGACGATGGGGTTCTGGAAGAGCCGGTCCCTGGTCAAGCCGGCGATCACCGCTTCGGCCGTGGTCTTTTGCTCCGGCGAGTGGTAGAAGATGGCCGACCGGTACTGTGTGCCGACATCGTGCCCCTGACGGTTCAGGGTGGTCGGATCGTGGATGGCGAAGAAGATCTCGAGGATGTCCCGATAGGAGACGACCTTGGGATCAAAGGTGATCCGCACGACTTCGGCATGGCCGGTTCGGCCGGTGCAGATCTGCTCGTAAGTCGGGTTCGGCGCCTGTCCGCCCATGTAGCCGGATTCGACGGACTCCACGCCTTTCATCCGGTCGTACACGGCTTCGAGGCACCAGAAGCATCCACCCGCCAACGTGATGACTTCCTTCCCGGCAGGCGCTGTCGCATGAGGATCCCGCGTGGTCATCGGTGCTCCTCCATCTTCGTATGAATCGCCTCGGCGCACAGGTCTCCGCTGAGAATGGCGCTTTCCAGCGTGGCGGGAAGACCGGTGTCGGTCCAGTCTCCCGCCAGGAATAGATTTGGAAATGGACTCCGGTGGAGCGGCCTCAAGGCTGCGGTCCCCGGCCTCACCGAGAGGAAGGCATGGGGTTCTCTGACGATCCGGTATTCCTGCATCCTGGCGTTTGAGAGGGTCGGGAACGCCGCCCGGACCTCATGGAGTGCTACCTGAAGGAGTTCCCGATCCGGTCTGTCCAGTATATCCATCTTGCCGGTTGCCACCAGCGACACGAGCGTCGGTCCGCCCTCGGGTCGGCTGACCATCCAGTGGTAGGTTTTTCCTGATAGCAGGAGCAGGCGGGGAGCCGGGAGCGGGCGATCCAGCCACAGGTGAACCGTCAGCGCAGGCGAATCGGTCAAGCTGGTCAGTTGCTGAAAGTAGGAATAATGGGCGAGCGCTTTTTCCGGCAGCAGCCGGCTGAGGCTCCGGTGTGGAAGGGCCGCCACATAGCATTCTGCCGCGAGGGTTCCTCCCGTCTGGAGATCAACGCCGCTGACGCGCTGGGCATCAAATCGGATCTGGCTCACCGCGGTACTGAGGCGAATGGTGGCGCCGGACCGAAGGAGTTGTGTCCGAGCCGGTTCCAGGAGCAGGTGGCGCATCCCGTGGGTGGGAATGGCGATTCTCGAATTGCGCCGGGCGGAGAGGAAGGACCGGGCGAGCATCGTGATCAGCATCGCGGCTGAGACCACGGTCAGATCGTCCCCGAGGAGGAACCGGGCGAGGGGGCTCCAGACGAGGGCTCGCGCGGCCGCAGATTGGCCGCGGTCCGCGAGCCATTCATTGGCTGTCCGGCTCTCGAGGTCGGGAGGCAGCCCCGGATCGCCTTCCCAGGTTCGCTCGAGCAACATCAGGGCACGCCACCGGTCTTGGAACGGCAACGCTCGGAACATCGCGAGGCTCAGGAGGGCATGGACGGGAGCTGGCGCCCACGGGCGGCGCAGGCGAGCGGTCCGGTCGCCGCTGAGCGGGAACTCCAGATTGACACCGCCGGAAAATCGAACGTGACCGGCCGTTCCCAGCGTCTTGAGCAAGGAGAGGGAGGCCCGGTGGGATCCAAGGAAGACGGGCGGAATGGCGTCAGTGCCGGACCTGATCAGTCGGCCGCCCAGCTCACCGCCTTGTTCCAGGAGCGTCACGGCGTTCCCTCGCGCGCTCAGCCGGAGCGCGGCGGTGAGCCCTGCGGGCCCGCCTCCGATGATGAGCACGGAAGGACGTATCATGTATGGCACGGCGCGAGGAGCGGAGAGCGCCGGATTAAGAATGTTGAGTTAGGAATCGTGAATTGAGGGCTCCTTGCTGAGAACGCGCATCGGACAATTCAACGGTCAACCCTCACGATGTAGCACTCCGCGCGAGCGGCAGGCGCGACTTGAGCCAGACCCCGGCAGCGATCGCCAGACGGTAGGGCGGGGCGAGGCTGATGCGGGGTCCGAAGACCCGGTAACCGGACGACTCGATCCGCCGCAGGATCCGAGCGTACACGGCGCGCATCATTTCGGCGACGGTCAGGGCGCGGCGGTCCTCCGCCGGCAATACCTCGGCCACGCGACGCGCGGCCTCGTAGAACTTGCGGGTCCGCTCGCATTCAAATCGCATCAGCTCAAAGAAGCTTGATGAATAGGTGTGTGTCAGCAGATCATGCTCACGGTAGCCGAAGCGCGTGAGGTCCTCCTGGGGGAGGTAGATCCGTCCCCGTTCCACATCGGCCTTCAGGTCTCTCAGGATATTGGTGAGCTGGAACGCGATGCCCAGGTTGATCGCGTATTCAGAGGCCAGCGGTGAGCGCGTGCCGAACACCTTCAGGCAGATTAGCCCGACGACCGAGGCCACCCGGTAACAGTAGAGCCTCAGGTCGTCGAACGTGGCGTAGCGCCGGGTCGTCAGGTCCATTTCCACTCCGGCGAGGAGATCCTCGAACAGCTTCCGGGGAATCTCCAGGCGGCGCGCATGCTCGGCCAGGCTGATGGTCACCGGGAAGGTAGGAATCCCCAGGTAGGCCGCGTTCAGCTCGTCGCGCCAGAGCTGAAGCTGCTCGCGCGGGTCGCTGCCGGGGGGCGCGTCGTCCACCACGCGGTCCACTTCCCGGCAGAAGGCATACACCGCGTACATGGCCTCGCGGCGTGGCGGGGGCAGGAAGAGAAAGGAGTAGTAGAAATTGCTGCCGCTTCGCTTGGTGACGGCGGCACAGTAGGCTTGAGCTTCGGACGGGGTCATCGCACGCGTACAGTGGGATTGTGCTCGTTCAGGTTGACGCGGCAGGCCTCGGAGGGATTGACCCTGCCGAACGAAGACGGATGGAACAGCGCGGCCAACAGCCCCACGCCGTCCACGAGCCGCGGCCCGGGGCGGCTGAAGTAGGCCGAGGCATCCACGGCAAAGACTCTTCCATTCCGGACCGCCGGAAGATTCTGCCATCCCGGCCAGCTCGAGTCAAAGCTCAGGCGGTCGAGTTCGCGCAGAGTCCGGTTGAGGGTGAAGCCGCACGGCATCAGCAGCAGCACCTCGGGCGCCGCAGCGAGGACTTGTTCCCACGTCACCGGTGTGGAGGCCGCGCCGGCAACGCCCAGGACATCGTCGCCCCCTGCACAGGCCACCATCTCGGGGACCCAATGGCCGGCCACGTAGAGGGGAGCGAGCCATTCCAGGCAGGCGACCCTCGGGCGTTGAGCGACGGGCGCGACCTGCGCGTGAATGGACTGCAGGCGGGCGCGGAGTTGCGCGGCCAGCGCACGGGCCCGGGCTGCGCGCCCGGTCGCCTCGCCGATCCGCTCCACGTCGGCCACCATCTCGTCGAGGGTCGCGGGATTCAGCGAGAGGACGCGAGGCGGGGTGGGCAGGGCGCCGATGGCGTGATGGAGTTGGTCGGGCGTGACGGCGCAGACGTGGCATAAGTCCTGGGTGATGACGAGATCCGGTTGCGCCTTCGCAAAGCCAACGACGTCGAGCGTGTAGAGCGGCTGTGCGGTCTCCAGCGTCGCCCGCACCTGACGATCGATGTCGAAACTGGACGCGTGCGCAGCGTCAATGGCGGCGTGGACCAGGACGGGTTTGTGCCGCACCTCCGGGGGGAAGTCGCACTCGTGGCTGACCCCCACGAGATCGTCGGCCAGCCCCAGCGCCGCCACGACCTCGGTGGCACCGGGCAACAACGAGCAGATCCTCATAGATTTCCTTCCCGCATTTTCATCCCCTCTGTCATCTGCCTAGCGGGTGGCGCCCGCACCCACTCGGCGAGTACCCTGGGCCTAGCCACCTCCCAATTTATCACAAGAGGGTGTGGCAGGGCTCAGAGCGAACTTCACCGGAGGAGCGAGGCGTCCACCGAGGCTCCGCCGAGAAGGAAAGCTGGAACTGACTAAGGCACCGCGATCGTCTGATCGCGGCCACAGGAATTCCAGAAGGCTGCCGCCGGGTACCCATTGCTTGCCTCGTTGCAATGGGTGATGAGCCCGGAAGGACCGCTCCGAGAGGTGCGGGAGCGTCGAGCCCTGACACACCCGATTTCTGATCCAGGCTGATCGGCGGCAGGACCCGCTAATCATATTCCCCCGTTCCCCAGAGCCGGCTTTCCAGCTCTGCCAGGTTGATCTCCTCGAGGGACTTGGTGACCGCCTCCGCCTCGTGTAAATCCTGAACGGTATGCGTATTGGCGACGGCCAGCACCTTCATGCCGGCGGCGTGGGCGGCCCGAATGCCGGGGATCGAGTCCTCGATGACCAGACAGTCTTCGGCTGTCAGGCTGGCGTGTGCCATAGACGATCTGCGGTTGAGCGAGGCCAGGGCATGGAGAAACCCTTCCGGGTCGGGCTTCCCGCGAGCGACATCCTCCGAACTGGTGATATGCTCGAACTCCTTCCGGATGCCGGCCTGTTCCAGGATGAACTCGATCTCGTGCCGGAGCGCTCCGGAGGCGATCGCGAGGCGAGACCGGCCGGCGGCTTCACGGACGAACTCTCGCACGCCCGGGAAAATCACCAGATGCCGGCGGATGTGCTCGAAGTAGACGCGGGCCTTGCGCGCCACGAGGTCATCGACTGTGGCCTTCGGGGCGGGCCGCCCGTGGGCCGCCAAGACCGCCGCGAAGCATCCTTTATCGTCGTACCCGAGGTAGTCGGCATAGTACTCTCTTTCGGTGAGTGGGACGCCGATCTCGGCCAGCACTCGTTGAAACATGGCGAAGTGGGCCGGCTCATTATCCGACACCACGCCGTCAAAATCGAAGAGGATCGCGCGGAGCATCGTGCGTCACCAGTCGAGCGAGACACATCCCCCGACGTTCGAAGGTTCGACGCGCAGACTGGTTGAGTCCGTCAGGAGAGGCGGTATTATAGCACAGGCTTACTCGCGAGAGACGCTCAGGGGAAGACCGGCAGGGCCGTCATGGCTTCGCCTTCAGCCGCTTTTCTTCGATCCACCCCTGAGCTCCGTCTTCCGTCCGCACCGCATAGACCCATCCATTGTTCCGGAGCTCTCCGTCGACCACGGTCACGGTGGCTCCCGGGCGAATGGTGAAGCTGGTGCGGTTTCCTCCGGCTTCAATGGTGAGCGGGACCGGTCCGGGTGGGAGAGCCGGATCGGCAAACACCATGACGCGCTGCCCTTCATTGAAGAGCGGGGCAGGGGAGCCGGTTGCCGGAGTGGTGGCTGGCTTCGGGATGGCTGCAGTGGCCGGGGGCGGCGGCGCGGTCCCTGAGGGGGTCGAGGGTGCGGCCGATGACGCTGGTGGCTTGGCGGGCAAGGTGGGCGGTCTGGGAGGAATGGGAGTCGATGGGGCAGGCGGGATGCTGCCCGTCACCTGATCGATCAGCTCCATCAGCAGCGCGGGGTCCGACGAGAGGTAGGCGCCGCCGGCGACGACGATCACGAGCAGGACCATCAGCAGGCCCCGCTTTCCTCGAGGCTGCCAGGGTGTTCTCGGAGCAGGTTCCTTCAGCGGATGTCTGTGCGTCTCTTCAAGGTCCAGGTCCAGGTCGGGTTCCAGGGCGAGCAGGATGCTCCATCCCAGGACTTCGCTCGCCGCCGCCGAAAGGCCCGACTGTCCCAACATTGAACGTCCGCTTTCCCGTCACGCGTGAAGGCTGGACCGGCGTCAGTACATACCATCGTCGCGAGGGCCTGTCAAATGCCTCGCGGGGGTCATCACGGCTGTGAGGTCCGCTGCGGTGTCCTCTCAGGCGATGGTCAAGCCGGCGTATCCGACGACCCGGTTGAAGTCCCCGCTGATCTCGCCTGACGTGGCGTAGCGCACGAGCGAGGCGTGTGCCGCGCCCAGGATGCGGGCGGCGTACAGGACGGTCGCGGTCGGCGCGAAGCCGCACATCGTGATCCGGTGCGTCCGTACCGCGGCGAGCAGCCCCTCGGGGTCGAGCCGTTGAATGGCCTCGATGGCGAAACGGTCCTTCTCGCGGGTGACGACGTCGGGCTCGTAATGGTTCATGTCGGTGCTGGCGATGAGCAGCGGTTGTGCTGCAGGGCCTTCCCGCGCCGCCTGCGCCGCGATCGCGGCGGCCAGGCATTGACCCAGTTCCCGGCAGACCTCTTCACCGGTCGTGCCGAGGACTATCGGCACGATCCGAACGCCCGGGCGCACGCGCCGAAGAAACGGCAATTGTACTTCCAGGCAATGCTCAGTCTCGTGAGCCGAGACGTCCGCCTCCGCCCGAGCGTAGTGAGCAAGAATGTCCCCCGCGAGCACGCGGTCAACCGCCACTTCGCCGCCGGGGATCAGCCAGGAGCCGTCCGGATAGACGGATACCGGGGGACCGAAGCCGGTGTGGTTGGGGCCGATCAGGATGACGGTCTCAGGGAGGAGCACGCGGCCGTACACGGCTCCCGCCACGTGTCCGGAGTACATCAGCCCGGCATGCGGGCTCACCACGCCGATGGCGGCGTGCGGGACTGCTTCGGACTGAGTGTAGCCGGCCACCTCGGCCTCGAGGCCCTCAGGTGTGGCGCTGTAAAACTGGCCGGCGACGGCGGGCTGCCTGGTCATGTTGGAGATCCAGGCCACAGAGTAATTGAGTAACTAAGTAACTGGGTAATTCTGCCGCCACTCAATTACCAGTTACTCAATTACTTCTTCTCCCTTCAGCAGTACTGCACGTTCGCGCAGGAGAGGACTTGTTTGTCGCGGCTTCCCGTTCGAAACACGGTCAGGCCTTTGCAACCCAGGCGGTAAGCCAGCCGGATGGCCGACGCCACATCGGCCTTGGTGGCGGTGGCGGGCAGGTTGATGGTCTTCGAGATGCCGCTGTCGCTGTATCGTTGAAAGACCGCCTGCATGCGGACATGGCGCTCCGGCGTCACGTCGTGGGCGGTGGCAAACAGTCGGCGCAGCTCCGATGGAATCCCGGCCACGCCCCGGATGGATTCGTGGGCCGCGACGCGCCGGACCAGACGTTGCGAATAGATGCTGGCCGCCCGCGCCCGTTGCACAAACAGGGGGTGAAGCGACACCAGGCGAACGTCCTCCATCACCGTTCTGGTGAAACTGACGCCGTACAGGGGCTCGATGCCGGACGAGCAGTCCGCGATGATACTGATCGTGCCGGTCGGCGCGATTGTCGTCACGGTGGCGTTCCGGAGGCGTTGCCCCTCTGATTCCAGACGGCTGCCTTTGAAGTTGGGGAACACCCCGCGCGTCCGCGCCAGGTCGGCGGAGGCGGCCCGGGCCTGCTCCGCCACGAACCGCATGACGCGGTCGCCCGTGGCCAGCGCCTCGTCGGTGTCGTAGGGAATGTTCAGCTTGATCAGCAGATCGGCGAATCCCATCACCCCCAGGCCGATCTTCCGGTTCCCTTTCGTGATCGCTTCGATGTCCGGCAGCGGGTAACGGTTCATGTCGATCACGTTGTCGAGGAACCGCACCGCTGTGGGGATGACGCCGGCCAGACGGTCGAAATCGATGCGGGGCCGTTCCGCCGGACCCGTGACGAAGCGAGCCAGGTTGATCGAACCAAGCACGCAGGACTCGTACGGGAGGAGTGGCTGCTCACTGCAGTTGTGGGCGAGAAAGCCGTTGGCGTCAAAGGCATGAAAGCCGGGCACCACGACATCGAAGACGTCCTCGACTCCATCATCGGTGATGCTTTCCACGCGAGCAACAAACCGCTCTCGATTGAGGCGCCGGCGGTAGGCGTTCAGAAGCAGGGAGAGCTTGCCCGCTTTGTCGGTATCCGAGAAACCGACCACCTCCTGAAAGCGGGCGAGGTTTTCACCAGTGATCACAAGCTCGTGCAGAGTCTTCGTAAAATACTCCTTCCGGCCACCTTTGCCGTCGGGCAAAATGGTAACCCCTTCGCGCCGCCGGTTCCGATAGATTGTGGAGACGACGCCGAGCCGGAGAAGCATCCTCTGGACAGCTTCGAGCCGCGGGAGGTCGGACTGACCGAGGCGGACGCTTATCCCCTTCGTCTGTCCGCCCTGAACCGATCCGTCTGTATCGAAAAATCCGCGGAGGAAGCCTTGGTAGAAATCGCTTGATCCCTGCTCGACCTGAGGCGAGATGACCTTGTTTCCGGGCGCCATGCCGCATTCAAGCGCGAGGTCCCGGAGGGAAGAAAGCGCGAGCCGGCTTTCACCGCGGCCGGCGATTTCCATCCATCCCTTGAAGTCTCGCCGGTGCGGTAGCGTGTGTGCACAACGGACCGCTTCCTCCATCACCCCTCGGGTTCCGACACCCGCCGCCTGCCAAACGGAGAGGACGGCCTTCTCTTCCTTGAGAACTCCATCTCCAACGAGGTGTCCGAGGAGATACCCCTGTTCGAAGCTGTGGGGACCAGACCAGGTTGCATTGGCCCGGTGATCATTGAGCACCACTTGATCCCCGGGGCGAAGATCGCCCGCCCGGCACCATTCGCTTTCCAGAACATAGCGGGTCATACGGACGATCCGACGGATGCGGTGGTCCGGCGTGAGCCGCAAGCAATACCCCTCGAAGGTCCTGACCTTGACGACCGGCCGGGTCCCTGTGTGGAAGAAGCCATCGTATCCCGTGACGTACCGGTTCCCGTTTGCTTGAGCGAGAAACTGGACATGAATGAGATCCTTGACCTGGCGAGGTCCGTCGGCGGTGTGGACCCACGTATCTGCAGTTACGCACGGGTTGGTCGCCTCGATGCGGCCGATCTGGGGCGTGGGGTTCTGCGCATTGATCGTGTCCAGGAACACCACGCCCGGCTCTCCGGATTTCCAGGACGCCTCCACGATGCGGTCGAACACCGCGGCGGCCTTGACCCGGACGACGGTGCGGCCGGTGCGCGGGTTCACGAGCGCGTAGTCCCGGCGCTGCTCCAGCGCCCGCATGAAGGCGTCCGTGATGCCGACCGACAGGTTGAAATTCGTCAGTTCCTTGGGGTCCTGCTTGACGGCGATGAATTCAAGAATGTCCGGGTGATCCACCCGCAGGATGCCCATGTTAGCACCCCTTCTTGTCCCGCCTTGCTTTATCACCTCGGTCGCCATGTTGAAGACGCGCATGAAGGAGACCGGGCCGGACGCCACGCCGCTGGTCGAGGCGACGCGATCGTGCTTCGGGCGGAGATGGCTGAACGAGAAGCCGGTCCCGCCCCCGGATTGATGGATGAGCGCCTGGTGCTTGACCTCGTCGAAGATGGATTCCAGCGAGTCCTCGACGGGCAGCACGAAGCAGGCCGAGAGTTGCTGCAGGTCGCGGCCCGCGTTCATGAGCGTGGGGGAGTTCGGCAGGAACTCCAGCCGGCTCATCAAGCGGTAGAACGCCTCGGCCACGTCAGGACGATTCATCCCGCCGTCGGGGTACTGGCGTTCGGCCTCGGCGATGTTGTCGGCCACGCGGCGAAACATCCGGGCGGGCGTTTCGATCGGTTTCCCGGCGGCATTCTTCGCCAGATACCGGCGGCGGAGCACGGTCAGCGCGTTGGAAGAAAGACGCGGCGGTCTCTGAGAACTGTGTGGCATCAGATGTTCCCGCATGAGGACGGACGTTATTATATGATAAATCCGGCCGGCATACCACGCCTGTCCTGCCGGTTTTGGCCTGTCGTCGAGGCTTGGATTGTCTTGCATCTTCCAGCCGGCTGGGGCAGAATGCGCGCAGTAGCCTGCTACAGGACCCGACCGCCGAGTGAAGCATGAAATCCTACCGCGAAGAACTCTGGTTCGAGACCAAGACGAGGCGGGCCTATCTGAATATCACCTCACAGGTGCAAGCGGCCGTGCAGAAGAGCGGCGTCCGCGAAGGACTGGTGCTGGTGAACGCGATGCACATCACCGCCAGCGTCTACATCAACGACGACGAGCAAGGCTTGCTGAAGGACTACGAGGCGTTCCTCGAACGTCTGGCCCCGCAGAGCGGCGCGTACAAGCACAACGAGACCGGCGAAGATAATGCCGATGCCCACATCAAGCGGCAGGTGATGGGACGCGAGGTGGTGGTGGCCGTCACCGACGGACGGTTGGACTTCGGCCCCTGGGAGCAAATCTTCTACGGGGAGTTCGACGGCCGTCGCCGCAAACGGGTGCTCGTCAAGGTGATCGGAGAGTGAGGACCGGAGGAAGGTTGAGGTTGAGGCTAAGGTTGAGCAGAACAACGTCTTGTTTACAAACTGAACCTCAGCCTGAACCTCGGCCTTGCTTCAAGGGGCTTGCCACCGGAACGGAAGTTTGGCAACATAGTGACCAGTGGAAGGCCGTGAACCGTGAATCGTTCATCGTGAAGGAGCTGCCGTGGAAAGCCTCTTGACGGTAAACGTAGAACGAATCGGGAATCACGAATAACGAATGGAGAGGACCCTATGCCTAGTTGGTACCGGCCCGATTCCTTGACGCGCGATCTGATTCATCTCATCAACGCCCGTCGTCACGATCATGGGGACGCCGATGTGGCCATCGACACGCTGCAGGCCATGTTGGAACAGGACCGGGAGCAGGACCTGCTCACGGTCATGGCTGCGCTCGGCGAGGACATGGCAGAGTGGCTCTTCGATCTCCTGGCGGAAGCCGCCTGCTCGGTCGTGATGGAAAGCGAGGCGGATGAGAAGCCCGCGTACGCGGTCATGGGCGCGTTGGAGCTGCCCCTTCACGCAGACCTCAGCGTTCCGCTCCGGTTGAAGATTGATCCCGTCGCCACCGCGGAGCTGCTCCACAAACACCTCCATCTGCCGCCCGGAACCGTGGTGATGGTGGAACCGCGTCTGCTGACGGATGCGACCCTGGATCTCCTGACGCTGCACGGGCTCCACGAGCACATCTCCTCGCTCGCGGACTCCCAGCGCCGGCACTTGCTCGCCTTTCGTCTGCATCCTCCCGTCGAAGCGACCGCGTTCCTGATCTTCGAGCTGATCGGGTCGCCGGAACCCGGACTGCCCGAGTCCCTTGAGGAGCAGGATCGCCAGGCGCTGCTCGACGGGCTGGTCGCGCAGTGCGGGGAGCTGGCCTCGGCGCCGCACGTGTTGGAGGCGCCCGTATACGCCGCCTACGCCATGTTCGATGCGCAGAACGCCGTGCGGCTCCATCGGCTGGCGGATGAGACCGTCGCGGTGTGGCGCGACCTGGAGCCGGCCGTCCGGGGCCGGACCATCGTGCATCTGCACACCCAATGCGGCAACGGCGTCTACATGCCGGTCTGGACGGACCTGTTCGACCCCGAACTGCCGGAGGACCACGGTCCGGCCTGGACGTCGCCCGACGTCTGGGTCTTCACCGCTGATCTTCCGATCGAGTGGCCCGGGGAAATGCTCACCAATCGGTTGCTGGCCGAAGGGTGCACCCGGTTCGAGAACCATATCGTGGAAGCGCCCGAGAACTGATCACTTCCTGCTCCCGACCGGTCTCACGAGACACTGATGCACGTACGATTCTGGGGAACTCGGGGGTCCATCCCCACACCCGGCCCGTCCACCGCGAAGTACGGCGGCAACACGGCGTGCGTCGAAGTCCGCACCGACAACGGCACACTCATCGTGCTGGATTGTGGGACCGGCGCCAGGGCGTTGGGGCTGCAGCTCCAGCAATCCGCGCCGCAACCGCTGCGGCTCCATCTGTTCATCGGCCACACCCATTGGGATCATATTCAGGGCTTCCCGTTCTTCACCCCGGCCTTCCTTCCCGAGGCGGAACTGAACATCTACGCGCCGGTGGGCTTTAAGCGCGGGGTGGAGGAGGCCCTGGCCGGGCAGATGCAGTACTCCTACTTCCCGGTGACGCTCCGCGATCTGCGCAGCCGGATCCATTTTACCGCCCTGGAGGAAGGGTTCTTCCGCCTAGGGGACGTGCTGGTTGAGACGCAATACCTGAACCACACCGCGCCCACCATCGCCTACCGGATTTCCAGCGACGGCACGACCGTGGCCTATGTGACCGACCACGAGCCCTTCTGGAAGCCGTCCGGCATGACCTTCCACCATCCCGGCGACCAGCGCCACATCGCCTTCATAAAGGGGGCGGACCTGGTCATCCACGATGCGCAATACAGCGAGGAAGAATACCGCAGCAAAGTCGGCTGGGGGCACAGCTCCGTGGAATACGCGACGGACGTCGCGCTGGCGGCCGGAGCGGGACGGCTGGCGCTGTTCCACCACGATCCGGAGCACGACGATGCGGCGGTGGGGCAGCTCGAGGCCGCGGCCCGCGCCCGGGTCGCGGATCGCCGCGCGAGCCTGGACGTCTTTGCCGCCGCGGAGGGAGTGGAACTCGACGTGCGAGGCGGCGGCCCGGGGCCGGCCGTGGTCGAGCGCTCGGCGTTGCGGCGCCGGCCGATCATGGGCGGGCGCGTCCTGATCGTCAGCGCCGACGAGGCCGAGATCGCCTCAATCGGGCAAGTCCTGGCGGAGGAGAACCTGGTGCTCCTCCCGACCGTGGACGCAGAGACCGCCGTGGCCCAGGCCCCGGAGTTCTCGCCGGATCTGGCCATCATAGACGCGCAATTGCCGGACAGCGACGGGGCCAAGCTGATTGACGTGCTCCGCACCCGTCTTGGACAGCCAAACCTTCCGGTCCTGCTCCTCACCCAGAATCCGGACCCGGAGAGCGATCTCCGCATCAGAAACCCGGCGATCACCGATCGCCTCGTGAAGCCGTTCAGCCTGCCGATGCTGCTGACACGCGTCCGTGCCTGGTTGTCCCGCGTGCGCGTGGCGGATCACGCGCAGGCTCGGGTGACGACTGACCTGGGCGCCGCCGACGCGCCGGAGCGCGCCCCCGTGGCGACCGGCACGGACAAGGGCCCCACGATCGCCGCCGCGCGCTATGCCAACCTCCTGGCCGTGATGCCGCTGTTCCGGCCGCTCGATCGTGAGGAACTCCTGGCCCTGGTGGCGCGCGCCTCCGAACAGGTCTATCTCGCGGGGCAGGTGGTCGTCCGGCAGAACGACCAGGCCGCGCACGTCTTTGTGGTGCTCGCCGGGCAGGTCCGGGTCGTCGAAGGGGTGTCCGACAGCCCGCTGGGGGATCGGTTTCTCGCCGAGATGGGGTATGGGGAGATCGTCGGCGAGGTGGGGATTCTCACAAACCAGACGCGCTCGGCCTCGGTCGTGGCCGCAGAGCCGACCCGCTGCCTGGCGCTGCCCAGGCAGGACTTTTTGCAGGCGCTTCAAAGCTCGGCGGGCTTGGCGATGGCCTTGAGCCGGGTGCTCGCCCAGAGGGTGTACAAGACCGATGGTTTGCTCATCCTCTACGCACCGGATCCGTTGACGGGGCTGGCGAGCCGGCAGGCCTTCCATGAACAGTACCGGAGCCTGACCGCCTGGGCCCGCCGTCGCCGCATCGACGTGGCCCTGCTGGTCCTGGATGTGCTGCATCTGAAAACCATCAATGATCATTTCGGCTATGCGGTTGGGGACGAGACCCTGCGGGGGGTGGCCAACATCCTGCGGGAAGCGACGCGCGCCACCGATCTGGTTGCCCGGTATGGAGGGGATGAGTTTGCGGTGCTTCTGATGGGCGCCGGGTATCAGGACGTGGATCGGCTCATAGGCCGCGTGCGCGCGAAGCTGGACCAGATAGGTCCCCGGCTCGGACTCCCCCTGACGGTCCAATGCAGAACGGGGGTGGCGATCAGCCGGGTGCCTCCCGAGTCAGCCGAGGCCTTCCTGCAGGAGGCGGATCAGGACATGAACAAGCAGAAGGCGTGAGGGCCGCAGCCCTTACCGGCTTCGTCCGCTGCCGAACACGCCAACACCCGGCGTGACGGCTCCGCCGACGCCAAGACCCGGCGTCAGCGGGACGACCGGGGCGACAGAGCCGGGGTGGGTGATCGGCCCGTGCGGCCTGATGGGCAGGATAATCGCCGGCGTCATCCCCTGCGGCGGGGCGGGGACGCCCAAGCTCAACACCGAGCCGGATTGACTCTGTCCGCTCGGGGAGCTGAACCGGTACGTCTGGAAGCCTCCGCCCAGGTCCATGATGGTGCCGGTGTTCCCGTGGGAATCGGAATACGTGCCGAACCCATTGCCGAGATCAATCACCGTGCCACTCGTCCCGTCGCTTCCCTGAATGATGGTCATCTGCGCCTGCGCCGGTCCCGCCGACAGCAGCGCCCAACCCGCAATGCCGATCACCAGCATTCTCATGGCTCAGCCCTCCTTCGCCGCTCGGATCTCGCGTCGTTGCGTCTGTTGCGTCGTTGCGTCTGTCCCGAGAGACGCGCCACGCGATGACGCGACTGACGCTTCACGCCTCCAGCCATATGCCAAACGCTTGTATGCGTTCATCATACCAGACGGATAGCCGCGCGTGTTGGCCGCTCCTCGTCTCACGTCGCTAGTATCTCGCATCTCGTATCTCGTTGAATGTCCGAACCGCTTCACGCTTCACGAGATACGCTTCACGCTTCCAGCTATCCGCTCTTTGTCTGGCCATACGCTATAAGCCACATGCCATACGCTCTTTTCCCCTAAATGGTGGTATTTCCAAGCCGAAGCCGGTTGATTTCTTCTGAGAATCGGCGTAGGAGTCTGGGCTGCTGCCGGTTTCAAAGACACCGAGTTAGGTGTATTGATGGAACCGGAGGTGGATCATGGAACGACGGAAGTTTACGCGGGAGTTCAAGCTTGAGGCGGTGAAGTTGATCACGGA
>JAHFEU010000039.1 GCA_023248295.1 Nitrospirota bacterium | reverse complement strand
GTGGTGCTGGATGTGGTTCGTCGGATCGTGGCCCAGCTCCCGCCGTTCGTGCTGCCGGTGGGGGTCTTCGTGAACGAAGACCTGAAGACGGTGCGCGATCTGATGGACGAATGCGGGTTGGGGCTGGCCCAACTCCACGGCGATGAGTCCGCTGCCTACTGCGAGGCCTTGGGGCGGCCGACTCTGAAGGGCATCAGACTCCGCGACAAGGGCTCGTTGTTGGCCCTGGCGGAATACAAGGGGCGCGCGCGGGTGAGGGGCTTCGTGGTGGACGCATTTTCGGAGACGCTGTTTGGCGGCACAGGGCAGGTGGCGGACTGGAATTTGGCGGCCGAGGCGGCGAGAGCCGGGTCAGTGCTCTTGGCTGGCGGCCTTACCTCCGAAAATGTGGGCGAGGCGATCCAAAAAGTTCGGCCGTACGGCGTGGACGTGAGCAGCGGGGTTGAGACCCGTCCAGGCAAGAAAGACCACGCGAAAATCCGGGCGTTCATTCGGGCGGCGAAGCTTGTGCCGAATCAGGCGGAAGGCTATACTCCGTGATAAGTCATCACGTAGGAAACTCTGTAAAGTCCTCAGGTCTGGCGAGCGCTTGATCATGCCTCAATTCCCCGACAAGCATGGCCGGTTCGGGAAGTACGGGGGGCGCTATGTGCCGGAAACACTCATGCCGGCGCTCCTGGAACTGGAGCAAGCCTACCTGAAAGCCCGCCGCGATCGGCGCTTCCAAGCCGAGATCGATCACTATCTGAAGTTCTACGTCGGACGCCCCACGCCCCTCTATTTCGCGGAGAAGCTCACGCGTCGGCTCGGCGGGGCGAAGATTTACCTGAAGCGGGAGGACCTCTGCCACACCGGCGCGCACAAGATCAACAACACGATCGGACAGGGACTGCTGACCCGGCGGATGAAGAAACAGCGGGTGATCGCGGAGACCGGCGCGGGCCAGCATGGAGTCGCCGTGGCCACGGTCGCCGCCTTGTTCGGCCTGACCTGCGAGATTTACATGGGCACTGAGGACATGCAGCGCCAGGCCTTGAACGTCTTTCGGATGCGGCTGCTGGGCGCGACGGTCACGGGCGTGAATGCCGGCAGCCGGACGCTCAAGGACGCCATCAGCGAAGCGATGCGGGACTGGACCACACACGTCCGGACCACCCACTACATCCTGGGCTCGGTCCTGGGCGCGCACCCGTATCCCATGATGATCCGTGACTTTCAGTCCGTGATCGGGCGAGAAGCCCGACGGCAGGTCCTGGCCGCTGAAGGGCGGTTGCCGGACTGCCTCGTGGCCTGCGTCGGCGGAGGGAGCAATTCCCTCGGCCTCTTTCATCCTTTTCTGAAAGATCGCACGGTCAGGATGGTCGGGGTCGAGGCGGGAGGACTCGGGATCGAAAGCGGCAAGCATGCCGCGCGGTTTGCCGGGGGCCGCCCCGGCGTGCTGCATGGGACCATGACCTATCTCTTACAAGACGATGACGGTCAGATCAATCTGACCCACTCGGTCTCCGCGGGGCTGGACTATGCGGCGGTGGGACCCGAGCACAGCTTTTACCGAGACGCTGGCCGCATCCGGTACACGTCGGCGACGGACGAGGAAGCTCTGGCGGCGTTCGATCTCCTGTCACGCGAGGAAGGCATCGTGCCCGCGCTCGAAAGCGCCCACGCGATCGCCGAAGTGGTCAAGCTGGCGCCCGCCATGAAGGCACGCCAGGTCATTGTCGTGAACCTCTCCGGACGCGGCGATAAAGACGTGCAACATGTGGCCCGCCTCAGGGGAGTGCCTCTGGGCGTCTGATGACCAATCGATTAGATTCGACATTTGAACGGCTCCGTGCTAATCGGAAGAAGGCGCTGATCGCTTACGTGATGGCGGGCGATCCGTCATTGCCCGATACTGAGGCCCTGGTGCTGGAGCTCGAACGGGCCGGCGCGGACATCATCGAGCTGGGGGTTCCTTTTTCGGACCCGATTGCCGACGGTCCGGTCATCCAGAAAGCGGCTGAACGTGCGCTGCGGAGCGGCACCTCGTTGCGACGGATCCTGACGGCAGTGCCCGCGCTGCGCGCCAAAACCCAGATTCCACTCGTGCTCATGGCGTACTACAACACCATCTATGCGTTCGGCGAGTCCGCGTTCTGTCGGCAGGCGGTGGAGGCGGGCGTGGACGGCCTCATCGTGCCGGATATGCCGCCGGAGGAGGCCGACCTGCTCGAGGCGGCCGCATCACGAGCCGGGCTGCGGTTGATCTTTCTCCTCGCGCCCACCAGCACGCCGGCGCGGCGCGCCGCGATCGCACGCCGGTCGAAGGGCTTCATCTATTATGTCTCACTGACCGGCATTACCGGCGCCAAGCTGGCCGATCTGGAGGAGGTCCGGCGAAACGTGGAAAAAATCAGGCAGGCGACGGAGACTCCCGTGGCGGTCGGCTTCGGCATCGCCACGGCCCAGGACGTCTCGCAAGTGGCCGCGATCGCCGATGGCGTGATCGTCGGAAGTGCCATCGTCCGGCAGATCGGGGAGCACCAGCATGACCCGCATCTGCCGGAGCGCGTGGGTGCATTCGTTCGGTCGCTGAAAAGCGCTATGACTCACGGACAGGTTGAGGTGAGGGCTTAAGCCGAGCGGGTCACGGCTCAGGGTAAGGCTCGGGCCTCCACAGACGTAGCCTCAACCTTGACCTCAACCTGAGCCTGGGTTTTGAGAGGGTGCGATGGCGACACCACGGCGAGCAAATGGCCGAGCGCGTGGCCGTCGTCTCCGAATTACGACTTCCAACCTCCCCGCCAAATTAAAGAAGGCACGGCCCGAACTCCCCTCCGTCACCTCTTTCGACAACGCCCGACTGGTTCGAGAGTACCAGGAAAAGATCCGGAGGCTTCGGAAGCTCCAGGAGATCAGCGCCCTCCTCAACTCCACTCTGAACCAGACCGAGATCAGAAAGCGGGCGATCGAGGCCGCCACGGTGGTGATGGACGCCGAAGCAGGATCGCTGCTGCTCCTGGATGAACCGGCGGGGGAGCTGTACTTCGAGGTCGCGTTGGGAGAGAAGGGCGAGGGGGTGCGAGAGATTCGGTTGAAAGTGGGGCAGGGGATCGCCGGACACGTGGCGAAGACCGGGGAGCCGGAGATCGTCAACGACGTGCAGCATCATCCTCGCTTCGATCGCCGCGGTGACTTACGGAGCGGCTTCGTGACCCGCAATATGGTCTGCGTCCCGGTGAAAGCCAAGGACAAGCTCCTCGGTGTCCTGCAGGCCATCAACAAAAGGGGCCGCGGTCTTTTCGTGGAGGAGGATCTGCAGGACTTTGTGAGCCTCGCGCACCAGGTGGGGATCGCGATCGAGAATGCCAACCTGTATGAAGAGATCAACCGCCTCTTCGAGGGTTTCATCGCGGCCAGCGTGACGGCGATTGAGAGCCGGGATCCGACCACCAGCGGACATAGCGGGCGGGTCGCCACTCTGACCTGCGGGTTGGCCGAGATCGTGGATCGGATCGACCAGGGGCCGTACGCGAGCGTGAAATTCGACTACGATCAAATGAAAGAGCTGCGGTATGCCGCCGTGCTGCACGATTTCGGCAAGGTGGGCGTGCGGGAGCACATTCTGGTCAAGGGCGATAAGCTGTTTCCCGGCGATCTGGCGGTGCTGAAGGCCCGGTTCGACTTCATCAAACGGACGTTGGAGGCGAGGGCACTGAAGCGCAAGGTGGACATTCTGATGTCAGGAGACCGGGCGGCGACGGCCGGCCTTCTGGCGGAGGTGGACGAGGACCTCGCGCGCCAAGTCGCCGAGACCGACGGGATCTTGGAATTTCTCCTGGCCTGCAACCAGCCGACGGTCTTAAAAACGGAAGGGTTCGAACGTCTCCACCAGGTCGCTCAGTTCAGCTATGACTACTTCGACGGCCCTCGCCCCTACCTGACCTCGCAAGAGACCCTGACGCTTTCGATCCCGAAGGGGAGTCTGACCGACGAAGAGCGCCGCGAAATTGAGAGCCACGTCACCCATACCTATCGCTTCCTGTCTACGATCCCCTGGACCAAGTCCCTTCAGAACGTGCCGTTGATCGCATACGGTCACCACGAGAAGCTGGACGGGAGCGGCTATCCTCGAAGGATTCCCGGCGAGACGATTTCGGTGCAGACGCGGATGATGACGATCAGCGACATTTACGATGCGCTCACGGCCTCGGACCGCCCGTACAAGGCGGCGGTCCCCACTGGAAAGGCTCTCGCGATCCTCGAGGACGAAATGAAACAGGGAAAGGTGGACGCGGATCTCTTACAGATCTTCATCGGCAGCAAGGTCTATCTCCGCGTGCATCCCGCGTGATGCCGGCCATGATCGGCGACGCGATCATGGAATGTACTTGATCATGTCTTCAGAGAGGTCGGCGGCAATATCCTTCAGGTTCGGCTTGAAGAACATGTAGCTTTTCGCGTTCGTGTGCCTGGCCTTCCAGACGATACCGCCCTGCTTGGGGTCTATTAAGCGAAGCCCCAAGCCCACCTTCGCCACCTTGTCTCCTTCCGAGCGCGTGTATTCCCAGGAGGTGACCTTCACCACCATCAGCGCGTCCGCTTTCAAGGCTTGAGCCAGTTTGGCGGCCGCTCCTTTATCCGAGACACCGGCTGTCTCGAGGCCCGACAGATAGCTGGTCAAGGCCTCGCGCGCCTCATTTGAAGCCGCCAGAAAGCCATTGACCTCATCCGGCGCGAGGACCTGCGTGTAGCGGGCGGATTTCTTCAGCGCATTCGTCACGACTTCCTGAGCCGGCTCACGCGATTCATCAAACGAGCCCACGACCGGCGGCAACACGGCAATCGAACTCGGTCGGAACGACTGGGCTCCCGGACCCTCCCACATGTCCTGCAAGCCCCCGCATCCGGCCAGAAGGGTGCCTCCGAGCAGCATCCACGCTAATGACGAACGCAACATGTGCTTCATAAGTCTCCTCTTGGCTGGTGTGATGGCTTAGCGAATTCAGAAAGTCATCGAAAGCGATCCTGATGCGAGCGCCTGACCTTCCCGGAAATCGTACCCGCCGCCAACATCCACCCGCAGGGCAAAAAATCGGATCCCGAACCCCGCCGTGGGGGTGATGATGGATTTGGCGTCCTCGACGTTCTTGAGCGCCCCGACGCGTAAGGAGAGGAATTCCGCCGGAAGCGTCTGTTCTGCTCCGAGGCTGAGGACCCTGCTTTTAATCCCAGGAATCAAAGTCTTGTTCGACGTGATGTCTCCGTCGAAGGCGAGGGTGAGAGAGGAGTAAGGGTTGACCGCGACACCACCGCGGACCTGCGGGACCAGCTTGAACTCCTGGCCGCCGGGCGCATCAAAGGTCGGCTGGTTCAGGTCTTTTCCCACGACGCCGAACCGAAGCCAGGAGGCCGGACGGTAGATCGCGCCCACATCGATGCCGATAGCGGTGGAAATCTCGGCTTTGCCGAGGTCGTTTCTGAAGTTGATATCGCCGTTCGATTGGAAGACGCTTACCGACGCGTTATAGGCGGCGCCCTGCATGAGCTTGGCCGTTGCTCCAATAGCAAAGGTGCGGTCTGAGAAAGCATAGGCATAGGATACCCCGGCCTGCCGCGCCTCGAGCCCTCGCACCGCGAGCTGGCCGTTGACGACAAGTGTGGTGCCGCTGATAGCGGCGCTCAGAGGTGTCGGGGCGAATTCCCCGCCGGTCGCGACATCCGATACGTTGAACCCGAAGGCGTGATCACCGAAGTAGCCCTTCCAATAGAGGCCGGCAGCGGCGACTCCCGAGACCGTCCCACTGTTGAGCGTGTTCAGGAGCCCTTGCAGTGTGGCCTGGTTGGCCGCAGAGATGTTGCTTAGATTGATGCTATTGATGGCATCGAGCGTATCCTTGACGCCGAGCCGGTCCACCGCCTGAACGCTGCCCTGTACCCGAATGTCCGTGGATTTCTGCATGGCCAGGCCGGCCGGATTCCAGTAGGTGGCCAGGGCGTCAGTGGTGACCGCGACCCCGGCGCCGCCCATGCCCACCGCGCGCGGGCCGACAATGGCAAATTCCACCGCAGTGACCTGTGCCGGAGCAAAGACGGTCGTGACCAGCAACAGTCCGGAAACGAGCATCCAGGTGACCCGTGCTGTCCTCTTCATGCTCCTCCTTCCTCGCACTCACAGTCGTGGTGAGTCTTAACGCCGAAGGTATCAGACAGCTTGGCACAGTCAAGCAAAAATCAAATTGCTTGCGGTGTCTGATGAGGGGATGCTGTCCGTGTCGGGGAGCCGCGGTCTCTCGGAGAGGGGGAAGCCTCAGGCTTGGGTGATCCGGCCGTCCTCCATGTGAATGAGGCGGTCGGCCTGCGCCGACAGCTTTTCGTTGTGGGTGACGATGACGAAGGTGATGCGGCGGTCGCGGTTCAACGTTCTCAAGAGGGCGAACAACGCTTCTCCGGTCTGCGTGTCCAGATTGCCGGTGGGCTCGTCCGCCAGGACGAGGTCCGGCCCCTGCATCAGGGCGCGCGCCACTGCCACCCGTTGCTGCTCGCCGCCGGACAGCTCCCCCGGCTTGTGATCGAGCCGCTGGGCCAGCCCCACGTCGGCCAGCAGCGCGGCGGCCTCGGTGCGCGCCTGCGCCGCGGGCCGGTTCTGGATCAACGCCGGCAAGCAGGTGTTCTCGAGCGCCGTGAACTCGGGGAGCAGGTGGTGGAATTGGAAGACGAACCCGATCCGCCGATTGCGAAACTCCGCCTGCTCGTGGTCCGATAGGCGGAAGAGGTCTCGCCCTTCAAAGAGCACTGTCCCGCTGGTCGGCCGGTCCAGCGTGCCCAGAATGTGGAGCAGGGTACTCTTCCCGGCGCCCGAGGCTCCTACGATGGCCAGCATCTCCCCGCGCCCGATGTCGAAGCGGATGCCTCGAACGGCCGCCACTGTTTGCTCGCCCATCGGAAAGGACTTGGTGACGTCGAGGACCTGGACCAGGGGCGTCTCCTCCCGCATCAATGGACCCCGATCAAAAATTGACGATCTGGTGAACGGACGATCCGGTGATGTGTCAGGCCGTCCCTTCTTTCGATACCCGAGTCTGAAAATCTCACAAGCACCACATCACCAGATCGTACGTTCTCCCGCTCATTCGTAGCGGAGCGCGGCGGCTGGATCCAGCTTGGCGGCCTGCCAGGATGGATAGAGGGTGGCGGAGAAGCTGATCAGAATGGCGGAGAACGAGACCAGGATCACGTCCAGCGCCTGCACGTGAACCGGGACATGCGAGATATAGTACACGGTCGGATCGAACGTCCAGTAGGTCTGGATCAACCACAAGAACGCATAGCCCAGCGGGATCCCGATGACGGTCCCGGTGAGTCCGATGATCAGCCCGTTCAGCATGAAGATTCGCATGATGGCCTTCCGTGTCGAGCCCATGGCTTTGAGAACGGCGATCTCGCGCTGTTTCTCGCTCACGATCATGGTCAGCGTGCTCACGATGTTGAAGGACGCGACAAGGGTGATGAGGACCAACAGGAGGAACATCATCACTTTTTCCAGCTTCAAGGCGGAAAACAGGTTCCGGTTGAGCTGCATCCAATCCCTGGCCCAGTAGGGATAGCCGAGCGCCTGCTCGATGGCCCGCGCGATGTCGGCCGCAATGAAGATGTCGTCTACCTTCACTTCGATGCCGGTGGCCGTGT
The DNA here is from genome assembly GCA_023248295.1 of Nitrospirota bacterium. GTDB lineage: Bacteria > Nitrospirota > Nitrospiria > Nitrospirales > Nitrospiraceae > 40CM-3-62-11. The sequence continues at coordinate 9,636 of JAHFEU010000039.1, read as the reverse complement.
CGTTCATGTTGAAGAATTTCTGGGCCTCGCCCAGCGCGATGTACGCCAGCGAGGAGTCGTATTCGTACATGCCCGACTCGAAGACCGCCACGACCCGGAAAACCCGGATCTTCGGCGTCATCCCGATCGCGCTCATCGGGCCGACCGGTGAGACCACGTTGATGGTATCGCCGACGAAGGCCCCGAGGCGCATGGACAGCTCCTTGCCGAGGATGATGCCGGGACGGGCGAGGCCGGAGGTGGCCGCGGCGGGGTCGGCGGCGGAGGTCCCGCCACCGGCGACGGGTTCAGGGGTCTCAAGGTCGGCGAGACGCCCGGATTTGATGTTCTTGGCCAGGTCGGTCACGCGCACTTCTCTCTGCGGGTCGATCCCGCGCAGCACGATGCCCTGGACGGCGGACTGGGAGGTCAGCAACACCTGTCGGAATACGAAGGGGGTGGCTGCCAGGACATGGGGGACTTGCTGCACGCGGGTCACGAGGGCGTCGTAGTTCGCCATGTTCTCGCGTGTGCGGTCCTGGACGACGATATGGGAGGTGGTGCCCAGGATTTTCGCCTGAAGATCTTCCTTGAACCCGGTCATGATGCCCAGCGTGCCGATCAACGCGGCCACCCCGAGGGTGATCCCCGCCACCGAGACGAATGTGTTGAGGGAGATGGTGCGCTGGCGTCGTTTCGCGCGGAGATAGCGTAAACCGACGAAGATCTCGTAGGGCAGCTGCACCGTCACTCTCCTGCGCTCAGGATGTTCAAAAGGCCATCCAGCGCGGCCGCAGCGAGCGAGACGCCGAGGCGTACCGGGGACCCGTTGCCCTGAGATGCAACGGGTGAATGGTACGTTGAGGTGTTTCGCGTTTTACCCATTGCATTGTTGGAGCAATGGGTGCCCAAACAAAGCTGGGGGCCTTTTTCAACATCCTGTCACTTCTCCGGGCGGAGCTGGGGAAACAGGATCACATCACGGATGGAAGCCTGGTTGGTAAAGAGCATGACGACACGATCGATCCCGATGCCCTCTCCGGCGGTCGGCGGCATGCCGTATTCGAGCGCGCGCAGAAAATCCTCGTCCAGGTCGTGGGCCTCCTCGTCGCCCCCTCGCCGCCGGGCGACCTGCGCCTCGAACCGCTGGCGCTGATCGAGGGGATCATTCAATTCGGAAAAGGCGTTGGCGATCTCCCGTCCGGCGATATAGAGTTCGAACCGGTCGGTCAGAGCAGGATCCGATTCCTTTCGCCGGGCCAGCGGCGAGACCTCGATCGGGTAATCGGTAATGAAGGTCGGCTGCACCAGTTTGGGCTCGACGGTCTCCTCGAAGATCTTGGTCAGGATACCGGCCAACGTGTCCTCCCGATCCACCTCCACCTTCAACCGGCGCGCGGCGTCCAGCGCCGCCTGGCGATCCCGAACCACGGCCTTGTCCAGGCGGTTCACTTCGAGGATCGCGTCCAGATAGGACCAGCGGCGCCAGGGAGGCGCGAACTCGATCTGCTGTCCCTGGTATTCCAGGGTGGTGCTGTTCAGCATCTCGCGCGCTATCCGCACGAACAGCTCTTCCGTGAGCGCGATCAGATCGGTGTAATCGGCGAACGCGACGTAGAACTCCAGCATCGTGAATTCGGGGTTGTGGATGGTCGAGATCCCCTCGTTCCGAAAGTTCCGGTTGATCTCGAACACGCGGGGGAAGCCGCCCACGATCAGCCGTTTGAGATAGAGCTCCGGCGCAACCCGCAAGTACAGGTCGGTGCCGAGCGCGTTGTGGTGGGTGACGAAGGGGCGTGCCGCGGCGCCGCCGGGGATCGGCTGCATCATCGGCGTCTCCACTTCCAGGAATCCCTTCTCGATCAAAAAGGCGCGGATCGTGGTGATGATGCGGCTGCGGCTGACGAAGATCTCATGGATGGCCGGGTTGGCGATGAGATCCACGTACCGTTGGCGGTAACGCGTCTCGACGTCCGTCAGCCCGTGCCACTTCTCCGGCAGAGGGCGGAGCGCCTTGCTGAGAAAGGTCAGCTCGCGTGCTTCGACCGTGAACTCGTCCGTCTTGGTTCGGAACAGAATACCGCTGACGCCGATCCAGTCGCCCAGGTCCAGCTCCTCGCAGATCCGGTAGCGTTGTTCGCCCAGGATGTCCTTCTTGAGATAGACTTGCAGGCGGTCCGCCCCGTCCTGGAGCAGCCCGAACGCGGCCTTGCCGAACCGTCGCAACGCCACGATCCGGCCGGCGATCGTACAGCGGACCTGCTCCCGGGCCAGAACGTCCTTCGCCTTCCGGCCGTGGAGACGGATCAGCTCGCCGGCCCGGTCCGTGACGACGAAGCGGGCGCCGTAGGGATGGACCCCCATCCCGCGCAGCCCCTCCAGCTTCTTGATGCGTTGCTGACGTTGATCGTTCAGCTCATCCATGGCTCAAGCAGATGTGATGAGTAATGAGTAACGAGTAATGAGTAACGAGTAACGAGCGATGAACGGTTCAGACAGGAAGTCGTCACCTGTCACTCATCACGAGTTTGTGGCTACTTGCTACTAGCCACCTGCTTACTCAGGTACGCTTCGATGAACTCGTCCAGGTCGCCGTCCATGACCGCCTCGACGTTCCCCACTTCGAGGTTCGTCCGGTGGTCCTTGACCATCTGATACGGTTGGAAGACATAGGAGCGGATCTGGCTCCCAAAGCCGATTTCTTTTTTCTCCCCGACGAAGGCTTGTAATTCGGTCTCCTTCTTTTTCGTCTCCACTTCGTAGAGGCGAGCCTTGAGCACCTTCATGGCGCCGGACTTGTTCTTGAGCTGCGAGCGCTCATTCTGACACTGGACCACGATGCCGGTTGGGATGTGCGTGATGCGCACGGCGGTTTCCACCTTGTTCACGTTCTGGCCGCCGGCGCCGCCGGACCGGAAGGTGTCGATCCTGAGGTCGTTGTCGTCGATCACGACGTCCACGTCCTCCTCGATCTCGGGATACACGAAGACCGATGCGAACGAGGTGTGTCGGCGTTTGTTCGCGTCAAAGGGGGAGATGCGGACCAGCCGGTGCACGCCGGCCTCGGCCTTGAGATAGCCGTAGCTGTAGGCGCCCGCGATAGCCAGGGTGGCGCTCTTGATTCCGGCCTCGTCGCCGGGCTGGAGGTCCAGCGTCTCGACCGTGTACCCCTTGCGCTCCGCCCACCGGACGTACATCCGCAGCAGCATCTGGGCCCAGTCCTGTGACTCGGTGCCTCCGGCGCCCGGATGGATGGCCAGAATTGCGTTGCCGCCGTCGCGCTCGCCCGACAATAGCAGCTCAACCCGAAGCTGGTGGACCGAGGCCTCGAACCCTTCCAGTTCGGCGGTGAGCTCACGCTCCAGGCCGGCGTCACCGCTTTCCTCGGCCAGCTCACCCATGGCGTGGAGGTCGGCGTGCTGGCGCTCGATCTCGTTCCAGCGACGGAGTTCACGCTCGAGGGCGGCTTTCTTCCGGCTCACGCGGGTGGCGGCTCGAGGGTCTTTCCAGAAATCGGGTTGTGCGGCCTCCCGCTCCAGGCTCTGGAGTTCGGAGGTCAGGCGGGGGAGGTCAAAGATGCCCCCTGAGTTCGCTGACCTGTTCGCCAATCGCTTTGACCCGCCCGCGTAATTCGTCGAGCATGCCGTTCTCCAACCAAAGGTCCGAGGCTATGGGCGATAGGCGTCACCTATCGCCCGTTGCCTATCGCCGATCGCCCCGGCCGTGCGTCAGTTGCGCGGCGAGGAGTAAAAGTCCGGTGATTATAGCACAGGCATACGCAAACACATCGCCACGCTTCGTATAGAACGTGGAGGGTCTGCCGAGCGGGATGCGGCGGGTGACGCCCTGCTCGTCGAAGATAGGCGTCGCGAGCAGGATCCTTCCCTCGGGATCGATGAAGCCTGAGATGCCGGTGTTGGCCGCGCGGGCGAAGGCGACTCGGTTCTCAACTGCTCGCAGCACCACCATGCCGAAATGCTGAAAAGGCGCCGAGGAGACGCCGTACCACGCGTCATTCGTGATCGTCACCATGAACTCGGCCCCGCGCTCGGCGAACTCGCGCACCAAATTGGGGAAAATCACTTCGTAGCAGATCACTACGCCGAATTTGACCAGTGGCCTCCCTGCGGCGTCTTGAGACCTCAGCGGCACCTCCAAGATGGTGGGGGTCGTCCCCGGTTCGAAGTCGCCGATCCCTTCCACGAGCTTGTCCAGGAAGAACAGGACCGTCCGGGCCGGGATGTATTCCCCGAAGGGAACGAGGTGGCGCTTGTCGTACCGGCCGAGGATGCGACCCTCCGTCGAGAGGAGGTAGGCGCTGTTCAGTAAATAGGGGCGGCCGTTCGGATAGTGTCGCAGAGCCGGGCTTCCGAAGAGGAGCGGAATGCCGTGCTTCTGCACCAGCGCGATGACTTCACGCCGGTACTCCGTCTCCTGCTCGAACAGGAAGGGCGTGGCCGCCTCGGGCCAGATGACGAGGGCGGTCCCGTCGGCAGCCCGGGCTGTCAGCCTCGCATAGCGGTCGAGGGTCGAGCGTCGGTAGGCCACGTCCCACTTCTGAGCCTGGTCAATGTTGGCCTGCACGAGGCCGATGCTGATCGAGCGGGTCACCTCGCTCACGTGCGGTGGGCGTCCCAGATACCAAAGTCCGTACAGCAACGTGATGGCCATCCCCAGCACGGCCGCGGTAGGGGACAACCTGGGGAACGTCCCGACATTCTGCCGTGTGAATCGCTCCAGCGTCCAGAGGGCTATATCAGCCAGCGCCGCGTTGACGAGCGCCACGAGGAACGACACGCCATACACGCCCGTGTGATCCGCGATCTGGATGACCGGCAGCCACCGATATTGAGAGTAGCCCAGGAGGGCCCAGGGCAGACCTGAGAACAGGTAGGTGCGAAGCCACTCCAACGCGACCCAGATGAACGGAGCGCCGATGAACGCGAAGGCGGTCTTCCGTAGCCAGCTGACGCCCGCTGCGTAGATCGCCACATACAAGCCGAGGTAAGCCGTGAGCAGAAGCATGGCCGCATAGCTCATGGCCTCCGGCAGCTTGCCGTACAGATGCATGGCGGTGACGACCCAGGACATGGTGCCGACAAACGCAATCAGGCCGGTCAGCCAGCCGAGCCAGAAGGCGCGGCGAGGGGCGGTCCCATCGAGGGCAAGATGGAGCGGGACCAAGACGACCCACGCCAGCCAACCCAGGTCGAAGTCGGGGAAGCAGAAGGGATAGAGGATTCCGGTCAGGCAGGCCAGGACGATCCGACGCAGGAGCGATTCGCGCATCCAGGCTACCATATCGGAACGACTGACCACTTGCAAGCTGGCGGTTTTGTGTGCGGTGGCGTATGATTCATTCCATGGAGCGCCGGCGCTGGAGCGTCATCGTGTTCCTGATCCTGTGGAGCGCAAGCCTGGCGCTGGCTGAGGAACCGTCTGTTCCCCAACGGATCGCGACGAAGTTCACCCGCGGCGCAGCGAACTTCACGACGGGATGGATGGAGCTGCCCAAGCAAATGTACCTGGTTGGCCAGAGAGAAGGGTGGGTGACCGGGGCGCTCCGAGGGCCGATCGACGGGCTCGGTATGGTCATCGCGCGGACGATCGCGGGAGCCTATGAAGTCCTGACCTTCCCTCTCCCTCTTCCACCGCAGTACCAACCGATGCTCTTTCCTGAGTACGTCTGGCAACCTGAGTTGCAATCCATGGAGGCCGATGCAGCCCCTCCCTCGATAGGCGCGGTATCGGACGGCGAGCCAACCGCGACGGCAGAGCGGTAGCTGAAGCCTGAAAGACTGCGCCCGGCTGTGTCGGCCTTGCGAGTCCTTTCACGGCGATGGTAAGATGCCCCAGACTTTGAAGAAGGTTAAGGCTGAGGTCTCGCGATGCCGAACGTCACCTTGCTCTATTCCCCCACCTGCGGCGCCTGTCCGTCGGCCAAGAGCCTGTGGAAAGAGTTGCGGGTGAAGTACAGCTTCAGCTATCGCGAAGTGGATATCAATTCACCGGATGGGCAGGAACTGGCTGAGCGGCATACGATTCGGGCCGTCCCCGCGACGATCATCAACGGCCGCCTGACCTTCATCGGCGTGCCCAGCCGCCAGAGCGCCGAAAAAGCGCTTGAGCCGAAGCCGGCCTGAGCCGCGCCCTCACACGGAGCAGGGACCTCCAATGAGCGAGGAAGAATTCCTGGACGAGTTGCCTCCGTTGACCCCGCTCCAGACCGGGCCGCCCCCCGACTGTCCATTCTGCGGCGACCCCATGTCCTGGGTAGACGGTGATTGGGCGTGCCAGGACTGCAACGGGGAAAATATGGGACCGGAAACGGGGTAATGAAGAAGGTTGAGGTTAAGGCTGAGGTTGAGTCACGTGCAGGGGAGTAAGAGTGCTCGCTGAACCTTAGCCTCAACCTGAACCTGCCGCCGAATGCTGAGGATCGTCACCGGTCCGTTCCATCCAGACCTAGAACTCGCCCTGGTTGAGGAAGTCCGGCAGCTCAAAGCCGTCGATCCGTTCGCGCCCCTCGCCGTCATCGTTCCCTCCGAGCCGCTCCGTCGCCGGTTGAAATGGCTTCTGTGCATCGAGCAGCAGCTCGCGTTGCTCGACGTACACGTCCTCACGTTCCACCAGTTCGCGCTGTATCTCTATGACGAACAGCAGGCGCTGCGCGGCGCGGATGAGCCTCATCCGCGCCTTGAGATGGCGAAGGATCTGTTTTTTGAGCAGCTCCTCAGCCGCATCGCCCGCCGCGGACTGCCGGGCCTCGCCGGGCTTGAGTTGTCGAATCTTCCGCCCGGCGCCTGGGCGGCGTTATGGGCGACGGTGCGGGACCTCAAGGATGCGACCGTTGATCCGATGGTCGCGTTGCGCGGCGTCGGCGAAGGCCTGTTTGAGCGTGAGGAAGTCCCTAAGCTCCAGGCGCTGTTCACGCTCTATGCGGCCGCGCGTGAAGCCGGCCGAGCGCTCAACGTCGGGTCGGCGGACGATCTCGCCTCGGATGTGATTCCCTGGGCGTCCTCCTCCCGGTTCCTGTCCCGCCTCCGACGGATTTGCTACTACGGATTCTATGACCTGACACAGGTGCAGCTCTCGCTGTTTGAGTCGGTCGCCGCCTGCACGCCGGTCACCCTGTACTTCCCTCTCGCGGACGGGCCGGCATTCGAGTTCGCGCGACGGTTTTTCGAGCGCCACCTTGGCGCCCTGACGCCGGCGTTGGAGCCGGCCGCCCACGCCTCGGCTGCTGAGTCCACCTCGACGCGACGACCCGGCGAGCCGCCTCAGGTGCGGATCATGAACGCCGTCGGTCCGGACGACGAGTTGACGCTGGTCTGCAAGGAAATCCTGACGCTGGTGGAGACCAATCACTATCGTTTCGATGAGATCGGCGTCGTCGCCCGGACTCTGGAGCCGTATCTGGCCGTGCTGCGCCGAACCTTCGACCAGCACCGGATTCCCTTTATCTCGACAGCGGCCTCGCCCATCCTGCAGGAGCCGGCCGCGAAGGCGCTCCTGCAACTGGCCCGGCTGCCGCTCACCGGGTTCTACCGGGCGCCGGTGCTGGATGTGCTCGCCTCTCCGTTCTATCGCGTGGAGCGGAACGTGACGGCGGGCATCGAGCCGCGGCCGGACCTCTGGCATCTTGCCGTAGCCTCGCTCGGCATCACCCGGGGCGAAGAGGAATGGCGTCGGCTGGAGTCGGCCGGGCAGGTCGAGATGTGGGTCGGGGAGGGGCAAGGGCAAGGGCAAGGGCAAGGGATAGAACCGGACGATGAGCGGATCGAAGGGCAAGGGCGGGTCCGGGTCGAGGTGGCGCAACTGCGCTTGCTCTGGCGCCTGGTCTCGCAGTTGATCCGGGACTGCCGGGCCCTGCCGGCGCAGGGGAGTATGGCCGACCTGACCGAGGCCTTTCTCACGCTGGCCGCCAGACACCTGGCGATCTCCGGCCTCGTCGCGGGTGCGAGCGACGAGGAGGAGGGCTCGGATCGGCTGGCTGCGCTCGGCGCGGCGATTCGCGGCGTGTGTGCGCAGCTTCGCCAGCTCGAGCGTCTCGGCGAAACGGTGAGCTGGGACGAGTGGGCACGCACCTTCGCGCAGGCGATGGAACGGGCCCGGCTGCCGATCGAGCCTTCCCCTCATCCCGGCGTGCAGGTTCTGGACGCCATGGCCGCGCGAGGCGTGCCGTTCCGCGCCCTGTTCCTGCTGGGACTGAACGAGAAAATATTCCCGCGCGTGATCCGCGAGGACGCGTTTCTGCGCGACCGGCACCGGCGGGTGCTGGACGCGACACTGGGCTACAAGATCGACGAGAAGCTGGCCGGCTATGACGAGGAGCGCCTGTTGTTCGCGCTCCTGCAACAGGCGGCCCGGCAGCGGCTGTATCTGCTGCACCAGCGGGCGGATGCGGAGGGACGGCCGCTGGCCGCGTCCGCCTACCTGGATGAGGTCCAGCGGGGCGGATCGGGCCGGCCCCGGGAGCCGGAGCTCCGTCTGCCCCGTCGGCTCTCCGACCGGTTGAGCCTGCCGCTGTTTGCGAGACCGCTGTTGACTCGCGAGGAGCTGGCGCTGGGACTGATTCTCCAGGACCAGGATCCGTCTGCGCTGCTGGATGCAGCCGGTGGCGAGGCCCACCTCTTCCGCCATGGAATAGACGCGTTGCGGCTGCTGGAAGGGGAGACGCACGAACTCGGTCCTCATGACGGCCTCGTGGGCGGGTTCGACGGCCGTTGGCAGGCGCTCGCTGCGCGGGGAGTGGCGCCGACTCCGCTGGAGCAGTACGCGCGCTGCCCGTTCCAGTATTTTTCCGCGCAGGTGCTCCGCCTTGAACCGGTGAGGCAGCCGGCCATGGGCGAGCTTCCGGCGCAGGCGCTGGGCGAGCTCTGCCATGCCGTGCTGCGGTCGTGCTACCAGCGGCTGGTTGCCGCCGGCTGGCCGCAGCGCGAGCTGCCGCCCGCGTCGGTGCAGGACCATGTGAGGTCCGCCGCCGGAGAGGTCTTTGCCGCCTTCGAGGCCGCGCACGGCACCGGCTACGCGCTGACCTGGCAGTTGGCCCAGGACACGGTCCTCAAGCTGGTGACGGCGGTGGTGGAAGAGGATCAGCAGGAGTGCCGCGCGAGCGGCTTTCGCCCGATCGGGTTTGAGGTGGAAGCGGAGTGTACGCTGAGCACGCTGGAGCGTCCGGAATGGAAAACGCTCAAAGTGCGCGGCCGGCTGGACCGGGTGGATCGTCGGGAGACGCCGCCCGCGTTCCGGGTCGTGGATTACAAGTACCGCCAGGGAAGGAACATGAAGGATCACGACAAGAATTTACTGCTCTCCGCCGTTCGAGGCTTTCGTCTGCAGCCGCCGCTCTATGCGTTGATGACGATGGCCGGGCAAGGGGGGGACTCGATCGAGGCCCGTTCGGACGGGGCCTTGCCCGAGCGGGTGGAGTTTGTGTTTCTTGCGCCCCACTGGGAACCGGTTGTCACCCGCTCGCACTTCGAGGCGTCCTCGTGGCACGGCGAGGCCGGGCAGAAGCTCAAGCACACTATGCAGACGCTCCTGGATGGAGTGGAGGCGGGGCGGTATTTCATCCTGCCGGACGGCTACTGCGACCACTGCGAGTTTACCGCTGCCTGCCGCCGCTATCACGGGCCGACCTGGTGGCGGGCGCAT
>JAHFEU010000038.1:2015-17341 GCA_023248295.1 Nitrospirota bacterium | reverse complement strand
CTTCTCAATCTGGTGGCGGGGCTTGATTTTCCTACCTCCGGCGAGGTGATTCTGGCGGGTCGGTCCACGCGGACCCTGTCGGACGCGGGCTGGACCAGGCTGCGACGCGACCTCATCGGGATGGTGTTCCAAGCCTTCCATCTGATTCCCGGGCTGACCGCGGGTGAGAATGTCGCGCTGCCCCTCCTGTTGAAGGGGGAGTCCGAGCGGGACATCCGCGGGCGAGTGGCCCGGAGCCTTGAGACGGTCGGCGTGCGACATCGGGAGCAACACAGACCCAGTGAGTTGTCGGGAGGCGAGCAGCAGCGTGTGGCGATTGCCCGCGCGCTGGTGCACCAGCCTCAGCTCATCCTCGCGGACGAGCCGACCGGCAATTTGGATTCGCACAGCGGAGCCGAGATTATCTCGCTGTTGCGATCCTTGCCGCAGCAATTCGGCCATACCGTCATTCTGGCGACCCACAGTCGGACGGCCGCTCAGCAGGCTGATCGCGTGCACGTCATGCAGGACGGCCGGTTGGACGTGTCGCCCGACAGGGAGACGACATGAGCCGGCGCGGGTCCATCGATCTCACCACCACCGTTGCGGGCGTGCGCTTTCCCAGCTGCTTCATGAACGCCGCAGGAGCGCGCTGCGTGACCCGGGAGGAGCTCGAAGCGCTCGGCCGCTCCCGTACGGGGGCGATCGTCACGAAGTCGATGACGGTTGAGCCGCGGTCGGGGAATCCTGAACCGCGGTACTATGGCTTTCCCACCGGCTCCATCAATTCGATGGGGCTCCCCAACCTGGGGTATCTCGCCTACGCCCGGATCATCCCTGAGCTCCGGAAATTCGGGAAGCCCATCATCGCCAGCGTCGCCGGATTCGTCGAAGAGGACTTTGTCAAGATCGCCAGGGTCATCAATGAAAGCCGGCCGGACCTCATTGAGGTGAACCTCTCGTGTCCGAACGTCCCTGGTGAGCCGCAGATCGGCTACGATGCGCAGGCCTCAGAGCGCTTGCTGGCGAAAGTGCGGAAGGTGGTGTCTGTTCCCATGGGCGTGAAGCTCCCGCCCTATTTTGACCCGGCGCATCAAGAGAAGATGGTCGGGGTCCTGGAGCGGGGCGGCGTGGAGTTCCTCTCGCTCATCAATTCGGTCGGGAACGGCCTTGTGGTGGATCCTGATCGGGAGTCTGTGGTCATCAAGCCGAAGGGAGGGTTCGGCGGCCTGGGCGGTTCGATCATCAAACCGGTCGCGCTGGCCAACGTGCGCGCGTTTTGGAAGCTGTTCGGAGGGCGACTTCCCATTATTGGAACCGGCGGCGTGTGCAGCGGCTCGGACGCGTTTGAGCACTTTTTGTGCGGAGCGACTGCGGTGCAGGTCGGGACGACGTTGGTCGAGGAGGGGATGGGAGCCTTTGAACGGCTCGAGCATGAATTGGCGTCGCTGCTTGAAAAAAAAGGCTACGCCTCGGTCCTGGCTTGTCGTGGAAAACTCAAGGAACTCTGAAGGGACTATCTCGATGCGAAGCTCTTCGGAAGGAGGCGCATGAGGAGGGCTTGACGAAGGAGTTGGGCCACGTTCCGCACCCTGAGGCGTCGCATCAGATTGAATCGGTGGACCTCGACGGTTCTCACGCTGATCCCGAGATGCGCGGCGATTTCCCGGTTGGTCGATCCCTGCGCCACGAGGCGAAGAATTTCCTTCTGACGGGGTGTCAAGGTAAGGCGTCCCTCGGTCTTTCTCGGCGGGGATCTGTGTCTGGCCCGCGACCTTGTCATCGGGCTGGGTTTCCTAATGTTGCGAGCGGGTTGAGTCTATCAGAAATCACCCTGCTCTGTAAACCTCTACGGCCAGGGGTATCCCTTACGAATAATCCAGGTCAAACCTGACCCTCCATGTTCGCCCCCCTGCGTCTCATCGCACGTCGTCATCTCTTCGAGCGGCCGGTTCGAACCACGATCACGATCCTGGGCGTAGGCCTCGGCGTATCGGTCTCGGTCGCGATTCGCGCCGCCAACGTCGATGTGCTGAGGTCCTTCGAGGAGACCGTCTCGGCGGTGGCGGGCCGGGCGACCTTGCAGGTCTCCGGCGGCGAGCTGGGATTGGACGAATCCGTGATCACCGTGCTCAGGCGTCACCCGGACGTGGTCTCCGCCACGCCAGTGCTCCAGCAGGGGGCGAGGGTGGAGGGAGGCCCGAATCACGGGAAGCCCTTTGTCGTGATGGGACTTGATCTGCTGGAAGCGGCTGACCTCAAAGAGTTCCGCGTGCGGGGCGACGGCGGCTCGGAGCAGTCGTTGGACAGCCTGCTCGCATCCGATGCGATGTTCGTGGGGACGCGGCTGGCCTCGGAATGGGGGGTACAGGCGGGCACGAAGCTCGACATTCTGGTCGGGACGCGCGTGCACCGGGTGGTGATCCAGGGGATCGTTGAGTCCGGGACCGGCCTGCCGTCAGTCTGGGAAAACATGGCTGTGATGGACATCGCGGCGGCCCAGGCTCTGTTCGGGCTGGTTGGCCGACTGGATCGCATCGACATGGTGACCGAGCCCGGCTCCTCTGTCTCCTCGGTGGCGGACGAGTTACGGACATCGCTCCCGCCATCGCTGAGCGTGACCCGCCCCTCCCAGCGCAACGAACAGGTGGAACGGATGGTGAAGGCGTTTCAACTCAATCTCACGACGTTGAGCGCCGTCGGGCTGTTGGTCGGTCTCCTCCTCGTCTATAACACCGTGTCCTTCGCCGTCGTGCAGCGGCGCCGGGAGATCGGGATTTTCCGTGCCCTCGGGATGTCGCACGGGAGCATCATCGCGCTGTTCTTAGGTGAGGCGGCCCTGATTGGCGCGATCGGCGGGGTGGTGGGCAGCGGGCTGGGGGTGGTGCTGGCGCGTGGGCTAGTCTCGATCCTGAGCCGGACCGTCTCGGAGCTCTACGTGCCCGTCGATGCGACGGGCGCGGCGGTCCTCGACGTCCCGCCCTGGGTGGTGCTTGAAGGAGGCCTGCTGGGAACGGCGGTGTCCATGCTGGGCGCGATCGGTCCCAGCCTGGATGCGAGCCGGACCGCTCCCGCCCGGGCCCTGGCGCCCGGCGAGTACGAGGTGGCGCAAGAGCTGCGCACCGGGGCGATGGCGTGGGTCGGCTGCGTGGGACTGGTCCTGGCCTGCGCGCTCGCGCTGCCGGGCCCCGTCGGCGGGCTCCCGGTCTTCGGGTATGCGTCCGCGTTCTGTCTGTTGCTTGGACTCTCCTGTCTAGCTCCCGCCGTCGTGCGCGGCTCCGGCGCCCTCATTCACGTGGCATGGGGAAGAAGGAAAGGGGGACGCGGGCTCAGCGCGCTGGGCCGCCTTGCGGCCGATCAGATGGCGCGGGCGCCGGGGCGGAACGCCGTCACGATTTCGGCGCTCATGGTCGGCATCGCCATCATGGTGGGCGTCGGGATCATGATTCAGAGTTTCCGGTACACGGTCGAGGCCTGGATCAACCAGACCATCATGGCCGATCTGGTGGTCGGGCCGACCTCGTGGCTCCAGGGAGATGAAGGCGGAATGTTGGCGAATCGCATTCCGCTCGCCTGGGGCGACAGGATCGCTTCCATCCCCGGCGTGGCCGCGGTGGATCCGTTCCGGGACTTGACCGTCGAGATTCAGGGTCAGCCGAGGGCGCTGGTGTCACGCGACCTGCGGGTGCACGCGGAGCGGAGCCGGTACCTTTTCATCAGCGGCGAGTCCGCCGCGACGCTCAATCGGGCCGCCGATGAGAATGGCGTGGTCGTGTCCGAGGTCCTCGCGGGAACCTTGAACGTCAGCGCGGGAGGGACGATCCGTCTGATGACGCCCCTGGGCGAGAAACAGTTTCCGGTCATGGGAGTGTTCTATGACTATGCGACGGACGGGGGGAAGGTGGTCATGGACCGCGCCTTGTATCGCCGGCTCTGGGAGGATGAGACGGCCACCGTCTTCGCGGTCTACGCGCGGCCTGGAGCGGACATTCACGCGATCCGACGGCAGATTGCCGAGACGATCGGTCGAGAAGGCCACTTGCTCGTGATCAGCAATGGGGAGCTGAAGAAAGAGATTCTCGCCATCTTCGACCGAACCTTTGCCGTGACCTACGCGCTTGAGTTCATCGCGGTCGTGATCGCACTCCTGGGCATCGTGAACACGCTGCTGACCTCGGTCCTGGAGCGCCAGCGGGAGCTCGCGACTCTCCGGGCGATCGGGGCGAGCAAACAACAGATCGGCATGCTGGTGCTCTGGGAGTCGTCCTACCTGGGGTTGCTCGGCGCGGCGCTGGGGTTGGTAGGGGGGGTGCTCCTCTCGGTGCTGCTGATCGAGGTGATCAACAAGCAATCATTTGGCTGGACCATCCAGTTGACGCTTCCCGCCACGATGCTCGTCGAAGCCGTCGCGCTCGCCTTCGCGACGGCAGTCGTGGCCGGCCTGCTGCCCGCTCGCTGGGCCGCCAGGCAGCCAGTGGTGGATGGACTGCGGTATGAATAGTGCCTGCTGGTTCTCCCCGTTCTGATCCGCTCCGAGCGGGATGGCCAGTTCTGCTCTGCTCAGGAAAAAATGAGATAGGGAGCAGCCAGGCCGTCCTTCTTGCTCGCAGAGCCCCCACGATGAAGCTGTGGTCGCTCGATGCGCGCAGTGAAGGACAGCCTGGCTACTCCCTATCAAGTGAGCGATAAAGATGGAGGAGCGCAGTTTGAGGATCAGCCAGGCCGCCCGTTTAATGAGTCTCGCCATGGCGAGGGCCTCGGCGTCCATCCCTTGACGAACTCTGAGTCTCGAAACGAAATGTCTCAGCTCGCCACTGGCTGCCTGTAGTCCACTTCGATTTCGAATCCCAGGTCGGTGATCATTTTCCAGGCCTCCGGCGCAGGCTGGCCGGGCGTGGTGAGATAGCCGCCGACGAACAGGGAATCGGCCACGTAGAGGGCCAGCGGCTGGAGGGTCCGGAGATTGAACTCCCGTCCCCCCGCCATTCGGATTTCGGTCCGGGGGTGCAGGAAGCGGAACAGGCAGAGCACCTTGAGACACCGCTGGGGCGTCAGATGCTCACAGTGCTCCAGCGGAGTGCCGGGTACGGGATGGAGCGTGTTCAGAGGAATCGAATCCGGCTTCACCGCGCGGAGCGCGAGGGCGAGATCGATCACGTCGTCGTCGCTTTCGCCCATGCCGATAATGCCGCCTGAGCAGATCTCGAGGCCGGCATTCCGGGCGTGCCTAATGGTGGTCAGCCTGTCCTGGAAGGTGTGCGTGGTGCAAATGGCCGGGTGGAAGGCTTCGCTGGTGTTCAGGTTGTGATTGATCCGGTCGACACCCGCCGCTTTCAGCTCCCTGGCTTGATCCTGATTCAGGAGTCCCAGCGAGCAACAGACCTGGATCGGGATTTCCCGTTTAATGGCCCGCACGGCGTCCGAGATCTCGGCGATCTCGCGGTCAAGGGGGCTGCGCCCGCTGATGACGATGCAATAGCGCTGGGCTCTGGCCGCGGCGGCTCGTCGCGCGCCGTCCACCATCTGCTCCTTGGGGAGCAGCCCGTACCGGTCGATGTCGGCGGTGGACACGGCCGATTGCGAGCAATAATGGCAGTCCTCCTGGCAGGCCCCGCTCTTGGCGTTCTGGAGCATTTGCAGCCTGACTTTCCTGCCGAAGTAGCGCTCTCGGACCGTGAAGCCGGCGTCCAGCAGCTCAAGAAGCCGTTCGTCGGGCGTTCCGAGCACGTGAAGACACTCGGCGCGTGTCAACGGTTCGTCGCGCAGCGCCTTTTCTGCGAGCGCCTGAAAGTCGCTCATCGTGACCCTCCCGATCCTGTCTCGTTCATGCTTCACACGGTCTCGAATGGTGACGCGATGCCCTGGTAGGGGATCGAACGGGCCTCCGCCTGGCCGCTGTCGCGGACCGGCTCAGGGCCGGAACGGTCAACCCAAGGAAGCGCGATGTAGGTGTTCCACAGGCCGCAATGGCGGCACCGGCCAGACCATTCGGCGGACTCCTGCTGGCAGCGTGTACAGAGGTAGGGCACGACCACTCGCTTTTTAAACCCCAAGGCCTTCTTGAGCTCTTCCACCGCGAGTTCCATCTGCTGCTTGCGGAGGTAGAGGTTGGCCATGATCTTGTGGAAATCGGAGAGCTGGTCCTGGGGTTTCTCCATGGTCGAGAGCAGATCGTACGCCTCGTCGACCATCTCCAGGCGGTAATAGAGTTTTCCCAAATAGAACTTCAGCACCGGGTTCTGCGGATCCCGCTGGATGGCCGTCTCGTAGACTCTCAGGATCTCGCCGGGCTCTCCCATCTCGAGGTAGAGCTCTTCCAGGCGATGGAGGACGATGACATTCCCGGTCTTGGCGTAGACCTTCTCAAGGATCTCTGCCGCGTTCTTGGTCTTCCCTTCGTGGATGAGAATCTCTCCCAGGCCGATATAGCCGGGCAAGAAGCGCTTGTCCCGTTTGATGGCGCCGCGAAAGTAGCGACGGGCCTTCTCCGGACGCCCCCGCTCGAGGAATTGCCGGCCGACTTCATACGTGATACCGACCAGCAAGCTCGCTTCTGCTCGCTGGTCTTCTTCCGAGAAGTTCGCTTTCATCAGGCGGTGCTGGATTTCGAGCGCGTCGCTCCATTTCTCCAGCCGGATGTACAGGTCGCGCTTGCGCATCCACGCCGTCACGTTGGCGTGGTCCAATTTGAGCACGTCCTGAAGAGTCTGCAAGGCTTCTTCGAACCGCTTGGCGTCTTCCAGATCCTTTGCCAGTGCCAGGAGCACCTCAATGTTGCGCTCCGCGAGGCTTCTCGCTTTCCGGTGGAGGCGGATGGCCTCCGGATAGTTCTTTTCGGCACGGTAGATGTTGCCCAGCCACAGGAGCGACTCCGCATGGGTGGGATCGAGGGCCAGTGCCTTTTGGAACAACTCCATGGCCTCCGAGGTCCGCTTGGACAAGAATCCATGGATGCCCTCTCTGTAAAGGGCCTCGACCTTCTCCTCCCGGCGGCGCAGCCTGGCGCTTCGCCAGTTCAAGACCAGGTGCTTGGTCTCGCGGGCCCCGACCAGCAGGGTCACGATCAGTGCGCCGACGGCCATTGAGAGCAGCACCAGAGAGACCGGGCTGAGGTCGAAGGCCGTCGAGGGGCTGGCTCGGAAACTGACGGAACCGGGGTTCAGCTCCTGGAAGTACCCGTACAGGAGGATGGCCACGATCATCAGGAATACTGTCAGCAGCAGTCGCAGCATCAGCTATCCCTGTTCCCGCGCCCGTGGGGAACGTCTCTTGGCCGGACGCAGGGGCGGGGCCGGGGCGGTGGCTTGTTGTGCCGGCAGCCGGATCCGCCTGGCATCGCTCCAGAGTCTCTCCAGCCCGTAGTGGTCGCGGATGTCGGAACGGAAGACGTGGACGACGACGTCCACGAAATCCAGGAGGATCCATTGCGCAGTCATGACGCCTTCGATGCTGAGCGGAGGGACGCGCTGGCTGGAGAGTTGGGCGTCAACGTTGTCCGCGATGGCCCGCACTTGACGCTCCGATTCGCCGGAGCACAGGACCAGATAATCGGTGACTGAGGTTAGCTTGGCAACATGCAGGATCAGGACGTCGTTGGCCTTCTTCTCCAGACACGCCCTGGCGATGGCAAGGGCTTTCGGCTTAGACTCCGGTCCGATCGCTCTCCTCCTGATATAGTCCGTAGCGGATTATATAGGATTCCACTGAGGCAGGCAACAGGTTTGACAGGCTCAGCCGCTTTTTGAGCCGGTTACGGATCTCGGACGCCGAGGCATCGCAGGGCGGGAGCCCCAGGAGGGTGAGCCCGGGGCCGCCGGGGATGGGGACATCGACGCGGTCCTGACTCCGGGCATCCAGCCCTTTGAGCAGGGTGGGCGCGATCGCGGGAAGCAATGGCATGGCCGAGAGCGAAAGAAACGCGGTGGCCGGACGCGACACGACCACAAAGTGGCAGGCTTGAAGTAATTCAGACGCCTGCCTCCAGCCGGGAAACTCAAGAAACGCGTCAAGCCCGATGATGAAGAAGAGTTCCGCGTTCGGGCCGTATTCTCCTCGGAGCGTCCGGACTGTCTCGATGGAGTAGGACGTGGTGGGGCGGCGGAGTTCCACCTCTGACACTTGGAAAGAAGGATCTCCTGCAATGGCGCGCCGGACCATCTCGAGTCGATGTCGGGCCTCGGCCAGGGGCTCCGGCGGCTTATGGGGAGGATGGCCCGAGGGAATGAAGACGATGCGATCCAGGCGCAGCCGGTCACGAGCTTGGGCGGCGATGACCAGGTGGCAGCGGTGGATGGGGTTGAACGTTCCGCCAAAAAGACCAATCCGCATTGGTCAAGTCCTGAGTCCTGAGTGCTGAGTCCTGAGTCCAAAACCCACACAAGTCTTCCTCAGCACTCAGCACTCGGAACTCAGCACTATAAGATGACCAGATTGTCCCGGTGGATCACTTCCTCGTACTCTTGCGAGCCGATGGTTTTCTGGATCTCGGAGGTTTTGAGCCCTTTGATCCTCGCCAAGGTCTCCGAAGAAAAGTTGACCAATCCTTTCGCGAACTCTTTCCCATGACGGTCCGCACAGACGATCGCGTCTCCGGGGCCGAATTCGCCGCTGACTTCGATGATGCCCGACGGGAGCAGGCTCTTCCCGCGGCGCACCAGCGCCTCCACGGCTCCGTCGTCGAGCGTCACCTTCCCTTTCGTCCGGAGGGTGAAGGCAATCCAGTGTTTCCGGCTGGTCAGCCGGCGCCCGCGAGGCAGGATAAACGTGCCGGCGTTCAGCCCTTCAAAGATGGCCGGAAGCAGGCCCGGTTTCTCTCCGTTCAAGATGAGCGTCGCGACGCCGTACTCAGCCACCTTCTTGGCTGTCTGGATCTTGCTCGCCATGCCGCCCGTGCCCTCGAAGCTGCCGGAGAGGCCGGCTTGCCGTTCGATGTCCTTGGTGATCTCGGGCACCAGAGGCACCAACGTCGCGGAGGCGTTCCGGCGCGGGTCGTCGGTGAAAAGGCCATCCACGTCCGAGAGAATGACGAGGAGGTCGGCATCCACGAGATGCGCCACATCGCCTGCCAGGGTGTCGTTGTCCCCGAAGCGGATTTCATCGACGGCGACGGTGTCGTTTTCATTGATGATGGGGATGACCCCGAATTCGATCAGGGTGGACAAGGTGTGGCGTGCGTTCATGAAGCGCCGCCGGTCCGCCAGATCCTGGTGCGTGAGCAGGATCTGGGCAACTTTCCGGTCCAGCCGCTCGAACGCTTTCTCGTAGGCCCACATGAGGCGGCTTTGGCCCACCGCCGCCGCCGCTTGCTTCTCCGGAAGGCTCTTCGGATACGCCTTGAGGCCCAGCTTTTGGATGCCGGAGACGATCGCGCCGGAAGAGACCAGCAGCAGCTCGCGGCCGCCGTCCTTGACGGCGGAGATTTCCCCGGCCAATCGGTCGATCCGGTCGGGTCTGAGCCCTGATTCCCGGGAGGCCACCAGGCTGCTCCCGATCTTGACCACGACCCGTCTGGCCTGCTTCAGGATGTCGTCGCGCACGGCACCCTCAAAGAGTCAACCTGTTTGCCCACGAAGCTGATGAGCGCGCCGAGCCCTTCCCGCGTGACGGCGGAGATCGGGAAGAATCGCAGCCGGTGCCGCTTACAATAGGTGTGAAGGCGGTCCAGGCGCTGCTCGTTTCCCCTGATGTCCAGCTTGGTGCCGACCACCGCGAAGGGTCTGGTTTTCAGCGAAGGACCATAAGCGGCGAGCTCCTTCCGCATGACCTCGAAACTGACGACGGGGTCCTCGGTGGCCCATTCCGAGATGTCAACCAGATGGAGCAGAAACGACGTCCGCTCGATATGGCGGAGAAACTGAACGCCGAGCCCTTTGCCCTCATGGGCTCCTTCGATCAAGCCGGGGATATCGGCCACCACGAAGCTACGGTCCTCGCCCCAGGAGACCACCCCCAGGTTGGGCGTGAGGGTTGTAAACGGGTAGTCCGCGATCTTGGGGCGAGCCGCGGAGATCGCCGCGATCAGAGTGGATTTCCCGGCGTTTGGAAACCCCACGAGTCCGACATCCGCCAGCAGCTTCAGCTCCAGGTGAAGCCACCGCTCCTCACCCGGCGTCCCGGGTTCGGTGCGGGTCGGGATTCGGTTTGTCGAGGTTGCGAAGTTGGCGTTCCCCCGGCCACCACGCCCTCCTCGGGCGACCACCTGTGACTGTCCGTCGGCGGTCAGATCGGCCAGCATCTCGCCCGTGGCCTCGTCGGTGATGACGGTGCCCACCGGTACGTGGATGATCACATCAGCCGCGGTGCGCCCGTGCCTGTTCGATCCCTCGCCCGGGTTTCCAGGCTTGGCTTCATACTGTTGCTGGTAGCGAAGATCCAGCAGGGTGGTGAGACGCCGTGAGGCCACCACGATGACATGTCCTCCATCGCCCCCGTCGCCGCCATCAGGTCCGCCGCGCGGGACGTACTTCTCCCGTCGAAAGCTACAGACCCCGTCGCCCCCGCGCCCGGCGTGGACGAAAATGCGGACTTCATCGACGAACATACAAGTGATCGAACCTTTCCAAGGTCCCGTCCGTGTCAGTGGCCACGACAGTATAAATGTCAATGACTTGCAAAGCAAACCGAGCGATTCGGTCAGAGGCCAGCGTGGACGGCAGCGGTTGATCGGCGGATTAGGCCAGGGAGGAACGTAAAAGTCGAAGGGGGTAGTTCACCCCAGCAAGTGTCAACGAGGGCCGCGTTTCTTCGAGCGCGTCGGGGCCCTGCGAGCGCGCCGTTTGCCTTGAGAATCGGGGAACAGCCTCTGGAGTAACGGCAGGAGATCGCTGCTCATCTCCGCTTTGGCAACATAGCCATCGACCTTGATGGCCTCAGCCTCGGTTCTGAATTCCTCGTTCGTTTCCACGGTCACGAGCACGATGCGTGGCGCGCCGGGCTTGGCGTTGATTTTCCGTGCGGCCTCCAACCCGTTCATATCCGGTAGAGTCACATCCATCAGCACGAGGTCGGGACTCAGTCGAGTCACGTGCTCGACCGCCTCCTGGCCAGAGTGCGCGCGCCCCACGATCTGAACGCGCGGATCCTTCGAAAGCCAGCGTTCCTCTACATTCAGAAACGCGTCGCTGTCATCAACCAAAAGCACACGGATCCGCATTTCTCCCCCGGTGAACGGCTCGGCAGGCGATGGGAGACGCCTAACGAGTCAGGCAGGAAGGATGCTGGAACGCTTCAAGTGGTCGTCGAGGCAGGAACTTGTGAATAGACGCTGACTTTCTGCCTCGCCCGGCCGCCTTCGTATTTGACGATGCCGGCGATCCTCGCGAAGAGCGTGTGGTCACGTCCGAGGCCCACATTGAAGCCGGGATGAATTTTGGTTCCCCTCTGACGCACAAGGATGCTCCCGGCCTTGACAGGCTCTCCGCTGAACGCCTTGACGCCGAGATACTGCGGATTGCTGTCTCGGCCGTTCCGGGAGGAACCACCGCCTTTCTTTGTTGCCACGCCCCCTCCTGTCGCTCTCGCTAGG
Organism: Nitrospirota bacterium; assembly: GCA_023248295.1. GTDB lineage: Bacteria > Nitrospirota > Nitrospiria > Nitrospirales > Nitrospiraceae > 40CM-3-62-11. The sequence goes on along the minus strand of JAHFEU010000038.1, from coordinate 5,838 downwards.
CTGTTGCGATACCGGTGATGCGAACCTGCGTGAAGTGTTGGCGATGGCCCTTCGTGCGCCGATAGTTCTTCCGCCGCTTCTTCTTGAACACCATGATGGATCGGCTTCGCCCCTGACTGATGATCTCGGCGGTCACACGGGCGCGCTCAACCCAAGGACGGCCGACCAGGAGGTCGGTATCGCTGTGGACTAACTGAACCTGGGTCAACTCGACGGTTCCCCCCACATCGCCGGGTAGTTTTTCGATCCGGAGGACTTCACCCGGCTGGACCCGGTACTGTTTTCCCCCGGTCTCCACGATGGCGTACATACTCACAGGTCTCCAGAAATAGAAGAGTTCATTATCATAGACTATCGAGAAGTGTCAAGGATGTCTGACGAGCCACACGCTCCAGTCGCGTGCTACCATAGCGTCGAACCAGCCCGGATTATTCATGATGGTTCGTCGCGAAATCGCGCAGTCGCGTCGCGAGACGGGCGCGCGGAGCCGCGAGGGACCGAGGCGTACTGGAACCAGTACGTTGAGGGACTGAGCGGCGAGCCCGCCCGCATGCCCGCTGTTCAGGGCGCGGGCAGGCTGGTCGCAGCGGCGAATGAGCGATTGCAGCAGAAGCATTCATGAATAATCCGGGCAAGGACAAGAGAGGAGAACCGGGTCATGCCACTGACTCACTTCCAAAGCGGGGTGATTGCCGGTCTGTTGCTCGTCACGATGCTTATCGTGATCGGGCTGTTTGTGGGGCAGAGTCTTCTGAAAACGGAGCGGGAGGCCTACGAGCGCGGGGTGCGGATGGCGGTCATGCATGCACGGTGCCGCGGCACGTTTCCATCCGCGGCATATGTTGCTCGGGCCTTCGGGTGGGGCGATCCGAAAACCTGTGAGGAGGTTCAGAAGATCGACCGGAGCCGGACCAGCGCCAACTGAAGCACTCGATGAAACGTGGCAGGCGCTCAATCCCCCACGTTCTGGCTTTGGCGCGCTGCGTTGATCCGGCGCTGCACCAGGACCGTATCAACCTTGGCCGTGGCATCAGCGCGAATCACGACGCTGTCCCCCTCGCGTCTCCTCTCCGATCCCCCCTCTGTGATCTCGATGAGCCCTTGGGTGAATTCCTGCAGGTCGTTCCGGCTCAACCGGAAGGGTTTCAACTCCGAGACGCCTAACAGATAGGTCCACGTCTGGTCGAGCACGAGACGTGTCGCTTCCTCGAGCGCACGGCGTTTCGCCTCCTCTGGGGTATCTTTGTCAGTCATCCGATATTCACCCGAGGCCGTGATCATGTGCACTTCCGCCACGGCCTGAGAGACCGCCGGGATGCACAGGAATGGGAGACCGACAGACGCCATGAAGCCGGTCAGAAAGGCGGTCCAAAGCATAGAGCACCTCGCTTAGGAGAGTCGGGAAGATTGTAGAGGAAGCGTCGGGGACTTTCCAGCGGGTCACGCGTGAGGTTGGATACCCGGATCGCTTGACGGTCCTTCGGAGGCGCTGCTATAGTGGCGCCACATAGCCCGGATTATTCATGAACGCTTCTACTGCAATCGCCCATTCGCTGCTGCGACCAGCCTGCCCGCGCTCTGGACGGCGGGCACGCGGGCGGGCTCGCCGCTCAGTCCCTCAACGTACTGACCACCCGTTGCATGTGGCAGAGCAACGGGTCCCCGGTACGCCTCTTTCCCTCGCGGCGGAGCGCCGGGTACCCATTGCGCTTCTGTTGCAATGGGTGCAACGCGACGCGACTGGGCGATTTCGCGGCAAGCCCTCATGAATAATCCGGGCTAGACACTTTCGACCACGATCCCCCTCCGGGTGGGCTCTACGGAGCGTGTGATGCTGGAACCGAGCAACAAGATCTGGATGGACGGCGCGTTCGTCAATTGGGAGGATGCCTCGGTCCATGTGTTGACGCATTCGCTCCACTATGGCTTGGCCGCGTTCGAGGGGATCCGCTGCTATAAGGGTCGGAACGGCTCCGCGATCTTCCGGCTCCAGGAACACGTGGACCGGCTGTTTGAATCGGCCCACATCGCCATGATGACGATCCCGTACGATAAGAAGCAGGTGACCGAGGCCATCATCGAAACGGTCCGTGTCAATCGGCTGGAGGCCTGTTACATCCGCCCGCTGGTGTATATCGGGCATGGGGTGATGGGGCTCTATCCGGGTGAGAACCCGATTCGCATGGCGATTGCCGCCTGGCGGTGGGGCACCTATCTCGGCGAGGAAGCGCTGGCCAACGGCATCCGGGCGAAGGTCTCCTCGTTTACGCGGCATCACGTCAACATTGCCATGACGCGCGCCAAGATCTCGGGCCACTATGTGAATTCGATCCTGGCCAAGCAGGAAGTGAAGGCGGACGGGTACGACGAGGCCATTCAGCTCGACCCGGACGGCTACGTGGCGGAGGGGACGGGAGAAAATATCTTCATCGTCCGCAAGGGGGTGCTCAAGACGACGCCGCTCACCTCCATTCTGGAAGGCGTCACCCGCCAGACGGTTCTGCAGCTCGCGCGGGAACGGAATATTTCCGTCGTTGAGGAGCGGTTCACGCGCGATGCGATGTATGTGGCGGATGAGGTGTTCCTGACGGGCACCGCCGCGGAAATCACCCCGGTCCGTGAGATAGATGGACGCCGAATCGGAACCGGGAGTCCAGGGCCGGTGACGAAGGACCTGCAAAAGACCTTCTTCGAGATCGTGCGCGGCGAGGACCGCGCCCATAGCGCGTGGCTCACGCGCGTCTGACGCGACCGCATACTGACTTCCCTTTCATTCAAGTTTGGTACGACAGCGCGCTACGGTGTGGCGGGGGCCGGAGGCGTTGATTCGCCGGAGGGCGGAGCCGGCGAGGGTTCGGGCGTCTGCGTGGCGGGCTGGGACGCGGGGGCGGCGGAGGTGTCCGTCTTATTGAGGTCGATGACGGTCGAGGAGAAGGTCCTTTCTCTGGAAAGCACGGCCAGGCCGAGCGAGGTCAGCATGAAAATAATGGCCGCCGCCACCGTCACTTTGCTCAGGAAGGTCCCAGGTCCCCGGCTGCCGAACACGGTCTGGCTCGATCCCCCGAACGCGGCTCCGATCTCGGCGCCCTTGCCGGCCTGCAACAGAATGGCCGCGATCATCAAGAAGCACACGGTCACGTGAACCACGACGCCCAGTGTGTACATGCCCCCTCCTGAATTCCTCGAGACCTTCCGAATCGCCCGCCTTTAGCGCGCATTATTCATGAGCGCTTCTGCTGCAATCGCGGATTCGCCGCTCCGACAAGCCTGCACGCGGTTGTCACTGCGTGCAGGCAGGCGGGCTCGCCGCTCAGGCCCTCAACGTACTCTTTCAAGTACGCCTCGGGCCTTCGCCGCTCCACGCGCCCGTCTCGCGACGCGACTGCGCGATTTCGCGACGAACCGTCATGAATAATGCGCGCTAGCGGGCGGCTTTCCGCGCGACGGCAATAATAGTAGCAAAAGACTGCGGATCGAGACAAGCCCCTCCCACTAATGCGCCGTCGATCTGGGCCGACGCCAGGAACTCGCCGGCATTCTCCGGCGTCACACTGCCCCCATACAGAATGCGAACCTGCTCGCCGGCCTCAGCGCCCCAGCCCTGTGCGAGAGTGCCCCGAAGCGTCTCGTTGACCGCCCCCGCCTGGGCCGGCGAGGCGGCGTGGCCGGTGCCGATGGCCCACACCGGCTCGTAGGCGATGGTGATCAAGGGGATCTCATCCTTTGAGATTCCCTCGAGGCCCTTCCGGAGCTGTCCGGTGACCACGGTCTCGGTTCGTCCTTTCTTGCGGTCTGAGAGCGACTCCCCCACGCAGAGGATCGG
>JAHFEU010000038.1:0-1915 GCA_023248295.1 Nitrospirota bacterium | reverse complement strand
TCCCCTCCGCCGACGATGGTCAGCGCATAGGCATTGGCGACGGCGTGGGCCATGGCCTGTGTTCCTCGGGAAAACGCGTCGAGCTCGAAGACTCCCATCGGGCCGTTCCAGAGAACGGTCTTGGCGTTCTGCACCGCCTCGGTGAACAGTCTGACGGAGGCCGGGCCGATGTCCATCCCATACCAACCTTTGGGGATCTCCTGCATGGGCACGATCTTGGTTTCGGCACCGGGCTCACGACTGGCTGCCACGACGCAGTCCACGGGAAGATAGAATTTCACCCCCCGCAACAGAGCATGTTCCTGGATGCCCCGGGCAAAGTCCAACATATCGTCCTCGACCAGCGAGTTGCCGATTTCCATCCCCATCGCCTTGAGGAACGTGAAGGCCATCCCGCCTCCGATAATGACCTTGTCCACGCGCTTCCCCAGGTTCTCGATCACCCCGATTTTCCCCGAGACTTTGGCTCCGCCCAGGATCGCCACGAACGGTCGGATCGGATCGGCGACCGCCCCTTGCAGATATTCGATCTCCTTCTTCATGAGGTAGCCGGCGGCGGCCGTCTTGATGAATTTCGGAATGCCCACGATCGACGCATGCGGGCGATGGGCGGCTCCGAAGGCGTCGTTGATATAGACATCGGCGAGCGAGGCGAGCGCCCGCGCAAACGCGTCGTCGTTTTTCTCCTCGCCAGGGTGAAAACGGAGGTTTTCCAGGAGGAGCACGTCGCCCGGCTTCATCCGGGCCACCAGTTTCTCTACCTCCGGCCCGACGCAATCCGGCGCGAAGACGACTTCTTTGCCCAGGAGACGTTGGAGCCGTCGGGCGACCGGTGCGAGGCTGTAGCTCGGGTCCGGTTTGCCCTTCGGGCGGCCCAGGTGGGAGCACAGGATGACCTTGGCCCCCTCATCCACGGCACGGTTGATGGTGGGCAACGTGGAGCGGATCCGGGTATCGTCGGTGATCTGATGGTCGTGGTCGAGCGGGACGTTGAAGTCAGCCCGGATGATGACGCGCTTGTTGCGAAGATCGGTCTCCTCGATCGTCCGCTTACGGATGGTCATCTGCGCTCCCCGGCCCGGGCTCAAGTCCGATGATGCGGCGGACGATTGGCGCGGGAACACTCGTCAGCGTGCTGGAATGAAAAGCCGTCAGGGCTTCGCCGCGATAAATTTGATGAGATCGCGGACTCGACAGGAATAGCCCCACTCGTTGTCGTACCAGGCGATGACCTTCACCATGCGATGCTCCAGGACCATGGTCAGCGGCGCGTCCAGCGTGGCGGAGTGGGGATCGCCGTTCTGATCCACCGACACGATCGGCGCCTCGGAATACTGCAGAATGCCCTTCAAGGGTCCCTGGGCCGCCCGACGGAAGGCCGCGTTGACCGACGCGGTGTCGCACTCCTTCTCCGTCTCCACCGTCAGGTCCACCAACGACACGTTGGGAGTCGGCACGCGGATCGCCATCCCGTCCAGCTTGCCCTTGAGCTGCGGGAGCACCAGGTGGAGCGCCTTGGCGGCGCCGGTGCTGGTCGGCACCATGGAGACCGCGGCGGCCCGCGCGCGGCGCAGGTCCTTGTGCGGGAGATCCAGGAGCTGCTGGTCGTTCGTGTACGAGTGGATCGTGGTCATCACCCCGTGGCGAATCCCGAAGTTCTCTAAGAGCACCTTGGCCACCGGCGCCAGGCAATTGGTCGTGCAGGACGCGTTCGAGATGACCTGATGCGAGCGGGGATCGTAGGTCTGTTCATTGACGCCCAACACGAGGGTCACATCCGGATCCTTGGCCGGGGCCGTGATGATCACCCGCTTGGCGCCGGCCGACAGATGACGGCTGGCCCCCTCCCGATCGGTGAATCGCCCGGTGGACTCAATCACCAGATCCACGCCAAGGTCTTTCCAGGGCAGTTCCT
>JAHFEU010000001.1:31348-62366 GCA_023248295.1 Nitrospirota bacterium | reverse complement strand
ACTGGCGCGTGTACGACGTCGTGGTGGACGGGGTCAGCCTGGTCAACAACTACCGCAGTCAGTTCACCAAGATCATCCGGGAATCCTCCTACGCGGACCTGCTGGAGAAGTTGCGGGAGAAGTCCCAGAAAAAGTCCGAGCAGCCCAAGGCTCCTTAGCCCGGGTTATTCATGAACGCTTCTGCTGCAATCGCGGATCCGCTGCTGCGACAAGCCTGCCCGCGGCCTCTCCGGCGGGCGGGCAGGCAGGCTCGCCGCTTAGTCGGTCACCGTATTGCAGTGAATACGGCTCTCTCCCTCGCGGCGGAGCGCCGGGTACCCATTGCGCTTCGTTGCAATGGGTGCAACACGACGCGACTGCGCGATTTCGCGACGAACCGTCATGAATAATCCGGGCTAGGCGTGCCCCCGAGCGTCGTGAAGCGTGCGATCTGTCGCTTCGCTCGTGTCCTGCTCGCGGTCGCGGTGACCTTCGCGCTGGCCGCGGGGAACGAGGTCCGAGCGGAGGTCTCCAGGTTTGCAATCCCTTCCATCTCCACCACTCGCAACGACGGCAGCTCCTTCGGATTGATCGTCCCGAATCTGGTCACTGACCAGGACAAAGAACTGAGATATCTCGTGACGCCATTGTTCGTGGTGAACACGATCGTGGGCGCCCAGGGGGCGCTGAATATCTTCCGGTACGATACGGGGGGGCGGGAGATGCGGATCATCGCCTCGTACAGCGAGAAGATCGAACGGAAGTTCGTGTTCAGTTACATCGATCCGGCATTCAGTAACGGTCGGTACGCCCTGAGCGTCGGCGCCTCATTCTTTAAGAACGCCACGATGCGGTTTTTTGGAATCAGCCAGCAAACGCCCGAGAGTGACGAGACCAACTACACGGCCAGGGAGACTCGCGCGCACTGGAAATTCGGCGTCCACCTGAACGAAGTGACGCAGATCGCGATCGGCGAACGGTTCCGGGAGGTGCGCGTCCAGCGAGGGGCCACCGATCTGCCGTTCACCGCAGAGGTGTTCCCGACCGTGGATGGCATCCAAGGCGCCACGATACTGGGACACCGCGCGACCTTCCACTACGACACCCGGGATAGCCTGGTGGCGCCCACCGACGGGACCCAGGTGTCGGCCTATGCGGAACTGAACCAAAACTTACAAAATGGAGACAACCCTGTGTTCTACCGGTATGCGCTTGAAATGAAGAAGTTGTTCCCCAGCGAGTCGAAGCGGTTGATCTTGGTCGTTCGAGGCAACCTGCAAACCACCTTCGGGAGGCAGGTGCCGTTCTACGAGCGGAGCTCACTGGGGGGGCAGAACAATCTGCGTGGCTACGGTGTGGACCGGTTCATTGACGATCATCTGGTGGGGTTAAACATCGAGCAACGGATTCATGTGCTCCGCGCTCGCATTTTTAACGTGGCGGCCGAGTTCGAGATTGCGCCGTTTGTGGACATGGGCAAGGTGTTCAACACGTTCAAGAAGCGACAACTCCAGGATTACGAAGTGACCCCGGGGATCGGATTCCGTGGCATGGTGCGGCCGAGCGTGGTGGGGCGCGTGGATTACGGGTACAGCAGCGAGGGGGGAGCGGTGTTTGCCGGACTCGATTTTCCCTTCTAACGAATCCCATGGTGACACGCAGGCATCTTACACAGGCCGCCCGCTGGGTGGCGGCGCTCGTCATCCTCCTGGCTGCTCTCGAGGCCGAAGCCGGCGCGGACGGATTCGGCCCCTTTCCCGTGCGGAACTTTCAGCCTTTCCAGTTACTGTTCCTGGGCATGTTCGGCGACCGAGCCGCGGTGGTCGGGAAAGGGGCCCTTGATGTTCGAGTGGAGCTGGCGGAAACCAACACAGTCTTCAATGAGCAAAGCGCCGGCGTGACCGCGAGGGTCAAAGCTGAGGAGCTCCGCACGGGCCTGTATCTCCGATATGGATTGCTGGACCGTCTGGAGGTTGGCATCGAGATCCCGCTCCTCTACCGCTACCGAGGTTTTCTTGGAGGCGCCATCACCGCGACGGAACGGGCGACGACCGGCTTGTCGCCGGCTCGCCACGCGCTCAAGGGCACCGGGTTTGCCTTCAACCTGAGCCGGGATGGACAAACGCTGTTTGCAGGCGGCGACGGCGATCTGGGACTGGGCGACATCACACTGATCAGCAAGTATCAAATCCTGAGCCAGTCCACCCAAGTCCCGACCGTGGCCGTGCGATTCGCGGTGAAGGTGCCTTCCGGAGACAGCAGCAACGTCTTCGGGAGCGGCCATGCCGATGTCGGCCTCGGGCTCGCGGTGGAACGATCGCTCGACACCCGATGGATCTTGTACGGAAACGTGAACGGGATTTTCCCCACCGGAACGGTCAGCGGCCTGACCGTGCAACCGGCGGTGAGCGCTCTGGCGGCCGCCGAGTATCTCTGGTCGCCCGCGGCGTCGTTCGTGGCGCAGTTTGATTATTATTCCAGCCCGTTTCACGGGACCGGGACCGAGATCCTCGATAACGGCGTCACTGCGGCAACGGTCGGGTTCAACTACCGCTTGCGGAAGAATCTTCTCTGGCAGGTCTATGGGATCGAGAACCTGGACTTTATCACGGGAAGCGCGGCTGATTTTACCCTTTCCACGCTCGTCACCTATCGATTCGGCAGCTGACCGGAGAAAGGGTGCCGGAGCCGAAAGGAAGCGTAAACGCTTGACATGACGAAGAGGCGTGTGGGAGACTGAGCCCCAATTTCGCACAGAAGCTGACGCTGCCTGCCGGAAGTTTGCCAGCCACACTCGACGCGCTCCTGACACCAGCAGCTACAGCGTCAAGCAGAGAGGAGAGAGACCCCTATGTCGTTGCTGAAGAGCATTCACGGTCCGTCGGATCTGAAACGGATGTCCCCCGAGCAGTTCCCCGAGTTGTGCCAGGAAATCCGTGAGCAGATCATTTCGGTCGTCTCGAACGTCGGAGGGCATCTTGCCTCGAACCTGGGCGTCGTCGAGCTGACGGTGGCCTTGCACGCTCTGCTGGATACGCCGAAGGATAAGATTGTCTGGGATACGAGCAACCAGGCCTACGCCCACAAGCTGTTGACCGGAAGGCGGGAGCGGTTCCACACCCTGCGGCAGTTCGGCGGGCTCAGCGGGTTCTGCAAGCGGGAGGAGAGCGTATACGACACGTTCAATGCCGGCCATGCGGGCACCGGCGTGTCGGCGGCGCTGGGGATGGTGGAGGCCCGCGAGCAGCTCGGTCAGAACCATAAAGTCGTGTGCGTCGTGGGGGACGGCGCGATGACCGCCGGCCTGACCCTCGAAGGTCTCCATCACGCGGGAGGCCTGGACAAGGATGTTCTGGTGATCCTGAACGACAACCAGATGTCGATCTCGAAGAACGTGGGCGCCATCTCGGCCTACCTGAACCGGACCTTCACCGGGGAGTTTTACACCCGCGTCAAGGAAGAGACTCGGCAGTTCCTGGGCGCCATTCCCCGCATCGGTCAGCCGATTACGAAGATCGCCCACCGGGCCGAGGAATTGGCCAAGGGCATCATCCTCCCGGGACTGCTGTTCGAGGAGCTGGGCTTCCGCTACGTGGGGCCGATTGACGGCCACAAATTCGAGCATCTCCTCCCCACCCTTGCAAACGTGCTCAAATTGAAGGGCCCCACGCTGCTGCACGTGATCACCAAGAAAGGGCTCGGCTACCGGCCCGCCATGGAGAACCCCGTGTGGTTCCACGCCTGTCCCGCCTTTGTGAGGGAGACCGGTGAGCCGGCCAAGAAAGCTCCGCGCCCCAGCTACACCGCGATCGCGGTGAACACCCTGGTGACGTTGGCGAGGCAGGACCGGCGGATCGTCGCGATTACCGCCGCGATGTGCGAAGGGACGGGTCTCACGGTGTTTGAGAAGGAGTTCCCGGGCCGGTTGTACGATGTGGGCATCGCGGAGCAGCATGCAGTCACCTTCGCCGGCGGGCTGGCGGCGCAGGGCATGCGCCCCGTCGTGGCCATCTATTCGACCTTCCTGCAGCGCGCCTTCGACCAGATCGTCCACGACGTGGCGACGCAGAACCTGCCGATCACCTTCTGCATCGATCGGGGCGGGCTGGTGGCTGAGGACGGGACGACGCACCACGGCGCCTTCGATTACGCCTATCTCCGTCACGTGCCGAACATGGTGGTGATGGCGCCGAAGGATGAAAACGAGTTGCAGCACATGATCAAAACCTGTCTCACGCATGATGGGCCGGCCACGGTGAGGTACCCCCGCGGCACCAGCTTGGGCGTCCGGATGGATCCGGAGCCGGTCACGCTGCCGATCGGGAAGGGGGAACTGTTGCGGGACGGGACCGATGTGGCGATCGTGGCCGTCGGCGTGATGGTCTGGCAGGCCATGAAGGCTGCCGAGCGGCTCGAGCAGGACGGGATCTCCGCCGCCGTCGTGAACGCCCGGTTCGTGAAGCCGCTGGACGCCGGGTTACTCGCCGAGGTGGCGAGGCGCGTGCGGTGCCTCGTGACCGCGGAGGAAGCGGCCCGGATGGGCGGATTCGGCTCGGCGGTGCTCGAATCGTTGTCCGACCAGGGCATCACCGGCCTCCCCACCAAAGTCCTGGGACTGCCGGACTGGTTCATCGAGCAGGGCCCGCAGGATCTCCTGCGGGAGAAATACGGCCTGACCGCCGAGGGCATCTACCAGGGCGCCAAGGCGTTGCTGGCACAGGTCTCCTCGCCCACCGCCGCAAGTGACGGACCTGCCGGTCAACGCCCTCTTCGCACGGGCCAGGGCCAACGTGTTAGTTTTGCTTCTCTGGCAAGAGAAGCGCGCGAGGGGGACGAACAGGGCAGTTAGATGTACATTACCCGCAAAAAGACCCGGCAGATCAACGTGGGCAAGGTCAAGATCGGCGGCGACGCCCCGATTTCCGTCCAGTCCATGACCACGACCGACACCCGCGATGTGAAGGCGACGGTCGAGCAGATTCAGCGACTGGAAGAGGCCGGCTGTGAGGTCATCCGGGTGGCGGTCCCCGACATGGAGGCGGCGGCGGCGCTGCCGACGATCAAGGCTCAGATGGCCGTGCCGCTGATCGCGGATATTCATTTCGACCATCGCCTGGCCTTGAAGGCGGCCGAGGTGGTGGACTGCGTGCGGATCAATCCCGGCAACATCGGCGCGTGGTGGAAGACGGCCGAGGTGATCAAGGCGGTGAACGAGCGCGGCATTCCCCTGCGGGTCGGCGTGAACGGCGGATCGCTGGAACGGCCCCTCCTGGAGAAATACGGGTATCCCACGGCCGAGGCGTTGGCCGAGTCGGCGCTCAACGCCGTGCACGCGCTCGAGGACGTCGGGTTCACCAACATGAAGGTGTCGTTGAAAGCCTCGGACGTGCACCTGGCGGTGGACGCCTACTGGCTGTTCTCCCTGCAGTCGGACTACCCGCTTCACCTCGGCATCACCGAGGCGGGCACCGCGCAGACCGGCGCCGTCAAGTCCGCGATCGGGATCGGGTGGCTCCTCTCGCACGGGATCGGCGATACCCTCCGGGTGTCCTTGGCCGCGGACCCGGTGGAGGAGGTGAAGGTCGGCTTTGAAATCCTGAAGTCGCTGGAGCTGCGCCATCGCGGGATCAACGTGATCGCGTGTCCGACCTGCGGGCGGGTGGAAATCGACGTGGTGCGCATGGCCAACGAGCTGGAGAAACGGCTGAGCCACATCAAGACCCCCCTCAACGTGTCGGTGCTGGGCTGCGTCGTGAACGGGATTGGCGAAGGCAAGGAGGCGGACATCGGCATCGCCGGCGGCGAGGGAGTCGGCATTCTGTTCAAGAAGGGGAAGCTGCTGCGCAAGGTGCCGGCGGAAGAGCTGATGGAGACGTTGATCCGGGAAGTGGAGTTGCTGGCCAAAGAAAAAGCGGCCGAGGAAGCGGGCGAGGAAAAGCTGGCGTCGGCGGCCACGCCAGGCAACGGCGGTTCCTCTCCCGGCATTCACGTCCCCCTAGCTGACGGCCCGTCCTCCGTCAGCCGTGAGCTCCCCATCCTCCCCAAGAAAAAGTAGCAGCATAGGCGGGTCCGCCCTGCTCAGGCGCTACGGCTCGACCGCACTAAGCCTCACCTCCTCCGGCGGTGCCAAGCTGCCGCGTGCTCCTGCACCTCTCGGAGCGACCCTTCCGGGCTCTGCCAGGTGGAAACCTTCGGAAATTCCCTCGAAGACTCGGTCAGTTTCCGCTTTCCTTCCTGGCAGAGCCTCGGTGGGTGCCCCGTTCCTCCGGTGATGTCGCGTGCGCCAGCATGGCACCGTCGCTGACTTGACCGGCACACAGCCCTCCATCCGAGGCAACATTAATTAAGCTTTCTCCCTCTCCCTTGAGGGGAGAGGGCTGGGGTGAGGGTGGAGGCGGCCCTTCTGGTTGTGCTGAGGGGGCCAGGCCGATATAATGCGCACCGGGGCGCCGTACCCAAGTGGCTAAGGGAGCAGTCTGCAAAACTGCGATGCGGCGGTTCGAACCCGCCCGGCGCCTCCACTTCTTCTCTGTCGCTCCATTGGAAATGGAGTCTGTTCTCTTTTCTCCTCCGGGCCACGATCAATGTCGTGGGTATAGAGGCTCAGGGCTGGGCGAACCACCAGAGGTTATAGGCCGCGATCGCGGCCTCAGCCGCGGCAATGAGAAACAACACGATGGGTTGGTAGAGTTTCCGAGGGCTTTCTTAGGGATGGAACGGGAATGATTCTTGAGGCTCCTGGCATTCCGAACTCTGACAGGTCTGGGTTGGGGTCCGGTGCACGACATAGACGTAGCGCCATCCTCTACAGGGCTTGTGCACTGCACCGAAGCTGAGGCATTCGGCAATCGCTGGGGGGTCGACGGCGATCACGCCGACGTCATCTTTTAACGACCGTCCCTGAAGCTCTGTATCCGTCTGATCGGTCCAGCCCTGCCATAGGACCTTGTAGAGAATGAACAAATCAGCTTGAGCCTTGCTATCGGTGGCGTATTCCAACTGCACGTAGCCACCCGGCAGCGGCGTGACCGCACGCAACTGGACCTCCTCATCGGCATAGTCGGCAGAGACGGTTGGCAGGGTTCCAACAAGCAGACTGGAGATAGTGATAACGACGGTGAGCAATGTCTTCATGCGATCCCTCCCGTGTGGGTGGGTCAGGGGCTGCGTCAGGTCGTCAAAAGGTCATCGTGGCCCCTCTCGATCGTGGTCGCCTAGAGCCTCAATGAGGCTGAACCTCTGACCGTGATCATTAGCTTCTGCCATCATCGTTTCAACTGCCCGCGCGCGACTTCGGACCACATCCTATAGTGCGCCGATTCACGCAAGCCGCCTCGACCACCCGCTCCAGCTTCGCCACGCCTTGCCGCAAGCGCTCGACCCTGGACTGAACGCGCATAAGACAGAAGTGAACCCTGACGGATTCTGACGAGGAGAATAGTCCTAGACTATGCGAGCCGCACTCGCACCAGTTGACCAGATCGATCTCGCCATGTTCAGAATATGAGCGGGCAACTCGGTAGGTCATGGTGTCGCCTCTTTATGTACTTGATGAGGACGACGCGGACAACCAGCAGGAGGAAGTCTCACTCAGAAGAATCTGCCCTCCTTGAGATACGTACTGAAATAAGTCTAGCACTCCTCCCTGGAATGTAAAGAAACCAGGAAGAGAGCGGGTCTTCATTGGGGGCCACTAGCCCTTTGCACCGTCCCCCTGGTAATGGAAGATGGGACAATCAAATAGGAATCGGGTGCTTTTATGTCGGCTCCAGAGTTCTTCTGAGCCGACCTCCGGGCCGTAGCGTGGATTCCTGACCCAGGAGCTTCGCCATGCGCTCCTCACAGTCCTCGCTGCCGAACGACCGCCTCGTTGGTCGCTGCGCCCCAAGGCCTCCAGTTCGGTCTCCGTCTCCGGCTCAGGCTGTTTCGCGCTCCAGACCCTGTCGCGAGGATGTGTCAGTTTAAGAATCCCGACTCCTCTGCCTTTTCCGGGGCGCCGTACCCAAGTGGCTAAGGGAGCAGTCTGCAAAACTGCGATGCGGCGGTTCGGTGCCCGGCCGGCTCACCTTCTCGCCGGCGCGCACAAACGTGGTGCTCCTTATTCGTCGCACCGTGCGCCCCGCCCGGCGCCTCCACACCAAGCTTGCTCGACCGCGCGCCTCTCACACGATCGGCGAGCGGATCAGGTCCACCAATAGTCTTCGTCTCCCGCATTCGTCTCCCTGTTCGTAGCCTGCCACGTTGTCTTCCCCGCCGGCCTCCGTTGCTCTCTAGATGCCGGTGTACGGCTTCTGCCTGTCACTCCCGGTCCTCAATAAGTAGTATAGCCAGGTATGCTTCGGGCCATGGGACAAGCAATGTGAGTTACTATTTGCTTCTGGACCGACTCCGTGATACCCTACTTCCAATCGCGTAAGTCCTCCTCACGCGTGGGGGCAGCACGCCCCCAGTGTGAGAAAAAGGGAAGGAGCTTACGCGATTGTTTTATGTTCACACGCTTTTGTGCAGGAAGTGAAAATCAGCGGCTTGCAGTGATGGGATGGAAGCACTGCCCTGCTCAGCGGAGGCACAACTTTGTCTATCAGTTGGCGAACGGTAAAGGGGTGACTCGGTGTTGAAGGAACAACTGTCACATGTCCGGGATCTCCTGAACGGCGCGGCAGGGAGTCTCTATCACATTGTCGTGGTGGCCCTGAGTGCTGGGATTGCCTTATCTCTGCCAGCGGTCGCCAGGAGTTTCCTGGCTTACTGGTCTCGGGTTGAGAATGAAAAGGTCTATCTCATCGCTGTGGAAATAGCCGCGGCGATTTGTCTCATCTTGTGCTTCAAGGCCATTCATCGCAGCCTCCGGGACAGGACCCTCGGGAAGATGGCAACAGGGGCTGGCTTGGTCTCCTTTTTCCCCAGGCGTGGGCGTCGTGCGCAGAGTAGGATCAAGAAACTAAAGGAAAGGCACGGCACGGGCAGAACCGTCATGGTGATAGGGTCGAGTGGCTATGCGACGTTTGTCGACCAGGTGGGGGATTTATCGACTGTGCTGGAAAAGTGCCTTGGGGCCAAAATCCTGCTCGTGAACCCCTACAGTCAGGAAGCGAGCACGCGCCTACAGGCTATCGCGCATCCCAACGTCACTCTTGAGAGCTTTCGACAGGAGGTCAGGCAAAGTATCGAGCTGCTGAAGAGGCTCAAGGCGATCGGGAAAGCCGTCAAACTCAAGCTGTACTCGGACCCCCCGCTCGTCAAATTGGTCATTCTGGGAGACTACCTCTGGCTGCAGCATTACCATACCGATCTGGATGTCCAGACGATGCCTGAATATGTTCTCCAGCACAACCTGAAGGACCACGGCCTGTACACCCTATGGTACCAATACTTCGTGCAGAGATGGGAAAGCACCGACATACCGGAATATGATCTGGATACCGATGAGCTCGTGTACAGAGGACATAATGGCAGCGAGATAAGAAGGGAACGATTTTGGCCAGAGGAGGCATCTGAGGATGCCCGACAGGGGGTGGGGGCCCTCGGCCTCACGTCCGATACCAGCACGGCCAGGGTCACCAGGCACTTCGATGCCGACCTGCTTGAAGCGAATACCTAAGCCGAGGTGTCGCTTCAGCCAACCTGACGGTCATCCAGAACTCACTTCACACAAATAGCGCCGGCCCTCAGAACATTTTCATTTTGACCTCCCGGACAGAATATTCCAAACCCACTGAGCCCTCGAGTGGACAACTTCGTCTTTCGAATGAGAATTCTGAACAGGGGCGGGGATTGGAAGTGTGTGTGAGTCACAAGAAAATTGACCTAACCCCTTGTTTTCACTCCTCTGTCGTAGTAGCCTGTCGCTCTGAATCGTTATTAGTCATAGAGGCTTCGGGCGGACTGCAAAACTGCGGCGGTTCGGTGCCCGGCCGGCTCACCGTTTCGCCGGCGTGTGCAAACGTAACGCCGGGTACCCGTTACCTTCATATTGCAACGGGTGAAAACCTCGCGTTGCGCACCCCGCCCGGCGCCTCCATACCAAGCTGCGCTTGAGCCGCCGCGTTCGATCATATCGCGGCGGACAGGTACTTTGCCACCGACCGCTCCGCCTACCGTTCTGCAGGTCCGCCTTGAGCACGTCTTTAAGTTGCGACGTCTCCTTCCTCGAATCCCAGAACAAGGAGTAGGGAAGATGAAGCCAAGAAAAACTCATACGACCGGTAAGCCAAAGCCACCCTCTCCTGTGATGCGCAAAGCCTCCGAAGGTCGCAACAGGAAAGCCCCGGGTCTTTCCGCTGAGGCGCGGATTGCCACGCGGGCCTACGAGCTGTATGAGCAACGCGGTCGCCACGATGGCTATGCCCTCGAGGACTGGCTTCAGGCTGAGCGGGAGGTCATGGGAGGGGCATAACGGCGCGCCCGGCACCTCGCCGGGTATGTGGCGTTCTGGAGGGGAGTCAGGGTAGAGATTTGACGGTTCCCCTCGCGGTCTGCTAGAATTCCGCCGACTTTGAACTGCCTGCGCAGTGCCTGAACGCGGCGGCCCTGTGGCCGCCGTTCTTTATTCGACCGGAGGAAGGAAGACGAGGGATGGCTGTTCCGGTTTCCCAGATGTATACAGTGGCGAAGTACGTGCTCACGCAAAAACTGAAGGGAGTGAAGCGCTATCCCCTCGTGCTCATGCTCGAGCCGCTGTTTCGCTGCAACCTGGCCTGCGCCGGGTGCGGCAAGATCCAATACCCGGATCACGTGCTCGACAAGCGGCTGACGCCGGAGCAGTGCTGGTCCGCGGCCGAGGAGTGCGGCGCGCCGATGGTGAGCATTCCGGGAGGCGAGCCGCTCATTCATCCGGAAATGCCCGAGATCGTCCGTGGGCTGGTCGCGCGCGAGAAGTACGTCTATCTCTGCACGAACGCCATCCTCCTGGAGCGGAAACTGGACGAGTATACGCCGTCCAAGTACCTGACCTTCAGCATCCACATGGACGGGCTCCGGGAAGAGCACGACCTCGCGGTCTGCCGGGATGGGGTCTACGATGTCGCGGTCAGAGCCATACGGGCGGCGCTGAAGCGGGGGTTCCGGGTGACGACGAACACGACGCTGTTCGATGACGCGAACCCGGGGCGCGTGCGCGCGTTTTTTGACGAGATGATGACGGTCGGGGTCGAGGGGATGATGATCTCCCCCGGGTACAGCTACCAGAAAGCCCCGGATCAGCAGAACTTCCTCAAGCGCAAGAAGACCCGGGAGCTGTTCGCCCGGATTCTGAGCAATCGGAACCGCACCTGGCGCTTCAACCAATCCCCCCTGTTTCTGGAGTTCCTGATGGGCAAGCGCGAGTATCAGTGCACGCCCTGGGGGAACCCGACCTACAATATCTTCGGGTGGCAGAAGCCCTGTTACCTCCTGCAGGACGGATACACCAGGACTTTCCAGGAGCTGTTGAACGACACGGAGTGGGACCGTTATGGCACCGGGCGGAACGAGAAGTGCGCCGACTGCATGGTGCACTGCGGGTATGAGGCCTCGGCCGTCGAGGATACGTTCGGGTCCTGGTCCGGCTTCGGCCGCACCGTCAAGGCGACGCTCCTGCCAGGCCACGTTTCACGTTAAACGCTATTCGTTCATCGCAGGAAACATCCCGTTTTCAGCGCCTCTACGCGTAACGATTCACGAATAACGATCCTCAGTTCATGACTGATTCCAAGTACCACACGCCGGAGGCCGGATCGCTCGAAGGGCGCGTCTTTCGCCCGGCGACGGCGAACGAGCTGGCCGAGGCGGTGGAGCTGGCGTTTGACTACCGCGGCGACGTGACGCTGCAACTGCAATCCGGGGAGACGATCGAGGGCTATCTCTTCAACCGGGATTCGACCGGCGTACCGCCCTCCGTCCAGATCTATCCGAAAGGGAAGGAGGGGATCCGCCAGGTCCCGTACGCCGAGGTCGCCACCATCGCCTTCACCGGGAAGGACACCGCCTCTGGACAGTCCTGGGAGGCCTGGGTGGCGAAGAAAGCCTCGCAGCGTCGAGCCGAAGCTCAGGAAGCCGCCGCAGCGGCGAAGGCGCGCGGTCATCTGTAAGGCTGTCTTCCCATCTCCTCCGCCCCGGCAGATTCCTTTTTATTCGCTCTCTTTGCTCACTCACCCTGGCCAGGATCCCGCCCGGAACGCTCTCGAGAGAGGCCCTGCCAGGCCGCCGAAACCCCTCTGAATAGCGGGGCATTCCACCGTCAAGGGCAGCCACGGGCATTATTGACAAAGACCATCACCTATGCTAGAACGGTCGCGCCCAAGGCCTGGCGTGCCGTGTTTTTGGGAGAGTTACGAGGAGTTGAGGCGCCGCTCAGCAGTGCGGAACCCAGCCGCGGCAACCGGTACGATGAGGCCTGTGCGGCAGGGACCGGGGGACGGAACGAGAGCGATTTATTTTGTGGCGTTATTGAGCCTCGTTGTTACGTGGCTCGTCTTCGTTGCCTCCTTTCCCCCCACCGCGATAGCCATGCATGAGGTGGACCACCGATTCACCGTCAAAGGGCATGTCTGCGGGCCAGACGGCCAGCCGGTTCCTGATACCAAGGTGATCGCAAAGGATGTGCGGGTATCCGTGCATGCGATCGGATACACGGATAGCCGCGGCTACTACAGGGCCACGCTCCACCTGCACAACGAGAATCGAGGCGACCCGATCCTGGTGATCGCCCTCGATCAAGAAAAGCGGGAGACCGCTCAGTTCGATCCCAAGGATGTTGGCACGGAGCGCCAGATCACGGTCAATTTTGGCTCAGGATGCGAAACAGCCGCCGGAGGCGCCGACTGGATCTACTATGGCGCGGGGATCAGTCTTGCGGCGGTGGCTGCGCTTGCAGGAGTGAGATTGATCCGGAACCGGCAACGGTCTCAGAGGAGAGGCAAGGGACTGCGCAAATAGAGGTTCAATCAGATAGGGGTCGGCGAGTCGTCCGATCGCGTCGCCGAATCGGACCAGGGGGAAGCGGTGCGTGGCCGACCGCCGGGGAGCATCCGGGCGTTCTGGGCAGGTGGCGCTTTTGCTTCAGGCCGGAGGTCTGAGCGAAAGCGTCTTTTTGTCCGCGGCCCCGTTTCGAGTCCGGCACGGACCATCAAGAGGACCGTCGGCTGCAAGCGGTACAGAGCCAAGGCGGGTCAGGAGAAAGGAACAGGTGAGATCATGATGAAGCGCACGGCGTGGGGGACGATGGCTCTCCTCATCGGTCTGGCGGGAGCGAGTGTGACGGTCGCAGGGTGCGGCGGGGCGGGCGAGGGGCCGATCGTGGCACCGCCGGATCCTCCGGCAAAATACGCGGACAGGCACATGCCGGCTGGATGGTGGGCGGATGAGAAGATCATCGAGGAAGGGCGCCAGATCTTCATCGGTGCCACGAATATTGATGTGAATTGCGCGAGCTGCCACGGGAAAGACGGAAAGCCCGTGAAAGCCGGGGCGCGGGACTTCCGGAATACCGAACGGATGAAGCTCTACTCGGACGCTGTCTGGTTCTGGCGCATCTCGGAAGGGGTGCCCAACACCAAGATGAAGGCCTGGATGAGCAAGCTTCCCGAGGAGGACCGATGGAAGGTCATGGCCTACGAGCGCACGTTCGGGCTGAAGGGCCTGGAATTTGATGTGGTGAAAAAAGAATGGGTGCCGGTCGGCTCGGCGAAGCCGCCTGCTGCCGCGCCGGCTGGCAAGGCCCCGGCCTCCGCGCCTCCCAAACCTCAAAAGGGTTCGGCGGGGAAGACCTAAGATGACGGCCAACGCAGGGCGGTGAATCATGCGAACCTGGCGCACCTGGCAACGCAGTCTTCTGTTGATGCTCGGCCTTCTGGCGGTATTCGGCACCGCGGCCTATGCGCAGGTTCCGACCCCCCCGGCCGCGGAGTTCCCCTACACCGGGAACCGCACGGCCGTCTGGATCGTCGCCCAGCTCCACATCCTCTTTGCCGCCTTCATCCTGGGCGCTCCGATCTTTGTGGTCATCTCGGAATGGCTGGGCTATCGAAAGCAGGACCCGCGTTACGACCGGCTGGCCAAGGAAGTTACCAAGGTCACGGTGATCCTCTACAGCATGACCGCGCTCACCGGCGGATTGTTCATCTTCGTCCTGCTGGCCACCTATCCCCAGTTCACCACCTGGTTGATCAATCACTTCTTCCTGATCTTTGCGGTTCTCTACCCCCTCCTGTTCATCGCGGAGACCATCGTGCTGTACCTGTACTTCTACACCTGGGATGCGTGGAAGGGCGAGAAAAAGGGTCGCCATATCGCGTTAGGCGTGCTGCTCAACATCATCGGGACGGTCACGCTCTTTGTGATCGACGGCCCCACCTCGTTCATGAATACGCCGGCGAAGGCCGCGGAAGGCCTGTCCCTGGTCGAATACATCCAGACCGCGTCGCTCTGGGACAAGGTCTACAACTATAGCTGGATGCCGTTGAACCTCCACCGGCTGGTGGGGAACGTGACCTTCGGCGGGTTCATTGCCGGCTTGATCGCCGCCTACATGTATATGGGCGCCAAGAACGAGGAGGAGCGTTCATATTATGACTGGATGGGGTTCGTCGGAAACCTGATCGGGGTGGGGGCGCTCCTCTTCCTGCCCTTCATGGGTTACTTGCTGTCGTTCGAGCTTTGCGATTACGACGCCTCGATCTGTCCGTACATGATGGCCGATCAGCTCTCGATGTTTTTCGAGATGCAAGGCGCCATGGTCGGACTGATATTCCTGGCCAGCAACTATTACATCTGGCTCAGCATGAAACGGATCGAGGGAGTCGAGCGCGTCCGGATGTCGGCCCTGACCGTCCTGGTGATGGTGGCGCTGCCGTTCGTCATGACGTACGTTTGGACGATCTTCCCGGTGCCCGATCCCAAGTCTCTGGCAGTCCTGGTGCCGTTGACGCTGGCTCCATGGATTCTCAGCAAAGGCATGCCGCCGCTTGGTCGAATCACCGTGTCTTCGCGAACCGTGATCAAGGTGGGGTTCCTCATGGTGGTTGTCGGCAATGCGATCTGGATGACCCCGCACGGGTTTGTCGCCACCCAGGCATTGTCGACGGAGCATCTGGAGCTGCCCTCGGACTGGAGCTTCCTGGCGTTGATGCCGGCCAAAAACTCGGCGGCCTTTACCCTCATCTTCGTCACGGTGGTGAACTACATCCTCTATAACCGCGCCATCCGACAGGGGACGATCGTGTGGGGAAAAATCGACTTCGCTGCCCAGTTTGTGCTGATCTTCCTGGCCTTCAGCGCGATCTGGACGATGGGCCTCATGGGCGCGGTCCGGTCGCTCGTTCGCAAATACTTCCACACGTATAACCTGATGCCCGATTTCACCGCCGAGTCGTTTACCCCCACGCTCTCCTATGCCGCCTGGTGGATCACCGGCATCACGCTGATCTTCTATATGGTGGTGAGTTTCGCGATCATGGTGACCCTGCGGGCGTCCGAAGCCAAGGCGCCCGAGGCGGCGGCCAAGCCGGTTCCGGCCGGAGCCAAATAAGTGCGACGGGCATTCATCGCCGTCAAGGCGGGGAAGCAGCATGCGTGACCAGAGAAGTTTCCTGAAGAACGTGATCAAGAAGGGGATCACCGGGCTCGTCGTGGGGGTCTTCCTCGTCGGCGTAACCAGAGCGCTGGCCTTCCCACCGGTCTTTCAGGTGATGTTCTTCACCTACGCGATGCTGGGGGCTGCGGTCTTCCTTCTCTTGGACGCTCCCTCGCTCCAGCCCATGAGCGGGACGAAGGCGCTGGTCGCGCTCCTGGCGTTCTACGTCGTGATTTCGGGTGTGTACATCGGTGGCGCGTCGTTGTGGCCTCAGTACGACCCCGAGGACGAAAAGGGCAAGATCGAAAAGTTGCTGAAGGCCAAGCGCGCCGCCACCGAACAGGGAAAGGCGGAGGAGTTGCTCGCCCGCACGAAGGCCTTGTCCGAGAAAGCCGACGCGATCATGCAGCGCCTGCAGGCGGTCGGAGGCGCCGCCCTTGCGAGGTTTCCGACGGGAGCAGACGGCGGGATCCCGTCGGGCGCATCGCCTGCGGCGAGCGGGGACCTGGTCGCTCTGGGTAAGGAGCAGTGGAAGCTTCAGGAATGCTACAACTGCCATAAGCTCTCCGGGCAGGGGGGAAAGAAACGTGGTCCGGAGATGGATAACATCGGCAACCTGATGACCCCGCAGGAGCTCCGACAAAAGGTTCTGGATCCACGGAGCTGGATGGCGGAAGGATTCGAGAAGGAATACGAAAAGAAGAAGATGCCTGACAAGTATAAGGACCTGATGGAGGACAAGGAAATCGACGAGCTGGTGGCGTTTCTTTCTACGCTCAAGAATCCCTCGGTGAATACGCCGAAGGCGATCAAGAAGAAGTAGCGTGCAACCGAAGCTCAAATCGAAAGTGCGGTGCGCCGACCGGGAAGTCGGCGAGGTGACCCGGATCATCGTCGACCCCTTGTCGCGGGAGGTCAGCCACATCGTCGTGGGCGACGGAGCAGGCGCGTTGGAGCGCCAGATCCCGGCGGCCCAGGTCCAGGTGGTGACGGAGGACACCGTCGAGTTGCGCGCCACCTCGAGCGAGATGGCGCAGTTCCCGGCTTTCCATCGCGAGGAGTATGTGACCATCCGGGAGGTCGAGATTGCGCACCTGGAAGATCACCTGCACGTGGAGCCGGGTGAAGTGCTGGTGCCGGTGCCCGAGTTGGAGCGTAACGTCGAGCGCCGGACGTTCTTCACGAACTTCACACACGCGATCAGCCTCTTGCTGGCGCTCCCGTTGGCGTTTCCCGTCCTCAAGTACGTGATGAAGCCGATGTATGCGCCCTTCGACAACCGCTGGATCAAGATCGGCAATGCGGGCAAGATCAAGGCGGAGGATGTCGGGGTGCAGTTCAAGTTCAAGAAGAGCGTCAAGGAAGC
The DNA here is from genome assembly GCA_023248295.1 of Nitrospirota bacterium. Taxonomy (GTDB): domain Bacteria; phylum Nitrospirota; class Nitrospiria; order Nitrospirales; family Nitrospiraceae; genus 40CM-3-62-11. Next base: position 45,471 of record JAHFEU010000001.1, on the reverse strand, counting down.
GTTCATGCCGGAGGCCGAGGTTGACAAGAACGTCTGGATCCTGAAGGCGTCGCCGGCGGTCCTTGAGGGCGTCTACAAGGGGAAAGACTTGGAGTTCAAAGACCACTCCGGCCAGGTGGTCTGGACGAATAAGCGCGACGTTCCCTATGTGGCCTATTCGGGCAAGTGCCCGCACCTCGGCTGCGGCTACAAGTGGCGGAACGTCCCGAAGCTCGGCCGGCAGATCTTCCTGTGTCCCTGCCACCTCAGCATTTACGATCCCAGCGGGAAGGTGCTGGACGGGCCGGCCCCCCGCCCCCTGGACCCGGTCCCGATCCGGGTCGCCGCCAACGGCGATATTGAGATTATCGACGTGGAATTCAAGGCCGGCACGAGAGCCCAGGTTCGGATCGTCTGATGAGCGGTCAACCGTCAGTGCTGGAAAAAGTGTTCGCGTTCGTGGACGAGCGGATCGGCCTGAAGACCTTGCAGGCCAAGATGCTCAACGAACCCGTGCCCGGCGGGTCGCGCTGGGCCTATGTGTTCGGCTCCTGCCTGTTGTTCATTTTCATCATGCAGGCGGTCACCGGGATCCTGCTGATGTTCTATTACGTCCCCAGCGCCGATCACGCCTACGCGAGCACCCAGTACATTCTGCACGAAGTGGACTATGGGTGGTTTATCCTGAGCTACCATTTCTGGGGCTCGTCCGCGATGGTCGTGATGGTGTTCGCCCACATGTCGCAGGTCTTTCTGTGGGGCGCCTACAAGAAGCCGCGGGAGCTGATCTGGCTGATCGGGCTTGCGCTCTTCGGCCTGGTGATGGCGTTCGGCTTCACCGGATATCTGTTGCCGTGGGATCAGCGCGCCTATTGGGCGACCACCGTCGGCGTGGAGATCGTGGACAAGACTCCCTTCGTCGGCGACTTCATCGCCCGGTTCCTCAAGGGGGGGCCCACGCCCGGTCAGATGACGCTGAGCCGGTTTTTCGTCATTCACGTCATGATCCTCCCGGCCGCCCTCATGGGGCTGGCGGGGCTGCACCTGTTCCTGTTCCGGAAAGCCGGCCCGGCCGGGCCGTTCCGGGGAAGCGCGGAGGAACTTAGAGCACGGACCGATTACTTCTTCCCCCGGCAAGTCTGGAAAGACATCGTGGCGATGGGAGCGGTGTTCGTGACGATCTGCAGCCTGGCGTTCATCGAGCCGGTTGTGTTGTTGGAGGAGGCGACCCCGGACCCGGGGGACTATCATCCGGAGCCGGAGTGGTACTTCCTGTTTTTGTTTCAGATGCTGCGGCTGAAGATATTTTCCGGAGAGCTCGGCCAGTTCGTGGCCGGGGTGGCCATTCCGAATGCATTCCTGTTGCTGCTGGCCGCATTGCCGTTTATCGACCGGAACCCTGAGCGCAATATTTTTAAGCGGCCGATCGCGCTGGTTGGGTGGTTGATCGTGATGACCGGCATTCTCGTGTTTACTATTTCCGCGATCATCAATCGAGAATTTCTGGACTAGCAATTCTTGGTTGTTGGTTTTGATAGATGGCTGCTCAAGCCTCTTCCATGTCGTCGGTGAAGTTGGGCCTCGCGGTCGCGTGGCCCGCCTTCTGGACCGGCGTCCCGATCAAGATCGTCCTGGGCTTGCTGTCGCTCGCCATGGGCGTCCATCCCTGGGAGATGCCCGGCCTCGCCGTGCTCCTGCTCTGTTCGATTCCCGTTGACATCTGGGCTCTGGGCCTGAGCGCGCGCACCGTCTTCCTCGACCGGTTGCGTCTGGAGCCGCCCGAATCCGTCGGGGTCACCTTGTGGTGGCAAGCGGCGCTGTTGAGCGCCATCTACCTGCCGATCGCCTACGGCATCCAAAGCCAGATGGTCGGGGGCGCGAAGGCGGTCGTGGGGCGCATTTTTGAGATCGAGGTACTAAAGAACTTCCCCGTGCCGGAACGAATCAGTATCGAGTTGGTCTTGTGGGGCAGCGTGGCCACCGTGGTCTTGCTGGGGCTGGCGCTCGGATGGTTGTTCCTTTTCGGGCAGATTGTGCGGAAACAGGCGGCAGCCGCTCGTCCGACGACGGAGCCGTACCAGGCGCGGGTCCGTCGGTGGGACCTCTTGAGAGTCCCAGCAGATCAGCCTCTAGTCCTGACCGCGTTCACGGCGACCGGCGTCGTGCTCGTGTTCCTGTTCTGGGCGGTCATGCCGGTGACGACGCCCCATCCCCACGAACTGTATCAGAAGGAGCCGGCCAAGGTTGAGTTCTTCAAGCCGGCTGAGGCCTTGCAGAGGACCGAGAAACTGATTGCCCAAGCGGAATCCGCCGTCAAGGCGCTCGAGGCGAAAGCGAAACAAGGAGCCAAGAGGAAGGCCTTGCCATCCAAGGGTGCCGATGGTGGAGGCCAAGCCATCAAGACAGAAAAGCCCTCTGCGAAAGTCGGCGCGCAGGGCGCCGGTGAGCGCACACGCTAGCCGCTGCGCGAGGAGAGGAGATCTCCATGACGTACTATGGCGGACATCGAGGGCGAAGCGCCGGTGTGCGGCGCGGACGAACGTGGTCGATTGCCGCGTTGCTCTTCCTCATCGGCCAGTTGGGAATTCCCCTGTTGGGGCTCGCGCAGGATGCCGCAAGTACTGCCGCCACGGTCGCCTATCGGGATATCCCTCAACTGGGCGGGAGCCGGAACATTATCTGGGTCATCGCCCAGCAGCATCTCTTGTTGGCGGGGTTTGTGCTGGGCGTCCCGATCTTTGCCTGGGTCTGCGAAATTGTAGGGGTCCGGACCGGCGATAAGCGGTACGACAAGCTGGCCAAGGAGTTCACGAAGCTCCTCACCTCCGCCTATGCCACGACCGCCCTGTTCGGGGGCATTCTGCTGTTCATGCTGTTGGGCTTTTATCCCAAGCTGATGGCGTATCTGACGGATATCTTTTTCCCGTCCTTCGTCGTGTACTGCGCCCTGTTCCTGCTGGAGACCGTGACGCTGTATCTGTACTGGTATGGCTGGGACGTCATGCAAGGGGGGGGCAGGAAGGGACTTCACCTGTTCCTGGGGTTCCTGCTGAACGTGTTCGCGTTCTTCATCATGATCATCCCGAACTCCTGGGCCACGTTTCAGGCCAGCCCCGTGGTGGTCGCAGAAGGCTCGGCTCTGGCCCGGGCCTGGGCCGCCACCTGGAATCCCACGTGGTGGCCGGTCAATGTGCACCGGCTGATCGCGAACGTGGTGCTGGGCGGGTTCATCTGCGGCGCCTACGCCGGCATGCGGTATCTGTCGGCGAACACGCACGAGGAGCGCGTGCACTATGACTGGATGGGCTACGTGGGGAACTTCATCGGGGTCTTCGGCATGCTGCCGTTACCCTTCGCCGGATACTGGCTCATGCGTGAGGTGTACCAATACAACCAGCAGATGGGCATTACCCTGATGGGCGGCTTCCTCTCGTGGCTGTTCATCCTGCAGGCGATGCTGATCGGCGTGCTGTTCCTGGGAGCGAACTATTATTTCTGGCTGGGGATTACGCACCGCATCGAGGGATCCGAGGTCAAGTACCGCCGGCCGATCATGGCGATGCTGGTGATCCTGCTGCTCTGCCTCGGCGTCTGGATGACTCCCCACTCGCTCGTCGCCAGTCTGGAAGAGGCGAGGAGGATGGGCGGCACGCACCATCCCCTCCTGGGAGTGTTCGGCGTGATGTCGGCCAAGATGACCGTCGTCAATATCATGATCCTGGTCACGTTCATGAGCTTTATCATCTATTGGCGCGCGGGCAAGGTGGAGACCGCCACCTGGGCCAAGGTGGCCCAAAAAGTGATGGCCGGCGTGTTGGGCCTCGCCGCGATCGTGGTCATCGTACTCGGCGTCTGGGGGTATTTCGTGCCGGCCATCGTCCGCATCAACTATTTCTCGGTCGTCCAGGTCCTGATCGTCCTGTTCGTGTTGGTCACGATCACGCCGCTGACCGGTCTCCTCATGAAGAGCGCGCGCACGACCACCGAGATGATCTGGGGCCGCATGCCACCGCGGGCCGGATACGCCCTTGTGTTGAATGCGGTCATGGTAATCCTGCTGATGACCTTGATGGGCTACGCGCGGTCTTCGTCTCGGGTCCACTGGCACGTGTATGGCGTGATGCGCGACTCCTCCCAGTACGCCTTCTCGCCGGCCCTGGGCTACGCGGCGGCATTCATGTCATTGAATACGTTCGTGTTCTGTCTGCTGGTGGCTTTCATTTTCTGGGTGGCCACCATGGGGGATAAGACGAAGACGATGGAGCCGGAGACCAAGAAAAAACTGCCGGCAGGCGCATATCCGGCCATGGCCGGAGGATCGCCGACACTGGACGACCGGAACAAACAGTGATGAGTTTTGAGTTCAACTCAAAACTAGGAACTACACACTCAAGACTCCTGAGAGAACTATGAGCGAAGTCGCATTGCTCCAGTTGATCGGGTTCATCGTGGTGGGCCTCGGTGTCGTGATCCTGCTCTTCATACAGGCCCGCTTTATTCGGGTTGTGGGGTTTGTGATCATCGTGCTCGGAACGTTCGCCTTAATCGCGCTGGGTATTCCGCAGATGGCGTCACTGCCGCCGGCGGAAGAGAAATTCGACGTGGCCACGATCAAGACCTCGGCCGACATGGCTGCCATCGGGCAGAAGATTTTCTTCAGCAAGGGCCAGTGCGCGCTATGCCACTCAATCGGCCCCAGCGAGTCGGCCCGATGTCCGGATTTGAAGGGCATCGGCGCCAAGCTTACCCGCGAGTTCATCTACGAGAGCCTGACCCAGCCTCAGGCCTACATCTACCTTGACTACCGGCATGGGGGGCCGCCGAAGCAATACCCGGCCAGGATGCCGCACATCAACAAGAATCCGATCGGACTGTCCAACAACGAAATTCTGTCCGTGATCGCCTTTCTGCAGCAGATGAGCGGAGAGCCGATTACGGTGAGCCCGTCTGAGATCATGCAGCCGACGGCAGCCGCGACGGCGGTGGCCCAGGCGCGATAACGTTCCGCTGAAGGAAGGGTGCAGGACATGAAAGGCGGCCTCTTGCTCAAAGGTGAGGTGCTCCTGAAAAAATGTGGGGTCTTCCTCAATAGAGGCGGGGTGCTGCTCAAAGGCGTCCTCCTCATCGTCGGTCTGTATTTGTTCTTGAAGTTCATCCTGCCGTTGTTCACGGCTCCGCTGCCGGCCAACCTCATCTTCTTGTACCTGGCCCTGACCGTCGCCGGTATCGTCATCTTCGCGACCCTCAGCAGTGAGTCGACCGAGGAGTTCTTTGGGCCCATCGTCCGCTTCTTGAACGGCGAACGACAGACCGGGCCCATGAAAATCGCCCGCCTGCTGGTGCTGGTGCTCTTTCCTCTCCTGGTTGGCTGGCAGACTTACACCAGCACGGTTCCCAGCGACATGCCGCCGGCTGAAAGCCGGACCATCCATCCGGCCCCACCTGGCGAGTTTGTGGGACTCTCGAACCCGATCCCAAACACCCCGGAGAACGTGATGATGGGCAAGGGGCTCTTCGCCGCCTTCTGCTCGCCCTGTCACGGAGCGAATTTCGACGGTAAGGGACCGGCCGCTCGTGGCTTCAATCCGCCCCCGGCGAATTTCGTGGATTCGGGGACGATTGCCCAGCTCCAGGAGTCCTACCTGTTCTGGCGGATCAAGAAGGGCGGGGTGGGGCTGCCGATCGAGGGCATGCCCTGGAAATCGGCGATGCCACGCTGGGAGTTGGAGCTTCCGGATGAGTGGGTCTGGAAAATCATCATGGGCGAATACGACGGGGCCCATCAGAAGCCTAGAACCTGGGAGTAAGGGGGGGCGGTGAGGGGGCGGCTGAGCCAGCCCCGTGCTCCCGGAGCGCGCACATCTGTCGGCGTCATTCGTATCTCGTCGCTCGTATCTCGTGAGATAGTTTGCGAGATACGCTTCACGCTTCACGAGCGACGGGCGGTGGACGCGCGCAATAGGAAGCAGCCCGGCAGCCCTCACTGGGAGATGTGACGTGGGGAAAGTTCTAGGCAGGGAAAGGATTGATACATGAGGGACGTGCTTCGGCTGAGTATTTACTCTCTGGGTGTGATCGGCGGAGCGTTCTTCATGACCGGGTTGCCGGTGGCCCAGCCTACGATGGCCCAGGAAAGCGTTGCGGTCCGAGCCCCGCTCGTGAAGGAGCCCCTGCCGGCGGAGGATCCGACCGCCGCCGCTTGGAACACCGCGCCCCGCGCGGAGTTCCCGTTGTCCCCTCAAGTGCACTGGCCGACGCGGATTGGCGAAGTCACCGTGAAGTCGGTCAAAGCGCGCGGTCTGCATGACGGCAAGAGCCTGGCTGTTCTTCTGGAGTATGCCGATCCCACCGAAGACCCTCATGACGCGGCGGCGCTTGAGTTCATGGTCGGGGACAAGAAAGCGCATTTCGCGCATGGCCAGCCCATGGCCCAGGTGGAAGGCGGCCCTGTCAACATCTGGTACTGGAAGAATGCGAGCGGCAAGGTTTTGGACATGAATGCCCAAGGGTTCGGCACCCTGAAAGTCCAGGCGCAGCAGGATGTCAAAGGCAAAGGCGTCTATCAGAACGGCACTTGGAAGGTCGTGTTCTCCCGCGCCCTCTCGACCAGCGATGTGGAGCATGACGTCCAGATCGAGCCCGGCGAGTTCATCAACGTCGCGTTTGCGATCTGGGACGGAAAGAAGCTGGAGAGCGGCGACCTCAAAGAAAAGGGATCGGAAAAGGCGGTCTCCTCGTGGTGGTATTTCCGCGCCGAGCCGGCGCCGGATTATTCGGGGTATCTCTATGCCGCGCTGGCTGTCGGCCTCGCGGTTGGCTTTCAGTTTGTGGTCATCCGGAAGCTGAAGAAAGGACGGTCTGCATGAGAACGACAGGGAGTGTTCGCAGGGTCTGGCTGGCCGGCGCGCTCGTCGGCGTTTCGGCGCTCGTCGCGGGGGCCGGCTGCGCACTGTTTCAGAGTGAGCAGGTCTCCAAGGGCCAGAAACTGTACGGCCATTATTGTATGCACTGCCACGGTGAGCATGGCCGCCAGAACGAGGGCTATAACTGGGGCTCGATGCCGGACCCTCGTCCGAAGGATCTCTCGGCCAAGGAGGAGATGTCCACCTTCAAAGATGAGGAGCTCTTTGCGACCGTCTCCCGCGATATGAAGGATACCACCCCCGAGGTGGGCGACAAGATCGGCGACGATGAGTTTGCCGTGCCGACCATGCCGACCTTCAAGTACACGTTGTCCGAAGAGGAGATCTGGGCCATTGTCGCCTACGTCAGGACTCTGCACGGAACGAAGCTGCAGTACGACGTGGACGGGCGGAAGAAAGGGTTGCAGGACCAGCTTCAGGCGGCCCAACAAAAATACGATCAGGCCAAACAGGCGTTGGAAGCGGCTGAAAAGAAGGCCGCGGAGGAGGCCAAGAAGAAGGGCGCCGAGTCGGATGACGATGCCGCCAGCAAGGAGGAGGAAGCGCTGGCCGTCGTGGCAAAAGAATTGGAGAGGGCCAAAACGGCGGAGGCCAATTTTTCCGCTCGGCCGAAGTTCGCGTCCGTTGCCAGACCGGACCTGACGGTGAAGCCTGGTCAGGCCCCGAAGCTGTCCGACGTTGGCAGGCGACTGTACACGAATAAATACGGCTGCAACGCCTGTCACCGGGTCGGAGAAGCAGGCGGGATCGTGGCCCCGGCGCTGGATCGTGCGGGCTTCCGGCTCAATGCCACATGGGTCTATCGCTGGATCAAGTACCCCCAAAGCATGAAGCCGGACACGCGCATGCCGAATCTGGGCCTCAGTGACCAGGACGCCAGGGCCGTGACTCTGTACCTGGCGACGCTCCGCGCGTCAAGCCAGGCCAAGCCTCTTGAAAAGGCCTCGAACTGAAACTTCTTTCACTGACGGGGGAACGCACATAGGGACGAGCCGGTCTGCCTTCATGGGATGCGAAGGTTCTTCTGCGATCATGAGAAGTTTGCTAGGGGTGGCCATCTTGGTCATGGCCGGGTGCGCGACCAAAGGGGATCTGGATACCCTCAAGCAAGAGATCCAGACGTCCGTGACCACAAGCAAGACGGAAGTGGAACAAAAGATCGCCCCGTTGGTTTCTCAGATGGAGTCGCTGAAGGGGGAGACGAAAGCCGGTTTTGAGACCACAAAGAAGCAGATCGAGGAACGGGAACGTCAACTCGCGCAGGACCTGAAGACCCAACAGGAAGCCCTTGCGAAACTCTCCGAGGAGGTTAAGGGCAGCCAGGGGAAAATTGCCGAACAGATCGCTAAGCAAGAGGCTCTCTCTAAAGAAACGGCTGGACTCCGCTCCGCCATCTCCGGCACGAACCGGGCCGTGCTTGAGTTCCTGAAGGCGGAAGAGGCTCGGCTCAAGGACAGTCTCCGCTGGGTGCAGTCCGCACTGAAGGAGTTGGCGGCCGAAGAGAAGCCTAAATGAGGAACCCGGCCCAGATTCCGGCTAAGATCGCCCATCCGACCCAGACATGTCGCCTGAACATGCTGAAGGCCTGTGCGGGGGAAACCGAGCCTCGCAGCGTCCAGACCTGCCGGGTGAAAAACACGCCGACCACCGCCAGCATGGCATAGAACGCAGGTCCGAGGCTCACCATCCATCCGGTGAGGCCAAGCATGCCCAGCATGCCGCCCAGCGACACGCCCACCGCGATCCAGGTCCGAGCAGCGAACAGAAGCGCCGCGGACTTGACTCCAATCCGTGCATCGTCCTCGCGATCCTGCAGCGCGTAGATGGTATCGTAGGCTACGGCCCAGAAGATCGTGCCCGCATAGAGAAACCAGACGGGGATCTCCAGCCTGTTCCGAGCGGCCGCCCAAGCCATGACGACCCCCCAACCGAATGCGAGGCCGAGCACGGCCTGCGGGAGATGAACGAACCGTTTCGAAAACGGATAGATGGCGGCCAAGAGGATTGCCACCGGACTGAGCAGGATCGTCAGCTCGTTGGTGAAGATCAGTAAGCCTACTGCGGCCAACATCAGGACCGTCGCGGTGGCCAGCGCTGCGGGGACTCCCAGAGCGCCGCTGGCCAGGGGGCGCGTGCGCGTGCGCTCCACGAGACGGTCGAAGGACCGATCCGCGAGATCGTTCAGGACCACGCCTGCGCTCCGCATGAGGAAAGAGCCGGAGACAAAGACGGCCAGTAAGCTCCAGGCCGGCCTGCCCCGCGACGCGAGCACCAGCGCCCACAGCGTGGGCAGCATCAGCAGGAGGGTGCCGGACTGGTTGGAGAGCCGAATGAGGTGAGTCAGGGTTGACCAGTGCAGGCTCCCCTGAGGAGTGCTGGCACGCGAGAGCCCCACCCCTGCAGGCGAATTCGGCATGGCTTTGACCTTAGCGCACTGGGCAAAACCGTGTCAATCCAGGCCTCGGATCGTCAGGCTCCTTGTCCTCGTGGTTGCCTTCTCTCCGCGTTTTCGGTATATAGGGTTGGCCGTGTTGGCGAGACCTCCTCACCTTGCGCTCGCACCCTACCTTCTCAGCCGCGTGACCGGCCCGACCGTTGCACTGGTCCTGCTGGTCGTGCTCTCGGGCTGCAGCCAGATGTCGTCCAGGTGGTTTGGTGGGGGAGGCGACTCGCAGGGCTACTGGCTTCCTTTGACGGTCGGCCTGCGGCTGGACCCAAGCGTGACGGAAGCCGGCCTTGACTACACGGACTCCTGCCGTCAGCCCCGGACGCTTCCGCTCGGCGATCGGCTCACGAATGCCTTGAAGCGCGACCTCGGCATGGTGTTTGAGCGCGTCCAGGCCGACGCACAACCGTTGGGAAGCGGCGTGGCGGCACCGTCGGATGGTGTGGTGGAGGTTGTTCTGGGGCTGAAGGAGCTCAATCTCTACATCCTTCGCCAGGCGACCAAGAGCTATCCCGCCACCGTCACACTTGGCGCCACTGTCTCCTATTTCGACGCCGGTGGCACCCTGCTGTCTACCAAGAACCTGCGCGTAGAAGCTCGCGGCAACGTAGACACGGAAGGTCAAACTTGCGAGGTGCACGGCCTCGCCGGATTGGCGGATGACGCGAGCGTGCGTCTAGCGCGAGGGCTCAAGGAACACCTGGGCACCTCGATCAAGATCCTGCAGGCTGCGGAGGCGAAACAGCGTGGCGGGCCGCCGCTCTCATCGGGTTCGCCGACGGAGGCGAGGAGGGGGGGGAGCGCGGCCTCTCGTCCCGCCCAGGCGGCAGCCACACAGGGACGCACCATCGATGTCGATCAGGTTCCGGATCGGGTCCATGGGTACGAACGGCGGAAGACTGTCGGAATCGCGATCGGGGTCGGTGCCTTCCGTGACCCCGACGTGCCGGTCGTCAGATTCGCCTCCCACGATGCCGAGGTCATGGCGAAGTATCTCCGAACGGTGGGGGGAATTCCGGCCTGGCAGGTCAAGGTGGTGACGGATGACCACGCCCTGAAGGACGACCTCGTCGAAGTGCTCGAGAACTGGTTGCCGCAGCATGTCGAGGCTGGAGGAGACGTGCTGGTCTTCTTCTCCGGTCGGGCGATGGTTGATCCGGAGACTGGCGCCGTGTCGCTCTTTCCCTATGAGGGGACCCCCACCTCCCCCGTTCGGTCGTTCTCCTTGCGTCGGCTCCATGCAGCCCTGACGCGGTTGCCTCTTCGGCACGCGGTGCTGCTGCTCGATGTCACGCTGACGGTCCGGCCCGAATCAGGCCGCCACGAGGGCCATGGTCCGGTCTGGGAAGCCGCGGCGTCCACGACGGGAGATGGCAAGCTGGTGCAGATACTCGGAATCAGCGGAGTCCAGGATGCCCATCGGTATGAACGGGGCCGGCATGGCCTGTTCACCTTCCATCTCCTCAGGGGGCTTGGCGGCGAAGCGGATGCGGATGGTGACGGGCTGGTGTCGTTGGGAGAGCTGTTCGATTACGTGCAGACACAGGTGCCCAAAGCCGCCAGGGCGGCATACGGGCATGAACTAGAGCCGATGAGCATCCCTCCGCTCGATCCGAACGCCCAGGCCCGGAGTATTCCATTAACTCGCGTGAAATGACGGCAGGCCGAGAGAGGGTGCGCGGCGGGGTGCCCATCTTACCTGATGAGAAGGTTGACACGCGTACAGGTCCTGAGTATGATGCGGACTGTCCCGCGTCCCTACCTTTCGTTCCCTCGTAAGAACTGACGGCCGGCGTAGCTCAGTTGGTAGAGCAGCGGTTTCGTAAACCGCAGGTCGGTGGTTCGATCCCACTCGCCGGCTCCAGCTCTCCCACATGTGGAGTCGAACCACCGACCTGGGGGTTCCGAAGGGGGTGTGCCCCCTTCGTGGGGATCGTACAAGGGGGCTGGCCCCCTTTGTAGGAGTCGGAGAGGCAGGCTTCAGGGCCGATCCGGCGACGGTCGGTGGTTCGATCCCACTCGCCGGCTCCATACCAAGCTTCGCTTGACCCGCTCACTTCGATCAGATGTGAGCGGAGAGTTCCTTTGCCTCCAGTAGGCTTAGATTCCTGCCCCCACACTTCGTGTGAGCCGCCCGCTTCGATCACATGCGGGCGGATAGTTCCTTTGCCTCTAGTAGCCGGGTGGAGTCGAACCACCGACCTGCCTCAGATGCCCTACACAGGCTCGCAGTCGGGATTGATCCTTCCTGAGAGAGCCAGTACAATCGGGCCCCGGCAGGCCGATCAAGGGAGATGACGCATGAGCACACTGAGACAGAGCTGTCCGATTGGGCCAATCGCAGAAGCCTCTCCGAGTCACCGCAACCGCGAGTCCCCAGGGCGAAGAGCCCAAGGCTGACCTGAACTTCACTTGAGGCATGATGTCGGAGTTTACGTGTAAGGGGGTGCGGCGTTTGGGCCCAGGACGTCAGTTCTTCCTCGTCCTGATCGCTATCTCTGCTCTTCTCACGTCGGGATTAGCCTGCGCCGCGAGCGGAGAGGACTCGGCGAAGGCCCTCGAAGAGGACTCCATCGGCAAGGGCATTCAGGCCACGATCGAGGACGCCAAGGCCCTTGCCACCGCGCCGTTGCGGATGGACCGTGAGGATCTCCTTGCGACCGGCGGAGCGCTGGCGGTCGTCGGAGGGTTCTTCGCGGCCGACCACGGGATCCGAGACCTTGTCCAGCGCAACACCACGGCAAAGGGGCGGGATGTGGCGGACGGATTCAACACCTTTGGGAGTGCCGGTGTCTTGCTCGGTCTGAACGCTGGCGTGATTGCCCTCGGCGTGGCAAAGCAGTCGTATGGAGGGAGCAGTCATTTGAAGGATGCTGGGCTTATCAGCCTGGAGGCCGAGCTCTTTGCGGTGGCCGCGACGGCGGCGCTCAAGGAGCTCACGGGCCGGGCCACGCCGGACAAGGGGCAAGGCACCACGCACTTTCGTCCGTTCTCCGGATTCGATACCTCCTTTCCCTCGACGCATGCCGCAGCGAGTTTTGCCGTGGCGAGCGTCTTCGCCGAGCGATTCGACCCCCCGGTGGGGTGGGTGGCCTACGGGCTGGCCTCCGCGGTAGCCGTCTCCCGGGTCTATACCGACAAGCACTTTGCGTCGGATGTCGTGGCCGGAGGCCTCATCGGATGGGGACTAGGCAAGTTCCTCAGCCGGCGGCATGGTGCCGATCCCTCCGAGTGGCGGGTGCGTCCCATGGCCATGGAACATGGCCTGGGCGGTGGTCTGATGGTGGGCAAGCAGTTCTAGTCATCGAGCCGATGATCCGGATCACCCGCGTCTCGTCTTGACACCCCGTTCAACCTGACGATATTCTCCCCTCACCGGGCCGACCGCCGCTGGACCGTGAGACGACACAGGGGGACCGGGAGACAGACATGCGGAGAGGTGGAAACCGCCAGCCGGTTCATCACCGGATCGCCAGGGTGAAGACCTCACACCATCCAGCTCCCCTCCTGATCTCGCGGTCACTCGCCACCGCGCTGTTGCGGCTGTATGACTATCCAGACCCGCGCCAACCCGGCCGGCTGATCCGCGGATATGACCGCCCGCACGCGCTCCGGACCTCGCGTATGTGCGCGGCTGTCGCGACGCGGCTGGGGCACCCGCCGGCTCGAGTCGCCACGTTTCAAGTCGCCTGCCTGCTGCATGACCTGGGACGCTCCGGGCTGGACCGACGGCTCTTCGGGAAAATCTGGTCTTGGGCGAGGAGGCAAGGCATCCCGACCCGGCCGCGTGAATGGTGGGCGGTCCACCCGGAGACTTCCAAGGGCCGAGAGACAGAAGCCTTTCTGGCGCTGTACGCCGTTGAGTTGCGGAAGGCCGGCATTCCCGTGGATGACTGGAGTCGAGAACAGGTGGAAATGCGCCTGGGTTCCGCACGTCGCTTGGCACGACGGTTGCGCGAAGCCAAGCCCCGCTTGGCCGAGCTGGGCGTGCGCTGGGCCCCCTGGATGAGTCTGGTCATGCTCTACTACTACTATCCGGAGAGACTGAAGGGAGCGCCAGGATGGGTCCGCCAATTGGCCGAGGTGTTGGTGGCGTGTGAGCAGTTGGAGGCGTACAACAATCGGCAACGCGGCCGAGACTATTATGCTCGCCGACGTGAAACCTTGGCCGAGGCATTCGCCTATCTGGAGAAACTCCGGGTGGAAGGAATCCTGAGCGCGATGGTGGTGAAGGCGCTCCACGACCTGGCCGCGGAGGGCGCCTTCGACCGCATTCTGGCCGAGGCACGTGGTGGCGCGCTCTCGCCCCGCGAGCTGCGCTTCCTCAGGGGCAGGGGGTGGGGGGCAGGCGCATGACGGTCAAGAGCATCCCGCTCCAGCTTGACATGCAAGGCGATACGCGGGTCGAAAACATCACAGCACGGGTGCAGACCGCGCTGGCCGGCACGGGACTCAAGGCCGGAGTCGTGACCGTCTTCGTCAGACACACCACGGCCTCCGTGCTGATCATTGAGGATGAGCCTGGCATCCGAGCCGATACGGTCGCGCTCTGGGATCGGTTGATCCCCGCCGACCCCCGCTGGCAGCACAATCTGCGCAACGCCGGTGAAGACAACGCCCACAGCCATCTGCGCGCCCAAATCCAAGGCGCGTCCGTGACGATTCCGTTTACCGACGGCGCGCTTTCGCTGGGAGCGTGGCAGCAGCTCGTCGTGATGGATTTCGATACGCGTGCTCGCACACGCGATCTGGTGGTCCAGGTTCTGGGAGACTAG
>JAHFEU010000001.1:0-31248 GCA_023248295.1 Nitrospirota bacterium | reverse complement strand
CGTGACGATTCCGTTTACCGACGGCGCGCTTTCGCTGGGAGCGTGGCAGCAGCTCGTCGTGATGGATTTCGATACGCGTGCTCGCACACGCGATCTGGTGGTCCAGGTTCTGGGAGACTAGTGCCGTTCCAACTTGTCTCGCCAAAGGTGACGACGGAGCGTATCCCGCGCTCTCGTCGACATCGAAGTCGTGCCCTAGTCGGGAATAGTTGGAACGGCACTAGGCTGCCAGGCAGACCGTTTTCCCTCGCCGTCCTGAGTCAACAGGCGCCGTCCTGGCTGACGATGAACTCCACCAGCCGGTTTTCCGCCCAATACACATCCTCACCGACATGTGGGCGCTGGATGAACCCGCAATGGCCCCCCTGTCTGGGAGCCCACAGCCGTATCCAGGAATTTGACGTGATCGCGTCCGTGTTGAACATGCTGTAGGGGATAAACGAATCGTCCTGGGCGGTGATGATCAGGGTCGGGACCTCGATCGCCGCCAGCACGTGCCGCGCTCCGGCTCGATCATAATAGTCGTCGGCGTTCTGGAACCCTCCGTCAGGGGCCGTGTACACCTCGTCGAACTCCCGCAGCGTTCTGATCCCCGAGAGCCGTGAAAGAGGAAACTTGCCCGGAAAGAGGAGCGCTTTTCTCCGTAACCGCGCCTTTAAACGTTTCAAGAAATAACCGTGATACATCCAATTCGTCGGCCGCTCCAAGGCGGTCACGCAGTCGCCTGGATGGATATTGGGGCTAATCGCCACGATGCCCCGCAGGGCTGATAGGGCAGACCCTGCCTCCCCCGCCATTCTCAAGGCCAGGTTGCCGCCCATTGAATACCCGGCAACCCAGATGCGATCGAGCCTATCGCGGGCGCCCAGCTCGATGACGACTGCTCCGATGTCCTCGCTCAATCCGCTGTGATAGAGAGTGGGCGTGAGGTGCTCGGTTCCACCGCAGTTGCGCTGGTTGAGTCGGATCACGTTGAGCCCGGCCCGCCACGCTTTCTGGGCGATGCCGCGCATGTAATGCGAGTCGCTGCAACCTTCCAGTCCATGGATCAGGATGAGGGTCGGATGTCCGGGAGGGTGAGGCTGCCAGTGACAGTGGCCAAGGAGCTGAGAGTGCGGCGCGACTGAGAACAGCCGGGCCGTGCTTGGGACCCCCGCGAGCAGTCCGCGGCGTGGCCAGAAACGCGGGAAGATCGTCATGCAATGGGGGTGCCGAAGAAGCGGGTGCGGCTCAAACGTCGCCGCGGCAGTGTTCGACGATATCATTCAACTGAATCCAGCTCCGTTTTATCAATGTTGAGAAAGTGTCCCGCGCTTGGCAATCTGAAGCCTATGCTATAGTATACGATTCCAAACAGATTTCAGCGTGTAAAGAAACAGGTTTTTATCAACGAGTGGGCATCATGAGGCTGATCGCTCCCTTTCCCGCTCTTTATGGTGGCAATGTTGGACATATCAATAGGTTAGAAAGAGAATCGAGATAAAAATCGGCGACGGGATGGTGGCTGGCCCAGGAGCCCTGGTTTTCAAAATTGACTCATTCGCCAGATGGGAGGAGGGGACTCCAGTGTCATAAAGGAGACGATGTGCGCGATACGGAATGAACTTGGCTTCACCTTACTGGATAATTTGCTTGCGCTCGTTATCTTATCAGTCGTGCTCATGGGTCTCGTCGGTCTTGCAACAACGGTCATCACCGGCAATGCGATCAGTAAATCTCGAACCGTCGGGCTCACGTTGGTTCAGGACAAGATCGAAGATACTCGAAGGTCTGGTTACGATTACCTGCTGACGTCGAATAAAACCGAGGCAGAACCGTATGGTTTCAACACCAAAAATCCATTCTTTAGACGGGTCACCGTGACAGCGGTAAATACCCCGGGTCTCGGGATGCAAACTGTGACCGTCACTGTGTATTGGGGCGCCGATGCCCATTCTGTCACTCTGAGCACGCTTCTGGCCCAATAGGTGTGCAGCGCTATGGTCTTTCAACACCTGAATGAGCGCGGGACCGTCACAGTGGCTGAGCTCCTGGCCGCTGTGGTGATGACCGCGGCTTCCATGGGGGCGATGTACTCCATGACGATCGCTCAAAATCAAGTCTTTTCGGCGCAGGACCGTGCCGTTGAGATGGATCAGACTGCCAGAACCATCATGACCATGATCAGCCAGGATCTGAGAATGGCCGGATATAATCCCGTGCGAGGGATCAGTTTCAACGGGATCACCTATGATCCGGTGCAGCTTCGCATTCAGGCGGATCTGAACGGCAACGGCGTGCGGACGGACACAAACGAAGATATCACGTATTCCTACGATGCCGCGAATCTTCGACTTCTTCGGACGGCACCGCACAGCCTCATTGTCTTCCAGAACATTCAGGCCTTTACCTTCTCGTACCTGGATAGTAACGGGAGTGCCACCACGACCTCAGCCGATATCCGCCAGGTCATGGTGAGCATCCAGGCGAGAGCGGCCAGGCCCGATCCGGCGTATCCCGACAACAATGGTTACAGGAGTCTGACCCTTGAATCCCGCGTGACTCCAAGAAATCCAGGGTTATAATCGTGAGGCAAGAGCGCAGAGTGTTCGTTCGAGGCATTCCAGGCCAAGACTGACCGGCTCTTTTTCTACCTCGATCGGCGAGGCGGCATGTTACTGGTTGTCCTGCTTGTCTTAGCGATCCTCACGGAGCGGGGGTCCATCGCTCTGACGACGACTGTCACCGACTTAACCCAAACCTACACTGAGAGGACAGCGAAACAGGCCTTCTCTTCTGCAGAAGGGGGCATCGAGGAAGCGAAAGGGCGGCTCATGGGGAAACTCGCGAGTAACCCAAATTTTATCGGGGATCCCGCAGCCCCTCCCAATAAATTCTGGTCGGCCTACATCCTGACCTCCAGTTCGTGGACGACTGCGCAGGATTATCCGGACTATAACGCCGCCTACACGAATTACTTCCCGACCGCAGCCTCTCAGATCAATACCACGAAAGTTGTCAACAGCCTGCAAACCACGATTCCCTATTGGATCAAAATCCGGCATAAGCTGGAACGCGACGCAGAATTAGAAGGCCACACACCCGCCACACCCCACTACTTTGATGATGATGGGGTGACCACCGGGAACCATACCGCCACCAATCCCGGCAACATTATTTATTACGGGTACTACCCGGCCGGGGCTACTACGCCCGTCCAGTTTACGGCATCTGCCACGGCGCCCAATGCGCCGGTGGAGCTGGTCAGGGCGTACGTGCAGGTCGGGACGGTGGTGAAGAGCATCGAGGTGGATATGGCCCAAGAGGTGGGCCCTCCCATCGTGGCGCCGATCTACATGAAAGGCAACATGATGTTCATCAGTTCGGCCACGGGCGACGTGAGAGGAACAGATAACTGCGGGGCGGCTGCAGCCCGTCCCCCTGTGTATACGCTTTCTCCCTGGACCACCACGGGGACCCCTCCGTATCAGGGGAATCCGGCCACGCCGCAGCAGGGCATGATCAACCTGAATCTTAGCGCATACATCAAAGCCCTCAAAGGGGGGGCGACTGTCCTGAAAACTGACCAATTGGGTGAGTCTGGGACCCAGATAACCTTCGGCACGGCGACGGACCCCGCGACGATCTACAGCGACACCTTGCACCCTCCGAATGAGTTTGGCCTGGAGCTACGTTACGTGGACGGCTACGGCACGCTGCTGGTCGATGGAGACTTGACCCTGGCAAAGGATACGAATTGGTACGGGCTGATCATAGCGACGGGTGTCCTGACCACCAACGCCTCGTCGGGAACGGTCGATTTAAGAGGGGCAATGTTGGCTGGGTCGGGGCACGCACTCGAGGCGAATCCGGAACTGCGGTACGACAGTTGTCAGGTGGCCGCGGCGCTGCGTGGCAAGCCACTGAACGTCATCCGGTGGAAATATCGCCCTTGAAAACGAGGGGCTCTCATTTCTTTTGGCGGACAGCCTCCTCGATCTTGTCGAATTCTTTGTAGAGCATGAACAGGAGGGGGTTCAGGTGCGGGGCCTCCGGATCGGCCAGCATCTTCCTCTTCAACGTCTCCCCTTCGGCGACGAGGGCCTTCAATTCAGCTTTGGACAGGCCGTCGAGGTGGTCGAGTTTCTTCACGAAGGCAGTGAGCTCCTTCCCGTATTTCTCGAGCACCGGCGGTTTCGGCTTGTCTTTGGTGGAATCGGCTGCAGTCGGCTCGTCCTCTGCGTTATCGAGGGGCGGCCCCTGTGTCGGCCCGCACGGGTCCGGTTCGAGCGTTCGTAACCGACGGCGGTCCGACTCCTTCCTGATGCTCTTGATGTCCTGCCGAGGCACCCCGTAGGCTCCTCCGCAAGTGGCGAACCAGACCTCGTCCCGTTCCTGCCAATACCCAGAGACCCGATACTCACTGCCGTCGTACAGCTCAATGACATACGAGACCGCACCGGCCGAGGTTGCGGACAGGAAGCAGATGATGGCTCCTGCGAAGAGTCTTCGGATCAAGGGGATTCGCCCGCGCGGTCCCCTTGTGTCACCAGTGGTCGGGTACCTTTTGTCAGGATCCGGCATCGCGTTGGGTCTCCGTCAGGATTGTACCACTCTAGCGCTTGGGCAACGAAGCGAACATAGATCGAGCATGGAGCAGCGCCTTCGAGGGAGCCTGAGGCGACAACTTCTGGACAGACAAACGAATTTTGGATCCTGGCCGTTGCTGTGGATGTATCAACGGTCAGAGACTGGGACTACATTCACGCTCCTCGAGGGCAATACAGCGAGGCTTCCGGATCGCCAATGGAATGCTGCCTGCGGCATGAAAAGGTTGGCTCCCCGGGCAGGACTCGAACCTGCGACCAATCGGTTAACAGCCGACCGCTCTACCAACTGAACTACCGGGGAACGACGTCAGTGGTGTCCAGTGACCAGCGTCAAGCCATCTGTGGGAGCGACTTGAGGAGTTTGTCCGGGAGCACGTCCAACAGTTCATCCAAGCGCTGTTGGAAGAAGAGGTGACGGAGTTGCTAGGACGACCGAAGTCCGCCAGACGAGCGGCCGTGGATGCGCCCGCCGGGTTTCGCAATGGGCATGGCAAGCCCCGCAAGCTGGCGCTGACGATCGGGACGATCACGGTATGGCGGCCGCGGGTGCGTGGGCTGGCGGAGCGGTTTAGCAGTCGCGTGCTTCCGCTGTTCCAGCGCCGGACCAGGCAGGTCGGTGAGCTGCTGCCGCGCTTGTAGCTGCACGGGCTGGCGCTGGGGGATTTCGTGTTGGCGCTGCGAGGCCTGTTGGGCGATGCGGCGCCGTTGTCACCGGGCTCACTCGCCCGGCTCAAGGCGCAGTGGCACGTGGAATACGAGGCCTGGAAGCAGCGGCGGCTTGATGCCCTGGAGGTCGTGTACGTCTGGGCCGATGGCCTGTACGTGAAGGCCGGGCTGGATGACACGAAGGCGGCGCTGCTGGTCATGATCGGCGCGCTCACCCTCCATACCGATCCGGGCAAGCTCACGGTCAGAGGGATAATCTTAGCTTCGAGGACCTACGCCGATGACAATAATCCAGACATCAAGTACGACAGTTGCCAGGTGGCCAAGGCGATTGTCGCGGCTTCAAAAGCCAATCCGATTCCGATGCAGATGAAGAAGTGGAAAGAACGCTCTTGAGGTTTTTGTGGAACGTAGCGAGGGCAGCTTGGCGATCAGGATAGTCATCGTTCACTAATCGAGCCCGCGTGAAGGTGACCGGCTGATCCTCTCTTCGAGCAGGTCAAGAACTTTGTCCAGTTTGAGGATGAGCGGAGCGAGCTGCTGGATCTGGTTCGTCTTCAACATCTGGTCTTTCAGCGCGACCCCCTCGACGGCCAGCGCGAACAGCTCTTTCTTCTTCAGCACGTTGAATTGTTGGGAAACCTTCCTCTCGAACGCAGTCACCCCCGCGTCGAACTTCTGGTACGTCGCCTCATCAGTTGCAATGTGGTTGGGACTGCTGGGCGGATCTTGCCCTTGTTTGGCCGACTTGGCATCTGACGAGGCCTCCTCGGGAGTCTTTTCAATGGCGTGCGGCTGTTTCCGGCCCGCGACTTTCTTGATTCGTTTGACTTCTGCTGTGGGAATGCCCAGGATAGCCCCTTCGCCTATCTCGATCTTGATCTCCCCTCCTTCTGTCCAATAGGTAGAGGTTTCAATTTCCCTCCCGTCTGTCGTCTCGATCAGGTACGAGGTGGCGCTCGCAAATGGACAGGCGAGAAAGAAGATAAGCAGTGAGAAGGGGATCGATTTGATCATCAGCAACCAACCTCCGACCGGCGATCGCTGCGGGGGTCGCCCAAAGAGGCGGCCTGGTGACGCCAAAGCCGTTCCAGGACTCGAACCATGGCACGCCGTGGATGCGTTCGCTCAACCAGCCCGTCTCGACCAGCCTGCCTGGCTGGTTTACCGGTCAGTGTACACCAACAGCGTCATGTATTCTCGATATTTGCGAAATGAACGACGATGCCTGGACGACGGCGAGATGGCTGACAGGCTCGGCACGCTGAAGCGGGGAGCGACGGCCCACGGTGGAGAATGAGAAAAGGTTGGCTCCCCGGGCAGGACTCGAACCTGCGACCAATCGGTTAACAGCCGACCGCTCTACCAACTGAGCTACCGGGGAACGAAGTCAGTGGTGTCCAGTGACCTTGATGGGCTTCCGTAGCGAATCAATGCAGAAGTTTAGCATAAACGAACCGGGGGCGCGTCAAATTTGTGAGAACAAAGGGTCGGCTGGCTCCGGCCAGACTCCACCGGCTACTGGCTCAAGATCTCGGAGGTGACAAGCTCCGCGGGGTCTGTGATCTCCTCCAGGCAAGTCAGGCAGGTGAAGGAGAATGCCTCCTCGGTCAAGAACCCTGGCGGGTGGTCGGGATGGATATCGTCATCGTCAACGGCCGGCCCACCGCATTCTTTATGGATCACGTGTATCCTGCTCATCGGAGTGCTTCTCCCATCCACTCTAGGAGTAACGCATCAGGGCGCCAGGGGCTGGTCCGGCGGCCACGTGCTCCCCTCATCGAGCAACTCGTCAAGTTCTGATTCCTCTGCCGCCACATCGGTCCCTGGTGAGCGAGCATAGTGTTTCGCCCAGGAGAGATAGATGTTGCCACTGTCGCGCATGGCATGGGTCGCCGTCAGCCATTGTTGGAGCTCGTTGGCGTCCCCCGCCTGGCGCAGCGCGTCCGCACGCTTTTCAAACGCCTGGTTGAGATTCTCAATGGCTCGGGCAACCTCCATGATGGACTGCTGGATCTCTTCATTCATACCGGCTCTGTTATGCCCTTGTGGGTTTTGGTAAACCTTCGAGCAGGAGCGAATCCACCACTGCACCGAAGAAGGTTGTTTCAAAGTTTTGATGGTGGTGAAGGAGCTTGTCTATGAGGAACCGACCCCTTTTGACCACATCTTTTTGGCTTTGAGGATCCGTGTGGTGCAAGAAGTCCATCGCGACCTGTTGATACCGGGCCAGACCCTCGCTTGTCAGAAGGTCGATGCGCGTGCCATGCAAGGTAGTATGGTCCTCCAAGCTGACCTCATCGCCGGCGATCGTGATCGTCATATGCTTCTTGGTAATGTATTTCCCTTCAATTCGCAGGTAATGTTCTTCCCCTGGCTCCGGGGGCCGGCTTCCAAAGATATGGACGCCGTCTCGAAGACGTCGCGTGAGACTAAAATCTCTTCCAATCGTGGTGTCCCGGACGGTCACCATCCACACCGCAGCCTGTGTGTCCCTGACGAAGAACAGGGAGAGAACACCGATATTCAGCCGGAAAATCGGGGATCGGAAGCGATAGAGCGTGTTCCCCATCCCCCCGATGAAGGCGTGCTCGATGTTCTTCTCTTCTTTGTCGAAGAACAGCCGCGTCTTAAATAATCCAGGACTGGTTTCGACGACGCGACCCGCCTCGACGAGCTTGCGCAAACCGGTCGTCATCTCCTCGACGGCTTGAGACTTCTTTTGCGGATCTTTGACGGCCTGAGGAGTGAGGGACCGCGCCACCTCTTCGGCCGTGTAGGCGCGGTGGGGATCGGCTTCGAGAAATTTGAGTACCGGGTCCTTCTGCTCGGATGCAGCCGGCCGTGAAGTCTGCGTCCCAGCGGTGTGTGCCATACCCTCTCCACGTGAAGGAACAAGAATAAAAAAACCCCCATCGCGAGAACGCATGGGGGCTTTGTAACGCGGGTGGGGATTTAGCCTTGGTAGGCCTGGCCCAAGGCCGCTGCCTCTGCCTTATGCTTATCAAGCATGATCTCGCCGGTGGCCCCGTTCACGGGGGCCATCAGGATGGCCTGGTGCTTGGCGGCGTTACAGACAACCACACACAGCTCACAGCCCTTGCATTTGTCCACGACGACGAAGGCCTTCATCTTGCGGGTATCCAGCCTGATGCAGTCAGCCTCCGGGCAGAACATAATGCAGAGCCGGCAGCCCTTCTGGGCGACGCATTTCTCATCTTCAACGAACGCGACGTTATACATTCGGCTTGGTTCCCCTCCGTTACACCGCCACCGCCAGCTTGTTGTCTTCGGCCCAGGCAGACGCAAGCTCGTAGGATTTCCGGATCGTGGCCATATTCTTCTCGAGCAACTGCTCCTTCTTCGCGAATTTCTTCTTGATCGCCTCATCCAGCGAGGCCGTTCCCCCGGAGGCCACAAACTTCTTTCCGAACCGCTCCTGGATCGCCAGATCCAAACTCTCAAGCGAGACCACTTTGGAAATGCCGGATACCGCCCCGATCATCGCCATGTTGGAGGACAGCTCAGTGCCCGCAATCTCGAGAGCGAGGGAGGTGCCATCAAACGTATAGACCGAGACATTGAGGTTGTCCAGATACTCCTTGTCCTCCTTGGAGAGCAACTCCGAATTTGAGTTTATGATTAGAAGCCCACCCTTCTTAATACCCGAATAGAAGGGCGCAGTATAGCTCTTCTGTAACGTAATCACCTGAGGATGGAACACCATGATAATGTCCGGGTACACAAGTTCACCCCGGTCGTAAATGCGCTCCGAACCGATCCGGCAGTAACTTTCGGCCGGGGCCATCCGCTTTTCAGCGCCAAAGAAGGGGTTCGAGATTGAAAACTTCCCATCCTTATTCGCCGCCATGGCCATCACGTGTGCGGCGGTCACCGCGCCCTGACCGCCCAGCCCGGACATTCGAATATTCGTGCGCTTCCTCATGTCTTCCCTCGTCTATGAGTGGTGGACCCTCCCAGCAAGAGGGTTAGCCCTCTATCGCCGCGGCTGCCGTCTGTTTCTCCTTGGCTTCCAATTCCGCCAAGAACTGCTTCGCCGAATCCGTGACGTACTCGTAATACCGGAACCGCTCTCCAGGCTTCTCGGAGTCCCGCATCTCTTGGAGGCCCTCCATGCTGTTCTTTCCGATCTCGAGAATGCACGGGGTGTAGAGCTGCAGGTAGGTCGGTCCGATTTCCCGTGCGATCAGCACGGCATTTCGGATGACCTTTTCCACCAGGTTCGGCTTACTCACGGTGCAGTTGACCACATAGGCGCAACCAGATTCGCGAGCGATCTCCGGCAGCCTGACCTTTTCAAACTTCTTGCCTACCGGGGCCATCTTGGCCACGAAGCCCTTTCGCATCAGACCGGATTCCTGTCCGCCGGTGTTGGCATAGAGTTCGTTGTCGAAACAGATGGTGGTGAATTTCTCCTGCCGGAACCAGGCCTGGAGCGTCATGTCCAGGCCAATGTCCACGGTCGCCCCGTCACCAGCCAGAACGACCACATCCTTGATCCGACCGGGAAACCGGACGCTGAGGGCGCGCTTCAGTCCGCTTGCGACGGCATTCTGGTTGCCGAACAGCGAGTGAATATTGTGCACTGCCACGTGGGGAAAGACCAGGCTGGTGCAGCCGGTCGAACCCACCATCACGGTGTCTTCTGGATTTGGTAGCGAGGCCAGAATGTACCGAAATGCCATGGACTCCGGGCATCCCGCACAAAGGGAGTGATCCTCAATGAGTTCCTTGCTTTGCCCGATGTCCTTCCAACCACGTCCCTCTTTCCCGTAGGTGGCCTGCTCCACCAGGTCACGATACTCGGGGGGCATGATGTCATAAAACTCCGGGCAGATCTGAATCTTCTCTTTGCTCATGCTCGCTCTCCTTTTCTGGATTTCTGGATTGAGGGTTCAACTCCCCCGACCAGCCAGGGTCGTCACATGTCGGCCCAGAGCCTTCTGGATCTCTTCCACGATGACTTCCGCCGGCATCGTCATACCCCCTGCGACATGAGGTCCGGCAATCACCCGGTGGTTATCGGGAATGGTTGCTTTGACTTCTTGGGCCAGCCAGCCGATGACGTTGAACTCCGGCACAAAGATATGCTTGGCATGTTTGGTGGCTTCACGGATTTCCTGACCGGGCCAGGGCCGAAGTGACTTGACCTTGACCAGCCCGACCCGAATCCCCTCATCTTCGAGCAGCCGAATCGCCTCTCGCCCCTGCGAGACAGCGGTGCCGGATGCCACGATGAGGATCTCAGCATCCGTGTTTTCGGTCTCGATCAGTCCACCGATCATCGGAATGGTGTGTTTGCGGGATCGTTCACAGGCCCCACGGGTTTCTTCCTGCCAGGACGCGTGGGTCATATAGCTGATGTAGTTGGACTTCATGACAAAAGGATCTCGCATCATCCGGACCGGCGGGGTTTCCATGTCCATGCAGGGGACTGGCGACCGGTAGGGGTCATACGGCGGCAGACACATCTCCGGCGGTGTGAGCAGCACCGTGTCCTTGGTGTGGGTGACGAAGAAGCCGTCGCAGCAGACCGCAATGGGCAGATGCACGTCCGGTTGCTCCGCGACGATGTACCCCTTGAGGATCCAGTCAAAAAAGTCCTGGGCCGTCTCGGCATGCCACACCAGCATCCCGGTCCCCAGCAGGAAGTACATCTCCAGGGTATCAGGTTGAATGCTCAGGGGCGAGTTAATTCCCCGACAGGTGACGATCACCTGGATGGGCAACCGGGACCCCACCCACATGGGAAAGTTCTCGAAGGCCCGCATCGTGCCAGGTCCGGCTGTGGTGGTGAAGACACGAGCCCCACCGAAGGCGGCCCCGGCACACTGGCCCATCACCGCAAACTCGCTCTCCCCACGCATGTACTCAGCCACATACCCTTCTGCATAGAGCTCGCCGATCAAGGCCGCCGCCTCGCTCTGAGGTGTGATGGGGTAGGCCACCATCACATCCACACTGGCTCGTCGGATGGCCTCCTTGATCACCTCACTCCCGGTGAAAAATGCCGGGATACGAGGAGCCTCAAAAAAGAGGTGCTGAGGGTCCGTGTAGGTCTGTCCCTTCTTGTTCTGCTTTCCGATCAGACTTCTCTGGACTTCCGAGAGTTCATTTGCCATGTTAGCCTCCGTCGGCCAATTTTACGAAGACATTGTCACTGTACCGATCCCCACCGTCACCCCTCGCCTTCTCGTCAACCGGTCTGACAAAAGGGACACCCTTCAGTTTACTCACCCATTCCGCCAAGCGGAGGATTTTCTCTGCCGTGGCATCTCGAAAAGAGAGCATGGCATCCTCATGTCCGGCCTGGGCGCACATGGCAATCGTAAAGCAGTCCGTTCCGCCGCGAATAATTTTAAGCGAAAGGTTGGCCTGATGACAGTGCACCCCCACGAACAGGCAGACATCTTCTTTGTTATGCCAGATGGTGAGGTTGGGGTGATTGGGGTTGATCTCCACGTCCGGATTGATCTTGGGATACTTCGGTCGGTAATCCGGCATCGGAATAATGCGGGCCGGGATGCACTCAGCTAGGACCTTGATGGCCTTGGCTTTTTTTGCTGCTTTCTCATTCCAGTTCCAGAGGACCAACGGTCCGGGATGAAGCGTGGGGTTTTTAGCATCCAAGAGTTTCCGGGCGGCGTACTCCATCGCCTTCTCTTCCGGAACAATCACCCCCTCAATATGGGCTTCTCCCGGTTCCGGAAGCACCACCCCCATCCTTGCAGCCGAGGGTGTAAAATACGCCTCCGGTCCCGGCACAACACGATAGTCAGTCATCCGAAGCAATTCCCCCTCAGCCGATGGCCAAAACCAGTTTCCTCCGGTTGCTCTAACTCTAGGCTTCGTTAGAGTATTTAGCAAGCCGGCAGAAGGCCTACCCCGCGGAGATTATGGTCTAGGGATGCAAACACGCATGGGCCTTTCGGGCCCAAGTCATTGAGGATATTCACTCAATCTCGCGCCGAATTGACTGCGTAGTATAGCGATTCTCATTTCCGATTGTCAACGACTAACTCACCTAATCCAAGTGGCTAAGTCCAGCTCTCGTGAGGGAGTCAAGCGGAGGGGCATCGTAGGGCCAGTGAGGCCGTTATCGGAACGCCGCGCAGGCCTCTTCCACGCCCTGGTCGCAAGCCCTTTCGTAGTCATCCTTGGCCAGCCTGCCCTGCAGCAGGCGTTGGTAGAGTTGAGCCCGGAGCAGAAAAGCCTGCGCGTTTGAAGGGTCTACCCTCACCACTGTCGTCAAATCCTCAACGGCCGACTCAAGTTCTCCTAATTTCGTATAGACGTGGCTTCGCAGCAGATAGGCTTCCTTCTGCTGTGCCACCCAGCTCCGGGGGGTCTCCGCTTTCAGCACCTTGTCGAGGGTGACGAGGGCCTGCCGCCACTGTCGGGCCGCCGTCTGTTTTTTCGCAATCGTCGTATAGAGAGTGATTAACCGCTCACGTGCGATGTCGAACAGCGGATCAAGCTCGAGGACTCGTTCGTAATCCTGAGCGGCGTCCAGGATATTCCGCTGCCACGTGTGCGCATCACCTCGCCCCAGCAGCGCCCACGTGCTGCTCGGGTCAAGGGTCAGGGCCCGGTCAAAATCCGAGATCGCCTGGTCGACATAGCCGTTGAGCTCGTTCCGTTTGCTCTTGTTTGAGGAAGCCAAAGACGCCACCCGCAGGTAGGTCTGACCCCTCACGATGTAGGCGTCCACGTGGCGGCCATCGACGGCGATGGCTTGGGACGCGAGGTCAATCTTCTCGGGCAGGCTGGTGACCTGCATCGCTGACCGGACCAGGTCACTCGCAGCACGGCGACTTTTCAGGGCAGAGGCCCGCTCCGTCTCACGGGTACCGGAGTCCTGCAGTTGCTTGCGAAGCTGGTCCAATTCGGTCTTGAGTTGTTTGTTCTCCGACTGCAGCTGGCGGTGGTGCTCCGCCAATCGCTCGTCGGACTGCAGGCGCGCAATCGCTTGCGCCAGCGTGTCGAGGTGGACCGTGGCTCGAATCTTGACGTAAAACACGAGGCGCTCGCCGTCCAAGGACCGTCGCTTTTCCAGCGTCTCGACCTCCGTCACCGCGGCGGTGAGCGTCCGCACCCCCAAGGAATTGAGGCGAGAGGTCTTGCCGGCGGAATGCGTTTCGATGTCCTGGGATAAGGCTTCGATGTAGACTCCCGCCTCTTCAACCGCCTTTCGTTTGGCCCTCAGCAGCGCGTTCTCTTCCGCCCCGGCCAGCGTGTCGGCGTCACCCATCACGTAACTGGCATCGGCCACGACCACCTTCACGTTCTCGGCGAACGCCGGGACGCTCCAAAAGGCCGCCATCATCAGCCACGCTGCGGAGTATCGCAATCCCATGCTCATACTATATCGCTCATGCCCTGCGCCGGCAATGCGGAGTCGAATCGAAGGCGGGGGAGGCTCGAGTGAAGACAACGACCGCGCCCCCGGAATCTGCAGAGCGCGTGCGGGTGACGGGGCGGGAATGCCCCTACCGGCCGCGATCCTCCCTCGGAAAGACCTGAAGGAACGGGTGGACCTCCACCCGCTCGAAGACCCCGTTGACGGTGTAGGGGTCCTCGCGGGCGAACGCCTCCGCGTCTGCAAGAGACTCGGCCTCGATGACGATGAGACTGCCGGCCTTGTCGGTCAGCGGACCCGCCAGCACCACCCGACCTTGAGCGTCCAGCGGTTCCATTCTAGCGAGGTGCGCGGGCCGGTGAACCTTGCGCTTGGCTTCTCCCTCCGGCCCATCAAAGCCGAGGATGACGAATTTCATGGATGGCGTGCTCTCCGGGTAGAACGCGTCGGAACGGGTGAGTCAGGGGTTGCAGCAGGGTCCGATGGCTCAGGATTCTTTCTCGTGCTCCAGGGGCTGCCGACCCGAATAGCCGCTGTTGACTTCATGCCACCACTGGATCTCGGTCTCTCCCAGCTTCCAACACAGGTGGACGACCCGCCCGTCCATCATATGCGGGAAGTCACAGAGCCCGATGTCGAGATCTTTCACCAGCACGCCGAGTTCCTGAATCTCTTGAAGATGCTCGCTGATGAGCTCGAGAGCCACGAGATAATGCGGGCCGGCATAACTCCCCCCTCCGAACTGGGCTTTGGCACTGGCTTTTTTGACCTCGTCCTTCGTGCGGAGCAGAACCGCTTTCCCCCGCTTCACGGCGGTCAGGTGTTCTTCAAGCTGGGAGAGCAGGCGATTAGCCTCGGAGAGGGTGAAGAGTTTCTCTAAGTTCTGACCTTCTTCTCTGTGCGCCATGGACTGTTTACCTGTTTAGCACAAACATGGCTGTCAAGCAACGTTGAGTTGACGCGACCCATAAGATTCCCTGTTGCCGGGGTACTCGGAAAAGGCCCACACCGGCATGAGAAAATTGCTATTGACAAAAAAACCCTCGACCGATAGTATTATAGGCGTCTGCGCTTTCCGAATCGGCCGAAAATCACTTCCAACCCTGTGTAGCTTCCCGGGGCTGATCTCGAATCAAGCCATAATCTTCTGAAGCTAGGCAGTCGGACGGAGGGGGAGCGTTTCCCCGTTACGGAGGTAGCGACCGACTATCACGTAGTGGAAGACCCAGGGCGGCAGTAAACAACAGGAAACCATAGTCCTTCGCAGGCCACCTCTCCTGGCAGGTATATTCACCTTCACCAGTTCGTCCATGTTCGACATCAACTGTACTGTGGCTCGTCATGACTTCGGACCCATAGGGGCCTGCTGAGTCGGCGAGCATCATGTTAAGGGAGAAGACCATGCATCTAGCAGAGTTAAAGCAGAAGACCATCGCTGATCTGAACGAAGTGGCCCGGGAGCTCAAAATCGAAGGAGCGCCAAACCTGCGCAAGCAGGAGTTGATCTTCGCCATCCTCCAGGCTCAGACCGAGAAGAACGGCGTGATCTTTGGAGAGGGAGTCCTGGAAACCTTGCCGGACGGCTTTGGCTTCCTTCGGGCGCCGGATTCCAATTACCTGCCCGGCCCGGATGACATTTATATCTCTCCCTCTCAGATCCGCCGCTTCAACCTCAGAACCGGTGATATCGTGTCCGGGCAGATCCGTCCTCCGAAGGAGAGCGAACGGTATTTCGCCCTCCTCAAGGTGGAAAAGGTCAATTTCGAGGATCCGGAGGTGGCGCGGGATAAGATCCTGTTCGACAACCTCACGCCGCTCTATCCGGAAGAACGGATCCATCTGGAATTCGATCCTGAAGAATATTGCACCCGTGTGATGGAATTGATCACGCCGATCGGCAAGGGACAACGGGGACTGATCGTCGCGGCGCCCAGGACGGGCAAGACCATGCTCCTGCAAGCGATCGCTCGGGCGATTCTCAAGAACCATGCGGAGGCCACCCTGATCGTGCTCTTGATCGACGAGCGCCCCGAAGAGGTGACAGACTGGCAGCGGCAGGTCAAGGCCGCGGAAGTCATCAGCTCCACGTTCGATGAGCCGGCTCAGCGCCACGCCCAGGTGGCCGAAATGGTCCTGGAGAAGGCCAAGCGGCTGGTCGAACACAAACGGGACGTGGTGATTCTTCTGGACAGCCTGACGAGGCTGGCCCGGGCCTATAACACCATTGCGCCTCCCAGCGGAAAGGTCCTCTCGGGCGGGCTGGATTCAAACGCGCTCCAGCGTCCGAAGCGGTTTTTCGGGGCAGCCCGGAACATCGAAAACGGCGGGAGTCTGACGATCATGGCCACCGCGATCGTCGATACCGGCAGTCGAATGGACGACGTCATCTTCGAGGAGTTCAAAGGCACCGGCAACATGGAGGTCCACCTGGATCGCCGGTTGGCCGATAAGCGGATTTTCCCCGCCATCGATATCAGTCAGTCCGGGACCCGCAAGGAAGAACTGCTGGTGGACCGGGATCGGTTGAACAAGATGTGGATCCTCAGGAAGGTGCTCAGTCCGCTCGGCACGATGGAGGCGATGGAGTTCCTGATGGACAAGATAAGCGGGACGAAGTCGAACCAGGAGTTTCTGCAGTCGATGAACCGGTAGGGGGCGAGGGCGGCTTGAATGACCCTCGTGCTCGCGCATCGCGCACGCTCAGGAAGGTGCCGGGGGACCCGTTGCTCTAAAATTGCAACGGGTCGATGACGCGCGCAGTAAGGGTCACTCAACCCACCCTCTAGGAGAAAGCGACGGGGAGGGAGCGCATGAAAGCGGGGATTCATCCGGCGTACAAGGAGGCGACGGTCAGCTGTGCCTGCGGCGCAAAGTTCAAAACTCGTTCCACGGTCGGTGATATCAAGGTGGATATCTGCTCGAGCTGCCATCCCTTCTTCACGGGAACACAGAAGATCGTGGACACCGAAGGGCGTGTGGAGCGATTCAAGAAGAAGTACGCGAAGAAGAAACAGTAGGGCCGCTCAGCGACACGCGAAAGGACCCTGCCTCGCCGAGGGGCAGGTCTTTTTGTTTTTGGGGGCCGACGAGACGTTATGGCGAACACGCACACCTCTGAGACTGAGTCTCCGCTGTTCTTGAAATTGGAAGCGGTGGCGAACCGGTATGCGGAGCTGACCAAGCAGCTCATCGACCCGTCCGTCCTCAATCAACCTGCGCTCATCCACAAATTGAATAAAGAACGGACCGAAATCCAGGAACTCACCGAGCTGTTCGACAAGTTCCGCGTGGTGCTCAGAGAGCTTGATGAGACGGACCAGATCCTGAAGGACCCTGGTGCGGAGGCTGAGCTGCAGAAGCTCGCCGCCGATGAGGCCCGCCGGTTGCAGGAGCGCCGGCGCCAGCTGGAGGACCGGGCCCTCGAGCTGCTGGCGCCCAGGGACCCCCGCGACGAGAAGAATATTTTCGTGGAGATTCGCGCCGGAACGGGTGGTGAAGAGGCCGCCCTCTTTGCCGGAGACCTGTTCCGGATGTACGTGAAGTACGCCGAAAAGAAACGCTTGCGTGCGGAAGTCGTGGAGGCGCACGAGACCGGCATCGGTGGCTATAGGGACGTGATCATGCTGGTGGAAGGGAAAGGGGCGTACGGGCATTTTAAGCACGAGAGCGGGGTCCACCGGGTGCAGAGAGTTCCGGCCACCGAGGCCAGCGGGCGCATCCATACCTCGACCGTGACCGTCGCGGTGATGCCCGAAGTGGCGGAGATCGACGTGCAGATCGAGCCCAAGGACCTCAGGATCGACACCTTCTGCTCCTCGGGCGCCGGCGGCCAGAGCGTCAATACCACCTACTCAGCCGTGCGGATTACGCACCTGCCCACGGGCGTCGTGGTGACCTGTCAGGACGAGCGCTCCCAGCTGAAGAATCGGGCCAAGGCGATGAGGACTCTCCGCGCGCGGATCGTGGAGGCCGAGCGGGCGAAGCAGGAAGCGGAGATTGCCCAGAGCCGCAAGTCCCAGGTCGGGACGGGAGACCGCAGCGAAAAGATCCGGACGTACAATGTTCCGCAGAACCGCGTCACGGATCATCGGATCGGTCTGACGCTGCACAAACTCGATCAGGTGCTGGCCGGTGATTTGGACGAGATCGTGGAAGGGTTGCGGGCTAATGGAGGCCTCGGTGAGCCGCGCGGCTGACATCAGACCCACGACCCTCGCCGGCCTGCTCCGTGCGGGGGTCTCGATCCTGTCGGAGGGTGGGATCCAGAACGCCGAGAATGAGGCGGTCTGGATCATGGACTTCGCGCTCGGAACTTCCCGCCTGACGCTTCGGCTGGAAGGACAGCGGCAGGTCACGGCGGAAGACCGGGGCCGGGCCATGGAGCTATTTGGGAGACGGGCTGCGCGGGAACCGCTCCAGTTTATCCTGGGAACGCAGGAGTTTTGCGGCCTGGAGTTCGAGGTGGGACCGGCGGCGCTGATCCCACGCCCCGAAACCGAACTGCTGGTCGAGGAGGTCCTGCGCCACTGCCTCGCAGTTCCTCATCCGATCATCGCCGACATCGGCACCGGGTCAGGATGCGTCGCGGTGGCGCTGGCGCACGCGCTCCCGTCCGCCTCGCTGTATGCGACAGACCTGTCTCCGGCGGCGATGGCCCTCGCCCGGAGCAATGCGGCGCGACATGGGGTGGAGACTCGAGTGGTGTTCCTGACGGGGAATCTGCTCGGACCGCTCCGGCGTCGTGGCCTGGAGGGAAGGGTAGCGGCGGTCGTCTCCAATCCCCCCTATATCCCCGAGGACGAGGTTGCCGATCTTCCCCCCGAGGTGGGCTCCTTCGAACCCAAGCTGGCTCTGGCCGGCGGGGTGGACGGTCTGGCCATCCACCGTCGCCTGCTGAGCGAAGCCGCCGAATTTCTCACGCCCGGGGGGCTTCTGGCCCTGGAAGTGGGACTGGGCCAGGCTGATCGCCTTCGTCGCATGGCCACGGCAGGAGGGGGGTACGGCCGGATCCGGACGAAACCGGATGCCGCGGGCATCGAGCGAGTGGTGTGCTTTCTAAGAAGTGTTGAGTAGTGAGTGCTGAGTGATGAGTTGAAGGAGGGGCTACACAGCACAAGACTCAGCACTCATCACTCAGGACCCAGCACTCAGGACTGACCATGGATCAGATCGTCATCACAGGAGGTAAGCCTCTGCGCGGGGACGTCAGGGTTAGTGGAGCGAAAAACGCGGCGCTCCCGATCCTGGCTTCAACCATCCTGGGAGGAGGGGAATGCGTCATCACCAATGTCCCCCGGGTGGTGGACGTGGTCACGATGAGCAAGCTCCTCGAGCTATTAGGGGCCTCGGTCAGGAGTGAGGGCAGCCAAGTGGCGGTGAGCGTGGAACGCCTCCGTTCCAGCGAAGCTCCCTACGAGCTGGTGAAGACGATGCGCGCGTCTGTCCTGGTGTTGGGACCCCTGCTCGCGCGATGGGGCGAAGCGACGGTGTCACTGCCCGGGGGCTGCGCCATTGGAACGAGACCGGTGAATTTGCACCTGGCTGGCTTGGCGAGGCTTGGCGCCGACCTGACTCTTGAGCACGGGTACATCAGGGCGAAGGCCAGGCGTCTGAGAGGGGCGAGGATCTCCCTGGATACGCCCACCGTCACCGGCACCGAGAATTTGATGATGGCGGCCTGCCTCGCTGAAGGGAGGACGGTGATCGAGAATGCCGCCAAGGAGCCCGAGGTGGCCGATCTGGCCGCTTTCTTGGCCAAGCGCGGGGCGAGGATCGCGGGGGCCGGTTCTGATGTGATCACGGTGGAGGGCGTGCAGACACTTCACGGAGCCGATCACGAAGTCATCCCGGACCGGATCGAAGCCGGGACCTACCTGGCGGCCGGGGCGGTGACCGGTGGCGACATCTGCGTCGAAGGGTGTCTGCCTGGGCACATGGAAGCGGTGGTCATGAAGCTGCGCGAGGCCGGCGCCGAGCTGATCGAGGGAAAGGAAAGCATCCGCCTCAAGGCCCCGCGTCGGCTGAGGGGTGTGGATGTGAAAACGCTCGCGTATCCGGGATTTCCGACTGACATGCAGGCGCAGATGATGGCGCTGATGTGTGTGGCCCAGGGCACGAGCGTGATCACCGAAACGGTCTTCGAAAGCCGATTCATCCATGTTCCCGAACTGCGGCGCATGGGAGCGGACATCAAGGTGGACGGCAACCACGCGGTGGTGAACGGCAGGGAGAAGATGACCGGGGCTCCGGTCATGGCGTCCGACCTCCGAGCCAGCGCGGGCCTGATTCTGGCCGGGCTGGCGGCGGAGGGGGAAACCGTGCTCTCCCGGGTGTATCATCTGGATCGCGGGTATGAACGGATCGAGGACAAGCTGGGCGGGCTGGGGGCGATGATTCGGCGCGTGAAGGGTGGGACCGGCGTCTCCGCGGCCGGTCGAAGAGAATGATCACGGTCGCGCTGTCGAAAGGGAAGTTGCTCGCGCCGACCCTCGAACGGTTCAAGCAGGCCGGATATGCGAGCGACGGGATGTCGGCCGAGAGCCGCCGTCTGGTGTTCACGTGCCCCGATGGCGACACCACGCTGCTGATCGTGAGGCCGAGCGATGTGCCGACCTACGTGGAGTACGGCGCGGCCGACGCCGGAGTGGTCGGCAAGGATATCCTGCTGGAACAGGACCGGGATGTGTCCGAGCCGTTGGATCTCAAGTTCGGCGCGTGCAGGATCGTGGTGGCCGCGCTCCGGGGGCAGGAGCTCCGCGACCGGCTCTCGTCGAAGATCCGAGTCGCGACCAAATACCCGAATATCACTGAACGGTACTTCAATCAAAAAGGGATTGCCGTTGAGATCATCAAGCTGTACGGGTCGATCGAGCTCGCGCCCGTCGTCGGGTTGGCCGAGCGCATTGTGGATCTGGTGTCCACCGGGAGAACCCTCAGGGCCCATGACCTGGTTGAAGTCGAAGTCATCGCGGAGTCCACTGCCAGGCTGATCGTGAACCGCGCCAGCCTGAAGATGAAGCACGGGGGCATCACCGAGCTGATCGCCAGGCTGCGGGACGGCCGATCGCGGCGCGGTGGGCGAACACGTGGCTCGGGGGATCAAGGCAAGGGCGGGTAGGGGCCCGGACCGTCGCCTTGCATGGAACGGGATCATGACGCGGCGGAGGGGGCGGCCATGAAAGTGATAGCGAGTACAGACCGGGCCTTCAAGGCCATGGTCAAGCGGATCACGACTCGGTCGAATCTGCAGGGCGGCGCCGTGGAGACGACCGTGAAGACTATTCTCAACGCGGTCGCTCGCGGGGGGGATCAGGCGCTCGTCCGGTATACCAAGAAATATGACAAGGTGGCCCTCAAGCCGCCACAGTTCCGCGTCAGTCCGGAACAGGTCAAGGAAGCGTACTACCAGATCCGAAAGGAGGAGGGGGACGCGCTTCGCTTTGCCGCGCAGCGCATCATGGCGTTCCACGAGCGGCAACGGAGCAAGACCTGGATGTACCAGGACAACGGGGCGACTCTGGGGCAGGTGGTCATGCCGCTGGATGCCGTGGGGCTCTACGTGCCAGGCGGAAAGGCGGTCTATCCGTCGTCAGTCCTGATGAGCGCGATTCCGGCGAAGGTGGCCGGGGTGAAGCGGGTCGTGATGTGCACGCCGGCTTCCAAGGCCGGGATCAGTCCCTACCTGCTCGTGGCCGCCGACATCGCCGGCGTGGACGAGGTGTACCGTATCGGAGGTGCGCAGGCGGTCGCCGCCATGGCCTACGGGACAAAGACCATCGCGCGCGTGGACAAGATCGTGGGGCCGGGCAACATCTTCGTGGCCACGGCGAAACGTCTTCTCTACGGCACGGTGGACATCGACATGATCGCGGGCCCCAGCGAACTCCTGGTGATCGCCGATGAGGCCGCCAACCCGGTTCACGTGGCGGCCGACCTGCTGTGCGAGGCGGAACACGACGAGGAGGCCCGGGTGTACCTGGTCACCACCTCCGACCGCCTGGCCAAGGAGGTCGTCCGTCAGGTGCAGGAACAACTCAAGAGGCTGAATCGGGTGAAGATCGTCACGAAGTCGCTCGCTCGCCACGCGGTGGCGTTCGTAGTCGGCAGTATGGAGGAGGCGATTGATCTCGCCAACGGCATCGCCCCGGAGCACCTGACGCTGTCAGTGGACCGGCCGTTCGACTACCTGGAAAAAGTCCGGCATGCCGGGGCGTTGTTCCTCGGCCGCTACACCCCCCCGGCGGTGGCGGACTACGTCGCCGGACCAAACCACGTCCTGCCCACCGGAGGCACCGCACGATTCTTCTCGCCGCTCTCGTTCGACGATTATGTCAAAAAGAGCAACATTATCGCCTATAGCAAAGAGGAGCTGGTCAAAGTGAAAGACCATCTCTCGCGGATCGCGCAGATGGAAGGGCTGGATGCGCACGCCAAATCGGTGGAGAGCCGACTGGTATGAAGACCGCAAAAGCCAATCGCCGGGCCACCATCGAACGGACCACCACCGAGACGGCGGTCAAGGTTGATCTGGCGCTGGATGGAACCGGCCGGGGCCAAATCAGCACCACGATCCCCTTCCTGGACCACATGCTGACCCTCCTGGCGAAGCACGGGTTCTTCGATCTCACGGTTCAGGCCAAGGGAGATACGGAGATCGACGACCATCACACGGTCGAGGATATCGGCATCGTCATCGGCGACGCGCTGAAGCAGGCGCTCGGGACGAAGGAGGGGGTGCGCCGGTTCGGATGGGCGCTGGTCCCGCTGGACGAAACCCTGGCCCAGGTCAGCGTGGATCTCAGCGGCCGCCCCTATCTGGTCTATCGCGTGGAGCTTTCGCAGCGCCGGATTAAGGCCTTTGACCTCGGGCTCTTCGAGGATTTTTTCCAGGCATTCACGACCCATGCGGCGCTGAACCTGCATATCAACGTGCTCTACGGCCGCAATCCGCACCACATCATGGAGGCGGTCTTCAAGGCGTTGGCGAAATCGTTGGATCAGGCCACCGCGCTGGACGACCGGCTGTCGGGGGTGCTGTCGACGAAAGGGAAGCTCTAGTGACGCGAGGCGTCACTCGTCGCTCGTGCCTGTGCGCTGAAGCGCTCCGGCGCGCAAGCGTGAAGCGTATCTCGTCCGAGGCATGACGCTGCACACTTCACGCATCACGAGGAACGTTTTCACATGATTGCCATCATCGACTACGGCATGGGCAACCTCAGGAGCGTCCAGAAGGCGTTCGAGGCCGCGGGGCATCAGGCGGCCGTGACGCGTGAACGCCACGTGCTGAACGATGCCAGCCATCTCGTGCTGCCGGGAGTGGGAGCCTTTGCCGACTGTATGGCCAACCTGGAACAGTACGGATTGATCGAGCCCATTCGAGGCGCGATCGCTCGCGGAAAACCGTTCCTCGGAATCTGCTTGGGGCTCCAACTCCTGTTCACCGAGAGC
This sequence comes from Nitrospirota bacterium, assembly GCA_023248295.1. Taxonomy (GTDB): domain Bacteria; phylum Nitrospirota; class Nitrospiria; order Nitrospirales; family Nitrospiraceae; genus 40CM-3-62-11. Next base: position 8,166 of record JAHFEU010000001.1, on the reverse strand, counting down.
GAGGAGTTCGGCCTTCACAAGGGGTTGAATCTCGTGCCCGGCAGGGTCAAGCGATTCCCTTGGGGACTGGCGGGGACTGACCCCATTCGGCGGGGGTCTGTCCCCGTCCGACCCTTCGACGGGCTCAGGGTCGTCCCGAGCGGAATCGAGGGACGAACGGGACAGGCACCGGCAGAGGCGGAGCCCGTCCCTCGGCTCAAAGTCCCTCACATGGGGTGGAACGCCTTGACGATCACGCGTGAGGCGCCGCCCTTACGAGGCGTCGAGACGGGAGCCCACTTCTATTTCGTGCACTCCTACTACGTTGAGCCCTCCGATCCCTCGGTGGCCTGCACGATGACGGAGTACGGGATTCCGTTCGTCTCGAGCATCTGGCGAGACAACGTCTTTGCCTGCCAGTTTCATCCTGAGAAGAGCCAATCGGTGGGCCTCCGAATCATCCGGAACTTTGGCGCGTGGAGATGAGGAAGACGTGATCGGGCATCCGTGGCAAACTGCCCAGCGCGTCTCCCTGGCTGCGACTCTCCTGATCCTGGGCGGGTGTGTTCCATCCAAGGTGACGATCGACACGTCGCCGAAGGTCGACCAGTATCGTGTCAAAACGGTAGCGGTGATGCCGTTTGAGGCGCTCACCACTCCTCAGGTCACCTCCCCGCTCGTCCCCGAGATGCAGGCCCCGCAGGGAGCCAAGCGATCCGATATTTCATTTGCCGCCCCCCAGGCTACTGAAAGGCTGGACCAGCCGACCGCCACTGTCCCGCCCCAGGCGGCCGAGAAGATCACGCAGATTGTTTATGGGAGGCTCAAACTTTGGGAAGGAGTCCGGTTTCTCCCGCCTGACCGAGCGGCCGGCGCGTTGAAGGCGCTCGGGTCCGCGACGGAGGGGCTCACGCCGGAAGAGAGAGCCCGGCAGGTCGCGCTTCGACTGTCGGCTGATGCCGCGCTGCTGGGACGAGTGCTGGTGTACCAGGAGCGGGTCGGCAGTAAATTGGGCGCTGACCCTGCCGCGGTGGGCTTCGAGGTGAAGCTGGTCGCTGCGGACGGCACCACCTTGTGGGCTGGCAACTACTACGAGAAACAACGGCCGATGAACGAGGATTTCATCGGATCCGTCCAGCGAGGGTTTGTGTTCGTCACGGCCGAGGAGTTGGCCGAGTATGGGGCCGAGCGCGTGATCCGCAGTTTTCCGTTCGGGGGGCCATCACCCCGTTGATCGCTGATCCTCAAGAGAAGGGCCGTCCGTGATTCTGATTCCCGCCATCGACCTGAAGGACGGGCGCTGTGTCCGTCTCCGGCAGGGAGACATGCGCCGGGAGACGATCTATTCCGATGATCCTGCGGCGGTGGCGTTGCACTGGGAGCGGCTGGGCGCCCCGCTGCTCCACGTCGTGGACCTGAACGGGGCGATCGAAGGCCGGCCGGCGAACCTTGCCCAGATCGAAGCGATCCTGAATGCGGTGTCGGTCCCGGTCCAGGTCGGGGGCGGGGTCCGGACCCTCGATACGGTAAGGACGTATCTCGGATGCGGGGCGAAGCGGGTCGTGATGGGCACCGCCGTGCTCCAGGATCGCTCTGTGCTGGAAGGGGCCTGCGAGCTGTTCCCGGAGCGTATCCTGGTCGGCATTGATGCCAAGAACGGGAAGGTGGCGGTGAAGGGCTGGACGGCCGTGTCGGACACCTCGGCTCGAGACTTGGTCAAGACGCTTGCGGGCCTGCCGTTGGCCGGCGTGATCTACACCGATATCTCCCGAGACGGCATGTTGGAAGGACCGAATCTCTCGTCCCTGAAAGTCTTCGTGCAGGACTCGCCCGTGCCGGTGATCGCGTCCGGCGGCATCACGGGGATCGAGGACATCCGGGCCATCCAGGCGCTCGACCCGCGCATCGAGGGAGTCATCGTGGGCAAGGCGCTCTATGACGGGAAATTGGACCTCAAGGCTGCCCTGGCGGCGGTAGCCGGCTAGCCACTTCCCACCACTGGGCCGGAACGGTATACTCCTTCAAGCCTCGCGCCTCGCCCCTCGTGCTCCCAGGACGTTCAACAGGGACGCGCGGCGAGGCCGCGGTGAGCGAGGACGAAGCTGGAGGCCTTTTTCAACATCCGTCATGTTGACCAAACGCATCATTCCTTGCCTGGACGTGAAGGATGGCCGCGTGGTGAAAGGCGTGTCCTTCGTGAACCTGCGCGACGCGGGCGATCCGGTCGAGATCGCCAAGGCGTATGACCGGGACGGCGCGGACGAGCTCTGTTTTCTGGACATCACGGCGTCGCACGAAAACCGGAAGACGATCCTGGATGTCGTGACGAGGACCGCGGAGCAGGTGTTCATGCCGCTGACCGTGGGGGGCGGCGTGGGGACCCTGGAGGACATCCGCACCTTATTGACAGCCGGAGCGGACAAAGTCAGTATCAACACGGCGGCGGTCGAGCAGCCGGACTTTGTGAAGACCGCGGCGGAGCGGTTCGGCACCCAGTGCATCGTGGTGGCCATCGACGCAAAGCGTCGTGTCATTGGTGTAAAGCGTCGTGCGAATGACGCGAAGCGTCGTGTCACTGGTGCGACGCGCCGTCTGAATTCCGCCAAACGGCGCCAGGCTCCCGCTGCCGGGTGGGAGGTCTTTACCCACGGGGGGCGAAGGTCGGCAGGGCTGGATGCGGTGGAATGGGCGCGCAAGATGGAGGGCTACGGAGCCGGTGAGATTCTCCTCACCAGCATGGACCAAGACGGCACCCTCAACGGCTATGATCTGGACCTCACGGCGGCCGTGTCCGAGGCCGTCTCCGTCCCCGTGATTGCCTCGGGCGGGGCCGGGACGCTGGAGCACCTGTACGAGGGGTTCACCCATGGCGGCGCAGATGCCGTGTTGGTGGCGTCTCTCTTCCACTACCGCACCCACACGATTCCCGAGGCCAAGGCATACTTACGCAAGCGCGGCATCGCCGTGAGGCTGGGGGGCGAGTGAGACGATCATGAAAGACTTCAGTCAGCTCGTGTTCGATGAGCAAGGTCTCATCCCGGCTGTCGTACAGGATTGGCGGGACGGGACCGTGCTCATGCTCGGTTTCATGAATGCCGACGCCCTCAAGAAGACGCTGGAGACCAAGTCCGTCCATTTCTGGAGCCGTTCGCGGAACAGGCTCTGGGAGAAAGGGGAGACCTCCGGACATAGGTTGGTCCTGAAGGATCTGTTCGTGGACTGCGACGGGGACACCGTCCTGGTCAAGGCCGAGCCGGTCGGCCCCACCTGCCACACGGGGGAGAAGGCTTGCTTCTTCACTCGCCTGCAGTCCGACGGGAAGACTGACGAGCACAAGACACACGATGCCTTCGGCGGGATCCTGGAGCGGCTGTATCAGACGGTGCAAGATCGTAAGCGATCGCCCAAACCCGATTCCTATGTTTCCTCACTACTGCGGGGAGGCGCCGACAAGGTTCTCAAGAAGGTGGTGGAGGAGGCAGGAGAGGTCGCGCTGGCCGCCAAGGGTGGCAAGCGCGAAGAGATCATCTACGAGGCGGCCGATCTCCTGTTCCACACTCTCCTGGTTCTGGGCTATCAGGAGATCGAGCCCCAAGAGATCTATCAGGAGCTGGCGCGGAGGTTCGGGAAACCCGGCCTTCGCACGCAACGCACCGGGACAGCGGAGGGGCAGATCATGGAACGAGGCGACCAGGAGCGTCGAAGCGGCAAGGAAAGAAGGGGGCCCGAACGGCGGGCCAGTCACCAGAAAGCGGTGGGCAGGGAGAAAAGAAGCGGGCGCCCGCGGCGACACGGTCAGGACCGACGGGGGAGGCACAAATGAGTGACTGCATCTTCTGCAAGATCGCCGAGAAGAAGATTCCCTCCAAGCTCATCCATGAAGACGATCGTACCGTCGCCTTCGAAGACACCAATCCCCAGGCGCCGGTCCATGTGCTTGTCGTGCCGAAGCGGCACGTGCAGTCGGTCGCCGAGCTGAACGCGGCGGATGCCGGCTTCCTGGGGCACCTGCTGCTGACCGGCGCGGCGGTCGCCAGGCAAAAGGGTATCGCGGACTCCGGCTACCGGCTGGTGCTCAACACCGGCAAGCACGGGGGCCAGACCGTCTTTCACCTCCACCTCCACGTCCTCGGCGGCCGCCCCATGCACTGGCCCCCGGGGTGAGGAGCGACGTTGACAGGTTCCTGAACAGGCGACATAATTGGGCCTGATAGAGGGAGATCAAACATGACCACTAAGCAGGCCGTCATTGAGCTGCTCGACAAGCTTCCAGAAGATTGCACGCTGGACGAAGTTCAGTATCGCCTCTACCTGTTGCAAACGGTAGAGCGCGGCAGGCAAGAATTCGCACAGGGAAAGAAGTTGAAACACGAGGACGTCATGCGCGAGCTCAGGAAAAAGTGGCAAAGCGGCGCGAAGTAATCTGGACGCCTGGTGCGCGAACCGACCTCGATGAGATAGTAGCCTATATCGCGAACGACTCTCCTGCCTCTGCCCTGGCCTTCCTCGAAGAAATCCGTAGTAAAGCCGAAAGCCTCAGCACACTATCCGAGCGTGGCCGCGTGGTTCCCGAACTCGCAGATCCCAAAGTCCATGAACTATTGATTCACAGCTACAGGCTGTTCTATGAAATCTACGGAAATGAGGTTGCAGTACTAGGCGTTCTGCATGGCGCCAGAGAATTTCGGAAGGGTGAATAAGCTCAGCGGCCGGCCCATGCACTAGCCGCCGGGGTAAAAAACAGAAAATGGTGAATGTCCCCGTTTTTTTTCCTCAGAAGGAGGTCGCCGCCTGATTCCATTTACACACCTCTTGACAAGACCTCCGTATTATATTTGATGATAGTGTAATATCTTTTTTGGCGGAATGACTCGTCATGGGACAGGAGATGAAAAATGATTAAGTTAAAGGGCTTGGGGCATATCAATATTGTAGTGGATGACATCCATAAGGCTACCCAGTTTTACCAAGATAGCCTCGGGGCGATTCCGGTACAAGAAGTTCCACATTTCAAGAATATTGGTTTTGCCAAGGCTGCTGGTTTCTTATCCAAGCCTGATGAAGTAGAGGTAACGATCAGATTCCTGGCGTTGCCCTGTCCAACGCCCATTGTTTTGGAGTTGATGCAATATCACTTTCCTAAAGGGAAAGAGAGTGTTCACTACTTCAGAACCAATGATAGGGGCGGTCCTCGGCATATTTGTCTTCGTGTCGACAATGTTGTGGAAGCCTTTGAGCACCTCAAGGGACGTAAGGGCGTGCAAATGATCAATCAGTCTGCCGAATATAGGCCCTATCAGCTTGATAGCATCACGCCTCAGCAATTCAGATTTTTTGATCCTCAGCTAGAAGGAAATAAGGAAGAAAAGGAAAACATGTGCCGAATTGCTGGAAGCATTACGTTTTTTTATTTTATCGATCCATATGGAGTGCAGTGGGAAATTGAACAACGCCCTGATGAGGTTGGAAGAGACTGATCAACCGGATTCACCTGATCTGATTCCGCGTGCATAATGCTTTCGACGCTGCGAGGGCCTCAACTATGGCACTAACCGTTCGGAACGTGAACGTCTACTTGGTGGATCAAGGCTCGGGGACACCAACTTTGTTTTTACATGGCGTTGCCGACTCGTCGGATGTGTGGTCTGGTGTCATCTCCCGCCTGAAAAACCATTATCGATGCCTGGCTCCAGACCTCCCTGGCTTCGGTCGCTCAACGGCCCCGGAAGACTTCGATTGTTCGTTGGATAACATGGCTCGTTTCGTGGATGGTTTGGTGAACGCCATTGGCATCCATGAACCGCTGAACCTGGTCGTGCATGATTTCGGCGGCCCTTTCGGACTGGCCTGGGCCGTCAAGCATCCTGCGAAAGTCAAGCACCTGGCGATTATGAATACGCCGTTCTTCTCTGATTATCGCTGGCACTTCTGGGCCAGGGTGTGGCGCACCCCGGTTCTAGGCGAACTCAGTTGGCGGTTGATGAAGCGATGGGTATTTACTCTGGAAATGAAACGCGGCTCTCGCAAACTGACCGTGAAGCAAATACATGACATTTTTGCCCTGATTAGTCCGGCGATGCAACGAATGATTTTACGGCTCTACCGCACGACCGATCCCGAAAATTTCAAAGGCTGGGAGGATGAGCTCTTGAAACTCACCGCTCGCGTTCCCACGTGCGTGCTATGGGGAGAGCACGATCCGTACATTCCAAAGAAATTTGCAGCCCGCTTTGGAGCTCAATCTGTGCATTACTTTCCAGACAGTGGACACTGGGTTCAAGCCGAAGAAGCCGAGAAGGTATCGGCAAAATTGTTAGATTTTTTTTCGAGGTAATGACGGCAGTCTGCCTGCTACTACTCGTGTCCGCCTGCAGGGTAGGAGGACCCTCATGATTTTCGAGCCTTTCTCGATCAAGAACGTGACGTTCAAGAACCGCATTCTGCGGTCATCCATCGGCGGCAGGACCTGCTATTACGACGGGACCGTGAACCCCGCATGGAAACGTTTCGAGAAGCGCTTCGCCGAGCAGGGTGTCGCGGGGATCATCTCGGCCACGATCACCGTGGACGAACGCCGATGGTCGCCGTTGGAGTATCCGAAACTGTCCCAGGACCGCTTTGTGAAGCCCATCCGTGAGGCAGTCCAGGCCGTCCAGGCGCTCGGATGCAAGTACATCATCCAGTTGGGCGACCACGGCTACCACACTCAGACCAGCCTGTTACCGCAGGTCGAGGACTCGAAGTCGGCCTCTTCCGGGTTCGACTTGGTGTTCGGCTACGGCAACCGCAGCAGCGCGATGACAACTGAAGAAATTCAGCAGACGGTCCAGAACTTTGCGGCTGGGGCGAGACGGGTGCGCGAAGCGGGCTGCGATGGCCTGGAGATCACTGCGTCTAAAGGCTACCTCATCCACCAGTTCCTGAACCCGGCAACAAACCGCCGGACCGACGCGTACGGTGGATCGGTCGAAAAGCGCTTTCAGTTTCTCCGTGAAATCGTCCGGGCAGTGCGACAGACAGTCGGAAACGACTTCCTGTTCGGCATCCGCCTGTCCGCTGTTGATTTCAATTACCTTCCGGTGAACTTCCGGTGGCCAGTGGTGTTTCCGCTGCGGCACTACTTCATGGGCAATGGGCTCAATGAAACTCTTTACTACGGCCAGGAGCTGGCCAAGCTGGGCATCGACTACCTCCACATCAGCAGTGGGTTCGGTTTCATCAATCCGACAGAAAGCCCCGGTGCATGGCCCATTGACGAGTTCCGGCTCTATGCCAACGCGACCCGCCACCTGAGCGCAAAGGCCAACGTTCGGGCCATGCTGCTCAACGCGCTGCCCCGAACTGTCGTTCGCGGAATCTTCGGGCTCGGGTGGGGGTACAAGCCGGCGGTCAACGCCGACTATGCCCGCACCTTCAAGCAGGTCGTCGGCCTACCCGTGATCGCCAACGGCGGCTTCCAGCGTCAAGACACCATCGAGGAGGTGTTGAGAACGGGGCAATGCGATATGGTGGGAATGGCGCGGCCGCTGCTCGCCAATCCGAACCTCCTGAGCCTCTTCAAGCAGGGGATTAACGAGCCATCCAATCCGTGCAGCTTCTGCAACCGATGCTCCGTAGCAACAGTGGTACTGCCACTGGGCTGCTATGACCGCTCGCGGTTCCCCTCGCAGGACGCTATGGAAGCCCAAATCATGTGGTGGTCTGGCGGCCCCGAGGATGAGGAACTGGTCAGGAGGGGCAGCACCTAGGGGGGTTGGACAATACCACCACTGGAGTATGCCATTACGGCCAGAACTTACTGTACCCAGGCCTGCTTGGAGGTACAGATACCACCCTGCAACTCTTCGGATGGAAGGGGCTCAGCCGCGAATGTCTCATCGAGAAGCTCTACCGCGACGCGCGCGCCTCGCTCATCGAGGACGGGGCCAACGACGTGCTGGCGCTGGTGGGCGCGAGACGGTTGCTGGCGGGTCTTGCCTGAGCGGGGAAGGCACGTTCTCGGCGGACGGCAGATGCACTGGCCACCAAGATGAGGACGTGGCCATGCGCTCTTCGCTTCCGCGCCTCCCGCGGCACCCCTACCACGGCAGTCCGGAGCGGTGGCCTCGGCTGGCACAGGGCGGAAAAGGGCGGCCTGGTCAATCCCCAGTGCTCGCAGAGTGCGCACGCTCAGAAGGTGCTCCCTCG
>JAHFEU010000149.1 GCA_023248295.1 Nitrospirota bacterium | reverse complement strand
GGGCGCTCGAACGCATTCTTCGCCCGGACGACCTCGCCGGAAACAGGATCGACGTAGTAATGTCCCTGAGCCGGCCCGGTCAGACCATACGCGTAGAAGAGGCCGGTGTTGAACCACTGCGGCGAGTTCGGCGCCACCATCTGACGGGCCAGCATATGGCAGACTTCGTCGTAGAACGCCGATGCGTCTTCCTTCGTGGTGAAATAACCGAATTTCTTGCCCCAGTTGCTCCAGCAGCCGGCCATCCGGTGAAAGACCTGACGCGCGTCGCGTTCGGCCCCCAGCACCGGCTTGCCGTCCGGTCCGGTGAGGACTGTCCCGTCCGTGCCGACCTGGAGGATGCCCGCCTTGCGAAAATATTTCTGTGCGAGGATATCCACCGCGAGCTGGCTCCAACGGTCCGGGACATCGATGTCGTCCAATTTGAAGACGGTCGAGCCGTCGGGGTTTTTGATCTCCGAGGAACGCTTCACGAATTGAATGCCCTGATAGGGGCTCTTGCCCTTCCGCGTAAATCGGCGCTCGATCCTCACGTCAACCCTCCTTCGCTGTTCAGCAGTCCGGAACTTCCGCTCCGGCTATGGCGCAGTGACACCCAGGCACACAAAGAAAAAGCGGATGCCGAGTGGAACGAGGCATCCACTTATGCCATTGAATTTTCGAGTGAAAACTGGTTGTCAGGCTTGCTATCCGGGAGCTTGTGAAAACCAGGGACGGCCATCACGTTCCCTCTTCATCGCCAGACAACTAGTAAGCCGGAAGGAAAAAGCGGGGGGCACTATAGGACTAAATCTGGGGTTTGTCAAGAGAGAAATATACAACATATTGTGGATAATCCGGAACAACCTGTGAAATTCAAAATCGGGCCATTGGAGCGGTCGGAGAGGCAGTCCGGCTGGAGTTATCAACAAGTGGATGATGTTTTTAGGGGGACATCGGGGCAGTCTCGTCAGAGCATGAGTTGTCCCACCTTTCTGGTGATCGCCTCCACATCCTCGATCGGGACGAAGGTGCTTCCTATCCCCACCACACGCACGCGGACATCCACGACATTCGTGTCAAAGATGCTGAAGAGCCCGTAATTGCGTCGCACGGTGTTCGAACGAATCAGGCCGTCAATGACCTGTTGGCCTTTGGTCCGAAGCAGATGACGGAGCACTTCCCGGTCACGCATCGTCTCAGTCTGATCCATCTGATCAAGCGCCCGGCTCAGCGATGCTCCCAAGAACGCCTCATAGTCCTGCGTCGTCGGGTTTGTCCCCGCCAGCCCGGCACAGGCCGCCAGCAGCACCACCACGAGCGCCAGACTTGTATTGCTCATCGTTCCCCCAAGCCCGGATTATTCATGAGCGCTTCTGCTGCAATCGCCCATTCGCTGCTGCGACCAGCCTGCCCGCGCTCTGGACAGCGGGCACGCGGGCGGGCTCGCCGCTCAGTCCCTCACCGTACTGGTTCCAGTACGCCTCGGTCCCTCGCGGCTCCTCCCTGACCCATTGCAACGAGAAGAGCAACGGGTCCCCCCCGCGCGCGACTGCCGGGTACCCCTTGCTCCTAGGAATGCAAGGGGTGGACGCGACGAACCGTCATGAACAATCCGGGCTAGTCCCCTCGCTTCTTCGATATGGCGATGCCCGTCGCCAGCGCATCATGGACCGGCCGTCAGAACGAGTCAAGAATCCCTCTGATGCATCGGTTGGCGCCGGTTGTTTGACAATTCGACGCGTGTCGCCTATCTTCCGTCTCACCCGCCCACCGCGGCGCGATGCACCGAACCGGAAGAGGGAGGCTGACATGTACGTGTGGAGCAAACGGATCGTCATCGGGCTACTCGCCGCCTTCGCGATCCTACTCGCGTGGTTTCTGCTACAGAGTCCCGGGGCCGCCTCAAGTAATCTGAAGATCCACACGACGCGCTGGATCACCTTGAACTACACCGGGCTGGTCATTTGGGTCTTCGTGTGGATGATTGACCAGGCGCGGGTGCGCGCAAAAAACGTCTGGATCTGGCTGGTTCCGTTCCTCTTCGCCCCGTTGCCGGTCCTCATGCTGTTCATTCTGTATCTGCAGCGAAAACTGCCGGCATGACTGGCCGTCGTACTCGTCGTACCGACAGCCTCCCTCTTTTCCTGAAGACGGCCGGTCCTACCCTGCATCCAGGTTCATGACCACCCGCGCGAAACTCTTCTGGGTGGCGGTGCTGTACTTCGCCGAAGGGTTCCCTTTCGGTCTGCTCATTGACACCTTTCCGGTCTATTTCCGCATCCATGGCGTCAGCCTGGCCCAGCTTGGCCTGCTGAACGTCGTCGGTTTGGCCTGGATGCTGAAATGGATTTGGGCTCCCGCCGTGGACCTGTGGGGACAATACCGGACCTGGATCGTCTGGTGCCAAGCGGTGCTGGCCCTCGGGTTGCTGGGCGTGCTGTTCCTGGACCCGAGTCACATCGGCGTGTCCTGGTGGATGCTGCTCCTGATGCTGGCCCTTCTCTCGGCGACCCAAGATATTGCCATTGACGCCTATACGATCACGCTGCTGGATAAACATGAACTGGGATCCGGCAACGGGGTGCGCGTGACTGCCTACCGAGTGGCGCTGATCGTGGCCGGCGGGCTGTTCGTCGCGCTGGGCGGACTCATCGGATGGACCTGGGCCTTGATGACTGCGGCGGCTGTGCTGGCCCTGTCAGCCGTGATCTGTCGCCGGAGCCCCCTTGCATTCCCACGGGGCGACCTCGTGGAACCAGGCCCCAGCCGGCTGGCACAAGCAGTCATCGCGCCGCTTCACCATTTTCTCGCAAGGCCGGGCTTCACCGGCGTGGCGCTGTTCATCCTGACCTTCAAGCTGGGCGACATGGCGCTGGGACCGATGATCAAGCCCTTTTGGGTGGACCGGGCGTTCACGCCGGTCGAGATCGGGATGGTGCCCGGAACGGTCGGGGCGATCAGTACCATCGCCGGGGCTCTGCTCGGCGGCCTGCTGACGGAGAGATGGGGCATTTTCCGCGCCTTGTGGGTGCTGGGGGTGTTCCAGGCCGGCTCCAACCTCGTCTATGCTGCAGCCGCCGCCGTCCCACCGTCCACGCCCATGATGTATACCGCGTCGCTGGTGGAGTCGTTCTGCGGAGGCCTGGGCACCTCGCCCTTTCTGGCGTTCCTGATGAGCCTCTGCAGTAAATCCCACCCCGCGACGCAGTATGCCCTGCTCAGCGCGATGTTCGGACTGACGCGGGTCGTGGCCGGAGGTTTCTCCGGGTTCGCCGCGGAGCAGCTCGGTTATGCCTCGTATTTCACGCTGACCTGCGTGCTCGCCATGCCGGCCTTCGCCCTGCTGCCGTGGGTCAAGCGCTGGACCGATAACCCAAGCGGCAAATCACGTGGATGAAGACCTGAGAGACGGAAACAAACGGGGACGTCAGCAGGGCTGGCCGTTGAAGAGGCAGGGCTTGTAGCGGGACCGATCGAAATCGATGTTCTCCTGATACACCTTCTCGTTCCCGTTCACCCCATCCCGCTCCGGGTCGTTCCACATCGTATGGTTCCACCAATAGAACAGGGGGTAGGGCTCGGTGTAGTAGACCGGATTCCCATAATTGCTCCGCGTATGTTCCAGCACGGAGCGGCCGGTGACGTAATCCACGACACCGTCGCCCTTCAGGGAAAACAGTTGAAGATACAGCCGCGCCTCATGGTCGTACAGTTCATCCACCTTCAGGTTCTCGTCAGGTTCGGCAGGAAGGCCTTCCTTGGCCCAGCCAGAGCGAGGAATGACGAGCGCCAGGCCAATCACAGCGAGGAGTAGCGCCTCTCGCAGTCGTTTCATCATAGGGAAAAATCTTAACACAAGGAGGGCCGGCTCCGTCAACAACCGTATCGCACGCCTCTTGCCGTGTGCACAGACCTCTCCTATAATGTCGCCACGATGCAAGCCGCGCAACCCAGAGCCTCACTCCATACCATCGGATGCCGTCTGAACCAGGCCGAAACCGCCCTGCTCGCGGACCGTTTGAGGAGGGACGGCTATCATCTGGTGGAGTTCGGACAGCCGACCGATCTCCTCGTCTTGAACACCTGCTCTGTCACGGAGCACGCGGAGACCGACTGCCGGCATCTTGTCCGACGGACGCTGCGGCATTCACCTCACGCATTCGTGGCCGTCACCGGGTGCTACGCCCAAACCGGCGCCGAGGCGCTTCGTCACGTGCCCGGCCTCGATTTGATCGTGGGTGCCCAGTACAAGATGAGTCTCCCCGACTACCTTCCCGCGCCGCGCGCGCTGCGCAAGCAGCCGGCGCCACAGGTTATGCACACGCGGAAGATCGATCGGGAAGACTTCGTCCTGGCCGGAGCGGGCGACTACCAGTCCACGCGCGCCAATCTCAAGGTCCAGGACGGCTGCGATTTCATGTGCTCCTTCTGCATCATCCCGTTTGCGCGGGGGCACGAGCGGAGCCGCCGGCCCGAGGACGTGCTCCGGGAGGCTGAGGAATTGGCCTCGCGGGGACACCGCGAGCTGGTGCTGACCGGGGTCAACGTCGGGCGGTACGCGTCCGGCGGGCTCTCGCTGCTGGATCTGATCCACCGCTTGGAACGGATCGCCGGAGTGGAGCGCATCCGAATTTCGTCCATCGAGCCGACGACCATCCCGGACGCGCTGCTCGACCATATGGCCGACTCTCAGAAATTGTGCCGGTATCTGCATGTCCCACTCCAGAGCGGAGACGATGAGATCTTGCGGGTCATGCGCCGACGGTACAGCGTCCGGGACTACGCCGCCTTCATCGAGAAGGCGGCCCACCGCATTCCGAACCTCGGACTCGGGACGGATCTGATGGTCGGATTCCCGGGGGAGGGGGAGCGGCAGTTCGCCAATACTCTGTCGTTGGCGGCCGAACTCCCCTTCGGCTATTTCCATGTCTTCAGTTTTTCGAGCCGGCCGGGCACCGCCGCAGCGCGGATGGGAAACGCCCCTCGTCCGGCGGCGGTGAAGGCCCGAAGTAGGACCCTCGCGCAACTCTCCCGCGCGAAACGGTTGGCTTTTTACCAGGGGCAGATCGGCCGGACCGTGAAGGTGCTTTTCGAGTCCAGAGACTCCGATGGTCTCTGGACAGGGTTGACGGGCAACTTCGTTCGAGTCGGACTCGCGACTTCGTCGGACCTTGCCAACACGGTCCACGATGTGGTTGTGACCGGCGCCATGGACGGGCTCGCGGTCGGACAGCTCGCAGCATGCTGAAAAAAGCCCCCACCTTCGTAGGGCCATTACTGGGAATGGCTGGCGCCTATTTGATGGCGCTGGCGATGGGCTGCGCGGCTGGGCCTGCCATCCCTCTACAAGGGCCGTTCGACGGCACGTGGGGCAGCCCGCAGCTTGGCTACGACATTCATCTCCAGGAACCGTTCGGGGTCGCGGCGCGGCCGCGCATCGCCGCCGTTGAGAACGGGGATCCGGTGTTCCGGATGACGTCGTCAGAGGGGAAACGGTTCACCGCCAGGCAGTGGATGACTGACGGAACCTGGCACACGGTGACCGGCGAGCTGAAGCCGGATGGAACATTGTCTTGCAGTGACGGCACAAAGACCTGGATCATGGAGCGGCGCGGAAACATGAAAGAGGAGAAGTAGGCGGGGTATGGAGAAGCCGGTCTCCCCATACCGAGTCCATATCGAGACCTTCGGGTGTCAGATGAATGCGTACGACACCGAACTGGTGCGCTCGCTGCTCAAAGCCGAGGGGTTCACCTTTACCGAAGATCGCGAGCGCGCCGACGTGATTCTCATGAACACTTGCGCCATCCGGGAGCACGCGCATAACAAGGTGTACGGGCATCTCGCCGACCTCAAGGCGATCAAGCGGCAGCGCAACCTCGTGGTCGGCGTGCTGGGCTGTATGGCCCAGAACCTCAAGACAGACCTGGTGGA
>JAHFEU010000037.1:14130-17498 GCA_023248295.1 Nitrospirota bacterium | reverse complement strand
GTCGGCATAGACCGCTTGGAAAGACCGCTCCCCTCCCATCGTGACAATTCCACTGTGCCGACGTTCCGGGTTCATCTTGACATCCTCGAGACCTTTCCGTTCGAATTCAGTCGCAGGCCCGTTCTGGGGGTTGATCGGCCAGAGGCCGATGAGGCGGTACCGTGCCTTGGTCCCGGTCTTCGCAGCCAGCTCGCTGGACTCCATCAAGAACTGAGCCGGCAAAGGCAAGGTGTGGGAGATGCGCCAGTCCTCCGACGCCACCATCTTGCCCCTCTTCTGCAGCCGTTCTACGACCTGAATCGTATAGAACGTCCGGTCGGCTTCGACCACGGCGTGCAGATAGTCGGCGACGGTCTCTGGAGGAATTCCGGTTGCAGCGTCCGGTTGTTTGCCGCAGGCGGGGAGGCTCCCGCAAGCCAGCACGATCATCGTCGCGAACATCACTCTCCTCACAAAGCTCTTACTGATCATGGCACACCTCCTCCTCTCGTGCCGGCCTCCGAATCTTGCTTGGGAATTCTAGAGCTTCGCCCCTAGCCGCGCAAGCCTGGCCTTCTCACTTTGGCCTCTGCTACATCCGCCGGACAGTCGGCCATCGATTTTTTGAGAACTAGGGAGTATGCTTTTTTCACGATTCCCGGCTCGCGCGAAGAGTGCGCGCTAAGCCCCCACGAAGAAAAAAGGAAAGCGGCTTGATTGAGGAATCAGGCAGAAGAAAGAACTGAGCTTCTCGTCACGTCTGGCGAATCGCCCAAGCGGCTCGATATCTTCCTTGCCAGCCGCGAGCCGGTGCTCTCTCGCTCGGCACTCCAACGGCTGATCGAAGAAGGTCAAATCCGGATTAACGGCCGTGCCGTCAAGCCCAGCCAAAAGGTGAAACCCGGCGACCGGATCGTGCTGGAGATCCCTCGGCCTCAGCCGCTCGAGCTGAAACCTGAGCCGATCCCGCTCAATGTCCTCTATGAGGACGAGGCTCTGTTGGTGCTGAACAAGCCGTCCGGCTTGGTCGTCCACCCGGCCCCGGGGCACTGGTCCGGCACGCTTGTCAATGCGCTGCTGTACCATTTTGAGACCGCCGGGGGCTCATTGTCATCTATCGGCGGCAAGGAACGGCCGGGGCTGGTCCACCGGCTTGATAAGGAGACATCGGGCGTGATGGTCGTGGCCAAGACCGATCAGGCTCACCGCGCGCTCGCCGCGCAGTTCAAGCAGCACAGTCTCTCCCGAACCTATGAGGCGCTGGTGTGGGGGGCCGTGAAAAAGCCGGAAGGGGTTATCGAGCTCGCCATTGGGCGGGATGTGAAGGAGCGAAAAAAATTCTCGGCTCGCACCGCCAGGCCGAAAGGTGCGGCGACGGCCTATCGGGTGGCCGAGCGGCTCGGCAAGCTGGCGACACTGGTCGAGGTCTTCCCTCGGACCGGCCGCACGCATCAGATCCGGGTGCATTTGGCGGCTCTCGGTCACCCCGTGCTGGGCGATGTGACCTACGGAGGACCAAAGGTGCGAGAGCTTGAAGGGGTCACGATCCCGCACGTCATGCTCCACGCGCGGACGCTGGGATTCTTGCATCCCGCCACCGGCAAATATCTGGAATGGACCGCGCCACGACCATCGGACACGGAGGCGGTCTACGACGCCGTGCAGGCTGCGGCGAGCCGGAAGGCGCGCGGCTCCATCGGGAGAGACCCTTGACAGACGGGAGCGGGGCAGGTATGTGTCAGCGACCTGAAGGGCCAAGACTGTGCAGATAAGTGAGGTGCTCGACGTGATCGGCAGCCTGGTGTCGGCGCTCAGGGCCTATAGCGCAAAGTTGCCGGCGGTTGTTCTGCTTTCTGTGATGCCGGGAGGAATCAGGCCGGCGCCGGAGGCGGTGGCGGCCTATGAGCAGACGGTGTTTCGATTCCGCACGCAGGGGGGCGCCTCCGTGTTCCGCCGGTTCAATGAGCTGTTCCTCGAATCACTGGAGGCCTTCGAGGGAGGACGGCTGTTAGGCGCCATCCAGCCGCTGCTCACGGTGTTGGATCATCTGGACCTCATGCATCGGGAGAAGGAGATCGCGGTGGCACCGGCGGAGGAAAAACGGATGAGTGAATACCGAGCGACGCTCAATCGGATCTTACCGGGGAACCAACCGGAACTGGAGGGGGCAGGGAAGGGGTTGTGATGCGGGTCCTGTCGCCGACCAGCCCGACCGGCCTCGCACCCCGCCCGGTGTAGGGACCCCGCTGCGGGCGGTCGGGCCCCAGGTCGGCGCCACCCGCTACATAAGGGTGGGTACGGTGAAAGTAATAAACAACGAGACCGCCGCTGGATGGGATTTTCAGCAGCCTGTTAGTGGCCCATCTTGGGGCCGGCGGCGTTGGAGCCCTGCGTGACCAGCTTGAACTGGACGGTTTGCTGACAGTGGGGGCATTTGTAGCGGATCGTGTTCTCATCAGGATAGTCCACGTGCTCTTCCTTGACCCACATCAGACGTCCACAGAAGGGACAGGTCCGGACCTGCGTGTGCATCAATCAACCCTCATTCAAGAGCGAGCAGCTTGTCGCTTCAAGCTCTGAGCTATTCGCGATGAGCTATGGCTGTACTCTAATACAAAGCAACCGCCGCGCTCAAGACCATGATCAGGTTCTCAGAACGAAAGGATTTTGACCCCGCTCACCTGGTCCAACTCTATGAGCGGGCGCCTTGGGCTAAGGGGCGGACGGCGGAAGAGACGCGCCGGATGCTGGAAAACACGGACCTTGCGCTGTCGGCCTGGGAGGGGGAGCGCTTGATCGGATTCGGGCGGGTCTTGACCGATTACGTGTACCGGGCTTCGATCTGGGACGTGATCGTGGATCCGGCCTATCAGGGCCAGGACATCGGGACCCAGATCATGGAGCGCATTCTGCACCATCCCGACCTGAAGCGGGTCGAGCTGTTCTGGCTCTGCACCCGCGACAAGCAGGCTTTCTACGAGAAGCTGGGCTTCAGCGCGAACGAACAGACCGGCATGGTGTGGGCAAGAGCGAAACAGGCCCGATTTGGAGTGACCACCTTGCGGAACAAGGCTAGGAAGGCCACCAAGAAACGAGTACTCAAGGGGTCGAGGGCAACTGCCCGCGAACTCCAGGTGCTCAGGTTAATCGCGACCGGCCTTCGGAGTTACGAGATCGCGGCCCAGCTCAAGATCAGTCCGCTGACTGTGAAAGGCTACTGGACGAATCTCCTGAGAAGGCTGGATGCCCGCAACGTCGTAGAGCTGCTGGGCCTGGCCTTGAAGAAGAAACTGATCCGGAAGATTGGCTGACGGCATTTGCTCGGAAGAGCTGGGCTTCAGCGCGAACGAACAGACCGGCATGGTGTGGGCGCGCGCGAGGCAGGCGCG
>JAHFEU010000037.1:0-14030 GCA_023248295.1 Nitrospirota bacterium | reverse complement strand
AGAACAAATTGTTCCTGTTCAGTCGTCTCCACCGCTCCCGGGATCAGTTGTCTCACCCATTCGATCGCCTGCCTGCCCGAGAGGCCGAGAACCCTCTTGGCAAGACAAGCGGCAAACATGCCTGTGCGGCCGATCCCTGCATGACAGTGAATGGCCACATGGCGGCCGGCTTGGGCGTGTCCAATCGTTGCCGAGAGGGCGTGTTCGAGACGGGCCTTCGCAGGCGCAGCAAAATCAAGGATAGGGACATGGATCACGCCGAAGCCTTCCTGCGCATAGAGCGCTCGAAGGTCTCGCCTCGCTTTCCGCACACATTCCTCCTCGCCGGCCAGCACCACGACCACGGACACCGCCTGCTTCTTGAAAGCGTTCAACGCCGACCCCTGCGGATCAAAATCTCCAAACGGCATCGGGCTGCGAAAAATACGACCTTGCAGACCCAACGGCAGTTCCGTCAGCGAGATGGCTTCCCATCCTGTCATACCGGCCAGATTGTCCTCTGAGTTGAAACCAATCTCGTTTACGAAGCTGCCAAGCCGGCGCGCCTGAGCCGCTTGGGCGAGAGAAGGACAGAGAGAAAGAAAATCGTCGTGGCCAGGAGCACGATCGCGGGGCTGGCAGGCAGGTCCCAGAGGTAGGAGAGCATCACCCCGCCGGTCGCGCAGACGATCCCGATGCACACCGAATAGGCCGTCATGTGGGAGAGGCTGTGGGTGAGTTGGTAGGCCGTGGAGGCCGGAATCAACACCATGGCGAAGACGAGAATGGCCCCCACCGTTTTCAGGGACACCACCACCGTGAGCGCAACCAGCGTGAGCAACAGGTAAAAGATCCGCCGGGCCGGCACCCCCGAGGCTTCGGCCATCTCCTGGTCGAAGGCGATGAAATACAGCTCCTTCGAAAAGGCGAGGATGGCGCCCAACACCAGGAGACTCAAGGCCAGGATGATACCCAATTCGTCCGGCGTAACGGACAGTACGCTCCCGAAGAGGTAGCCGTAGACCTCGGCGTTATAGCCTTTCATGAGCCCGATGAAGAGGATGGCGAGCGCCATCGTCGCGGTGTAGAGAATCCCGATCGAGACATCCAGTTTCATCCGGCCCTTCTCCTCCATCACCCCCGTCACCCAGACCGTGGCCAACCCAAACCCGATCGCCAACGGGAGGGGCGGAAGCCCAACCAAGTAGGCCAGCGCCACCCCCGCAAAGGCCGCGTGCGCCGTCCCGGCCCCCACGAAGGCCAGCCCGCGGAGGACGACGAACACGCCGATCACGGAGCACATGGCGCCGACCAACGCTGCAGCCAAGAGCGAGCGCTGCATGAAATCGTATGCGAGCATCTCGATCATCTCGGCTCTCTCCGATCAGGATGCTCAAACAGGCCAGCCAACGAGGCCGCAGGGAGCGAGAGTCCCGAGGCGTACCGGGGACCCGTTGCCCTTTTTGATGCAACGGGTGGACAGTACGTTGAGCGGTTCGACGGGTACCCATTGCCTGGCCTCATCGGGTACCCGTTGCCAGCCTTGGTGCAACGGGTGCTGGTGGTGAGAACAAAGTTGGGGGCCTGTTTCAGCATCCTGCTAGCGGTGGTGGTGGTAGTCCTCGACGATGATCAGATCCTTCTCCGTAATGACCAGATCCTTCCCGTAGACCTGGCTGAGCACGTCCGGCTTGAGCACGTCGTCCGGCGGCCCGGCCGCGAACAAGCGCGTCTTCAGCAGGACCAGCCGGTCAACAAGCGGTCTGATCATATTAATGTCGTGGGTGATCAGCAGGACGGTGAGCCCCAGTTCCTGATGGAGCCGTCGGATCAGATCCAGCACACTGTGCTGCGTGGTGATATCAATGCCGGTGGTGGGCTCGTCGAGGAGGAGGACTTGTGGCTGCTGCGCCAGCGCCCGGGCAATCAGAACTCGCTGTTGCTGGCCGCCCGAGAGGTCGCCCAGCGCGGTGTCCCGGTGATCCTGCATGCCCACGCTGACCAAGGCGTCCAGCGCAATCTCGCGGTCCCGTTTCGTGGGCCGGTGGAACAAACCCAGCACGCCGTACCGGCCCATCATCACCGTCTCCAGGACCGTAATCGGGAAGTTTCGGTCCAGAGCTCCCTTCTGGGGGAGATACCCGATGCGGGCCCGGTGGTAGCACCGGAGCTGTTCGCAGGCGCAATCAAAGATCTGTAGGCTGCCCTCCAGGGGACGCAGGAGCCCGAGGACCGCCCGGCAGAGGGTCGTTTTCCCGGACCCGTTCGGTCCGATCACGCCCACGAACTCCCCCTCGGCAATCTCCAGCGAGATATCCTTCAAGGCAAGCACGTCACGGAATCCGAAGGTGGCGTGTGAAAACCGAATAATGGTCTTGGCCATGGAGGGCTATGCGGCTTCCAGCGCCTGCGCCAGTTGCAGGACATTGTACCGCAACATATCAAGATAGGTCTCGGTGCCCGCGACGCCGCCAGGCAGCGGCGTCAGCACGACGACGCGGGCGCCGGTCTCGCGCGCCAGGGCTTCCGGAATCTTCTGGTTCATCTGAGGCTCCGAGACGATGACGCGGAGACGATCCTTGCGAATCCGCGAGATGAGCGCTTGGAGGTGCCGCGCCGACGGTTCCGCACCGGCCTGCCTGACGATCTCCCCCACGATCCGGAATCCGAACCGGCGGGCAAAATACGGCCAGGCCGGATGGTGCACGACGATTCGACGGTCGGCGAGGCCGCGAAGACGCTCGCCCAGTTCACGCTGTAATTGGTCGAGCTGGCGCAGGTACTCCGCCTGGTTGCGGCGATACTCCGAGGAATGGTCCGGGTCCAGTGTGATAAAGGCTTCTGTAATGTGCCGCATCATGATCTTGGCGTTTTCCGGGTCCAACCAGACATGCGGGTTGCCGGAGCGATGGCCGTCCTGCGGCATCGGGTCGGCTCCACCTTGCGGCTCGTGTTCTCGGATCAGGGCAATTCCTCGGGACGTCGTGACGACCAGGAGCCCGGGGTTGCCGGAGTTCTTGACCAGGGAGGAGACCCACACTTCCAGGCCCACCCCAACCTCCAGCAGCACCCGCGCTTTGCGGATCTCCACCAGATCACTCGGCTTCGGTGAATACGTGTGCTCGCTCTCCAGGCCGGACATCAGGGAAACCACCTTCACGTGAGATCCTCCGACTCGGCCCGCCAAATCCTTGAGCACGGGGATCGTCACGACGACATTGAGCGGCGCTGCGGGGCTCGCGCCGGGCGGCTCGGCCGCCTGCACCGGCATTCGCGAGGAGAACAAGACCAAGACCCCCGGCACGAGCGCGAAAACAACCGCGAGGGCCATGCGTCTGGCGCACATGGCCGGACCGTAACACCGCGCATGCGGAAAGTCAACGCGACCACGCGCCGCCTTCCGTGCAACCTGAGCCAGTCGAACGTGGGGAGTCTGACCTCTGAAGGTGGGGCGCAGAGAAATCCTCCTACAGTGGGCCTACGGTGTTCGGCTTGACCGGCTGGAAGACTTCGGGTAGCCTGGCTCGCGATCCGTGGTGACAAGGTGATCCGTATGAAGGCGATCGGACTCATGTCCGGCACATCCGGAGATGGTGTTGATGCGGCGTTGGTGCAGATCCGCGGGACCGGTCACGCGCTGCGGGTCACGCCGCTGGCATTCCGCACCGCACCCTACACCGCAGCGTTGCGTCACCGGATTCTGGCGGCCTCCACCAGAGGCACGGTCTCGGAAATCTGCCATCTCAACGCTGTGCTTGGGGAGTGGTTTGCCAAAGCCGCGCTCCGAGTGATGGGGGAAGCAGGCTTGCGGTCATCCGACGTCGACGTGATCGGCTCACATGGCCAGACCATGCACCATTGCCCCACGCCGAGGCGCGAACCCGGTCTCGGACTCATCCGCTCAACCCTCCAGATCGCCGAGCCTGCTGTCATCGCTGAACGCACCGGGATCACGACCGTCGCCGATTTTCGGC
The DNA here is from genome assembly GCA_023248295.1 of Nitrospirota bacterium. GTDB lineage: Bacteria > Nitrospirota > Nitrospiria > Nitrospirales > Nitrospiraceae > 40CM-3-62-11. Next base: position 10,077 of record JAHFEU010000037.1, on the reverse strand, counting down.
CGCGGGATCTGGCCGCCGGCGGTCAGGGAGCCCCGCTCACCCCGTATGTCCATTATCTGTTGCTCAGGGACCCGCGCCGCTCCCGCCTGATCGTCAACCTGGGCGGCATCAGCAACGTGACCTATCTGCCGGCCTCGGGCACTATCAGCACAGTTCGCGCCTTCGACGCGGGGCCGGGGAACATGGTCCTGGACGGGCTGGTGCACCACCTGACCCGAGGCCGAGAATCCCTGGACCGGGACGGTAGGATGGCCGCCAAGGGAAAGGTGGATGCCAGGCTGCTGGCGAGGCTTCTGGCCCATCCCTTCCTCCGGCGAGAGCCGCCCAAATCCACCGGGAGGGAGGAATTCGGCGAGACCTTTTTGGCCCGGGTGCTGGCCTTGATGCGGAAGTGGCGGTTGGCACCCGAGGATCTGCTGGCCACTTGCTCGCTGTTCACCGCCATGGCGGTAGGCAATGCACGCCGGTGGCTCAAGGGACCGGTGGATGAAGTAATCGTCGCAGGGGGCGGCGTTTGCAATCGCACTGTGATGACCGATCTGGCAGCCATCTTTGACCCTGCACCGGTGAGGCCTGTGGAAGAGTTGGGATGGAAGAGCCAAGCGTTCGAAGCGACGGCGTTCGCAGTCTTGGCGTACCAGACGATCCATGGGGAATGCGCCAACATCCCGGCGGTCACCGGGGCCGCTCACCCTGTCCTCCTGGGCACGATCGTACCCGGGGGAGAACGGCGGCGGACGCAGCGGCGCTGACAGGACATCAGAAAACAGGGAGGGGAACGTGGACACATTGCTCATCGCGTCGGTCGGCCTGCTGCTGATTCTGGTGATCGCCTGGCTCTGGCTGGCGAAGCCGTTCAGGGAGCGAGACGAGCAGGAACCGATCGTTCCCGAAGGGATCACGTTGCGTGCCCAACCACTGATGACCAAGGCCGAAGTGGCCTTCTACAATGTGCTGCGCCTGACCGTGCAGGAGCGGTATCTGGTATTTGCTCAGGTGCCGGTGTGGTGCCTGATCGAGGTCAGGTCGGACAATCCCGAAGTCCGGGCGGCGTTTCTCAATAAGATTGCGTTGCGGCGCGTCGATTTTGTCCTGGTGCATCCGGGAACGCTGGCGGCGGTCAGGGTCGTCGAACTTCGAGATCCCTCGCAGCTCTCAGTTCAGAGGGAAGCGCGGGACCTACTCGTTGACACGCTGTTCAAAGAGGCTGGGATTGCGATGGTCAGACCCAAGGCCGGGATGGCATACACCGTGGCCGCCCTGGCAAGCTTATTGGGGTTCGAACCGCCCGCGGAATAGCAACGGCCTCTGCAGAAACCTGATACCATGGGCCGGACTGACGGAGCCGGTCCCAGTGGATTGTGTGGAACGTTCCGCTGTGCCCACAGAGCCTCCCGACAAGTTGCAGGCGGAGAGGATTGACGTCCAACAGCACCTTGCGGCGAATCCTGAGCCGATGCTGCAGGACCCCCCTCCCAATCCGGCCGGCGGCCACACGCTGGTGGTGGATGCAACCGATCCTGCCGCCTATGCCCGGCCCAGCTCCGCCCTCAAAGACGCAGGTCCAGACGATCAAGTCTTCATTCGGCCCGGGATCTACGAGGACAAAATTTTCATCGCGGAGCGCCCGATTCTGCTGATCGGAGCCGGCCGCGAGGCCGTCCAGATCTTCAGCCGACGCGGCGGGCCGCTCTACCTCCAGCGCGTGCCTGCGGGACGCATTTCCGGGATCACCTTTCGCTATGTCGGCAGTGACCAGCATGCGGCCATGAATATTCTGGATTCCACCTGCACCGTGGCCTCCTGCCGGGCCACCGAAGGCATTCTGTCCGGCATCGTGGTGTACGGGCCTGCCGGTCGGCCGACGCTGATGGACAACGAGGTCTGTCATAACCGCGAGTCGGGCATCTTCGTCTTTGCGGGGGCCAGTCCCTATGTGGCCCAGAACCTGTGTTATGCGAACCATCACTTTGGAATCGCGGTTCGCGACTCCGGCAGCCATCCGGATCTCGTGCGCAATATCTGCCGGGAGAATATGCTCAGCGGCATTCTGATGTTTCACCATGCCCGCGCCCTGCTGTTAGGCAACATCTGCCGCGAGAACCAGCACTGGGGGATCGTCACCACCCCCGACTGCCAGGCCTCCCCGCCGCGCGAGCAACTCGCGTCGTCCAATACCCTGGAGCCCAACCCGCGAGGTGCTCTCATGGTGACGGAACAACCGTTGGGCGAGATCGGCCGCTAAGGCCGTCGAGGGCTCCCACACGACCGGGCGGTGTGCTATCGTAGCGAGGAAGGCCGTGCGGCTCACCGACGAAAAAGAGAAGGAGCGGTCAACCTGGTGGAGTTGAGCGTCAACCAGATCCCGCGATCGGCGGCTGACGAGGGACAGTCGTTGCGGCAACCGGGCGCGATCCTGCTGATCTCGTGTTACGAACTCGGCCACCAGCCGATCGGCCTCGCCCAACCGGCCGCGTTCCTCGAGCAGGCGGGGTACGCGCCGGCCGGGCTGGATATCGCGGTGGAGGAGTTTGACGCAGAGCATGTCCGGCGCGCTCAGTTCGTCGGGATCTCCGTGCCGATGCACACGGCTCTGCGCCTCGGCGTTCGCGCGGCCGAGCTGATCCGCGAGATCAATCCGGCCTGCCACATCTGTTTCTTCGGGCTCTACGCTTCGATCAACGCGGAGTATCTGTTGCAACACGTGGCAGACTCGGTGATCGGCGGGGAATACGAGGTCCCGCTGGTCACCCTCGTCGAGGCCATCGAGCGGCGCGCTGCGGTTGATCCCGCTGCAGACGACACGGGACCGAGCTCCGCGCTCAGAGACATCGAGGGGGTCAGCCGTCGCGGTCGGAGGGCGGACCCGGTCCTCAGGCGTCCCCCGTCGAATTTCCCGGTTCCCAGCCGCGCCGGGCTGCCCCCGCTCGATCGGTACGCCCGCCTCGAACACAACGACACGTTACACCTGGTCGGGTATGTCGAAGCCAGCCGCGGGTGCTTACACCATTGCCTCCACTGCCCCATCGTCCCGGTTTACGACGGCCGGTTCTTCGTCTTCCCGGCAGAAGCCGTCCTGGAGGATATCCGGCGGCAGGTTCGGGCCGGTGCGGCCCACATTACCTTTGGCGATCCCGACTTCTTGAACGGACCGGGACATTCGCTCGGGGTCGTCCGGGCGATGCACGCCGAGTTCCCCCGGCTGACCTTTGACGTGACGGCGAAGATCGAGCACATCCTGAAGCATCGAGCGCTCTTTCCGGAGCTGGGGGCCCTCGGCTGCCTCTTCGTGGTGTCGGCCGTGGAATCCTTCAGCGACACCGTGCTGGCGCATCTCCGGAAAGGGCACACGCGTGCCGATGTCCTGACCGCGCTTGAGATTGTCCGGGCCGCAGGGATCGCCTTGCGCCCGTCGCTGGTGGCGTTCACGCCGTGGACGACCTACGAGGACTATCTCGAGATGTTCGTGTTCGTCGAGTCCCACGACCTCATTGAGGCGATAGACCCCGTGCAATACACGATCCGCCTGTTGATCCCGCCGGGGTCGGCGCTCCTCACCAACGCCGGATCGCAGCCGGCCCACATCCGGACCTATTGGGGCCCGCTGGACCAGGCAGGGTTCCAGCATCAGTGGGCCCACCCTGACCCCCGCATGGACAGGCTCCATCAGGCGGTCAGCGCGGCGGTGGAGGGGGCGGCCCGAACGGGCGACGATCCGGCGGTCACCTTCGACCGCCTGCAGGCGCTTGCCTATGGCGCCGCCGGTCGTCAGCCGCCTGTCTCCGGGTCATCCGGCGCACGGCCGCGCAGGCGTTCCCGTCCGCCACGGCTCACCGAACCCTGGTTTTGCTGCGCGGAGCCGACGAAGGGGCAGCTCGGTCCGCTGCGCACGGGCCACCAAACTGGCGTCTAGCCCGCATTATTCACGAGCAGAGGTCTTTCGTGAATAATGCGCCTACAGGTGCGGCCACAGTCGCACCTGTAGGTTTCGACAGGCCGCTCCCGCGGCCTGCTCAAGGCTAGCCCTGAGCGATGCCCCGCAAATGCGGGGCGCAGTCGAAGCCCGGAGGGCGGATTATTGGCTCTTGGTGAATAAGCCGGGCTAGCGAACCAACTACGGGAGGACATGAGCCGATGGAGCGGGCGACACAGAGCAGCGAGTTGCAAGCACTTCTCGGACTGGCCTTGCGGCCGGTCGCGATCGCCTTCCGGGACGCGGCCCCCCCGGGAGTGCCCCGGATTGACAGGCCCGCGCCGGCTGGATGCGGGTATTGGCGCCTCGCCGCGGAGGGGAACCTGTTCTACACCGAGGCGCCGGATCATTATTCGTGCCCGGTGGGCGCGCACACGCACGGCGTGGAACTTCCTCCCGACACCGCGAAGGAACTCAACGCGATCGTGCAGACGATGGTGGGGCTGCAGTACATCAAGCTGGAGGAGATCCCCACGATCCCACGTCGCCAGGGGGCGTTTGGTGTCGCGGTCTACGCACCGCTGGCCGACGCGCCGTTCGATCCGGATGTTGTCCTGGTGCGCGGGACCGTGAAGCAGCTCATGCTGCTGGCGGAAGCGGCGCAGGCGGCCGGGATCGCTGGAGGCGGCGCGACGATGGGGCGGCCCACCTGCGCGGTGCTGCCGGAAGCCATGCAGTCCGGACGGACGGCCACGAGTTTCGGCTGTATCGGCAACCGCGTGTACACCGGGCTGGGAGACGACGAAGGCTATTACGCCATCCCCGGAGCGAAGGTCGCCGAGGTGGTGGGCAAGCTGGCGGTGATCACGGAGGCGAACCGCCAGTTAGAGGTCTTCCACCGCGGACGTCTCGGCACACCCGCGTAGAGCTTCATGAGAAATTGAGATGCCACGGGTGCTGCTGCTCCTCCCGGCCACGACCTACCGCGCGGAGTCGTTCCTCGAAGCAGCCCGACGGTTGCAACTGGACGTCACGGTGGCGTCCGAAGGAGTCGCCCCGCCTGCGGGACCACCACCCACCGGGTCTCTGACGCTCGATTTCAAAGACCCTGAAGGCTCGGCCCGGACGGTGGCCGCGTTCGCCCGGCATCAGCCGATCGACGCGGTGGTCGGGGTGGACGACACGACAGCGGTTGTGGCGGCGGCGATCTCGGCCGCGCTGGGTCTGCCGCACAACTCCGTAGCCGCCACGTCCGCGGCCCGCGACAAACATCAGATGCGGGAGCTCCTGCGCGAGCACGGCGTCCCCGTGCCGCACTTTGCCCGCTTTTCCCTCCAGGAGGACCCTGCGGCCCTCGTGCCGTCCGTGGCCTTCCCGTGTGTCGTGAAACCGCTTGTTCTCTCTTCGAGCTGCGGCGTGATCCGGGCCGACAACGCCGCGGAGTTTGCTGCCGCCTTCCGGCGTGTGGGGGCGCTCCTGACACGATTGGGCGTCGCCTCCCGCGACATCCTCGTGGAAGACTTCGTGCCGGGGGCTGAAGTGGCGCTGGAAGGGCTGCTGACGCGCGGCGAGCTGCGTGTCCTCGCTCTCTTTGATAAACCCGACCCGCTGGATGGCCCGTTCTTCGAGGAAACGATCTATGTCACCCCGTCCCGGCTCCCGGCCGGCGTCCAAGCGGAGATTGCGTTCTGCGCCAGCCGAGCCGCGCGGGCGCTCGGCCTGCGAGAGGGACCGGTGCACGGCGAGCTACGGGTGAACGAGAAGGGCGTGTGGGTGATCGAGGTGGCCGCGCGCTCGATCGGCGGCCGGTGTGCGAGGACGCTTCGCTTCGGCGCCGGCATGTCGCTCGAGGAATTGATCCTGCGGCACGCCCTGCGGATGGACCTCCCCTCGCTCGAGCGCGAGCGGAAGCCCGCCGGGGTCATGATACTCCCGATTCCGCGCGCCGGAATTCTCAGCCGGGTCCGTGGCCAAACGGAGGCGCTCAACGTTCAGGGGATCGAGGAACTGGCCATCACCGCGCAGCCGGGGGAGGAGCTGGTGCCGCTTCCGGAGGGGACCCGCTATCTTGGCTTTCTGATCGCGCGCGGAGATTCCGCCGAGGCGGTCGAAGCGTCCCTCCGCGAAGCGCATCGCAGGCTGGAGTTTGAGATCCGCGCCACCCCCACGGGCGGGCCGGACAAGGAGGCAAGGGCGCCGAACGCTCGGGCATTCAGTGTGTGAGAGGCGCCGCTTCTGGACGCCGCTCAGGACGGCTTTTTCCGAACCTCTAGCGCCTTCTTCTTCGTCCACTCTTCCAGACTGTTGCCTTGGGCGACGAGGTCGGGCATGGCGGTCATGTCATGCACCCACACACCCTGCACGTCTTCTCCACCGTCCTTGATCGTCTTCTGAATGGTCGCGATCTCCTTGTCAAACCGCTCCGGGACTTGTTCCAGAATGCGCCTGATACTCCACTTCGTGGTGGGCTTGCCCTCCTCGTCAAGATCGCAGCCATAGTGGACCAGATCGATCTTGCCGGTCTTCAGAGATTTGGACAGCATGCGGTAGGTCGCCCCTTTATTGGACTGAATGATGGCTGCCTTAAAGAGGCGTTCTCCCTTATCGGGATCGACCTCCATGGCGGTGAGATCCTCAACAGCCTTCGCAGCCACCTCAGGGGCGGTATTCACCTCTCCCATGGGATTTCGCCTCCTCGTGTCAAATTCTGTGGGTTCTGTAAACAGATCGAGTGTAGCAGAGTGGCCTTCTCAGGGGCAAGGGCCCTTGGGGAGCGCACCGGTAGCGGGTCATGGCCCAGGACGTCGAGCGAGCAGGTTCAACCAGCGTCCTTTCCGCTCTCGGTTCGCGACGGTCTTGAGACTGATGATCGCCCACCCGGCCTGACGAACGGCGCCCTCCAACTCGACTTTGCACCACCGGGAGAAAAACCGGCCCGGGATCCAGCCGTCCCGGAGGAAGCCGGAGCTCCGGCCCTGCACGAAGGTGGCTGCCAGCACGCCTCCGGGGAGCACCAGCCCGTGCAAGTCGCGGAGCGTGGTGCGCACGGCCGTTTTCGGAAGGTGGATCAGCGAGGCCGCGGCCCAGATGCCGTCGAAGACCCCGGTGCGGAAAGGGAGAGACCGCATGTCCCCCTGCACCAATGGCGCGCGCCGGCTTCTCCGGCGCGCGTACGCCAGCAGCGGCCAGGTGAGATCAAGCCCTACCACCCGATAGCGCTTCCGCCGAAGAGACCGGATATCCTGGCCCGCGCCGCTGCCCAGATCCAGAACGGCCGCATCCCGTCGACAGAGTCGAAGCGAGTCCCGAAGCAGTCTCGGCTGGCGGTCTGAACGCTGGCCCCATCGGCGCACAAAGATCTTCGCCTGCGCCGCATACGCCCCGGCTGTCCGTATGGCGGCCTTTCTCCCGACGCCGGAACCCGTGGCGCCGCTTCCCCCAGCGCGGGAGACCCCCAAGCCCGGTTTTCCGTCTCCAGACCTTGTCACCGGAATGCGTGGGAAAGATCGGCGATCGTCTCCGCGACTCCACGGTCCAAGGCGGCCCTGACTTGCGGTTGCACCTGGAACTCGCTGTAGAAGAACGGGGTCGGCCCCCTGAACCGTTCCACCGGGCTGGTGACGACGTTGTGGAAGACCACCTCCGCGCTCTCGACTAGAATAATCTTGCTCGTGACCGTGAAGGGGGGCAGATCGCCATGGAACTTGGCGAAGACCTGATCCCTGAAGTTGGGACCCTCGATGCGGAAGAAAAGGACGCTGTCCACACCGAGCAGGCGACCCAGGCGAATCGCGGACTCGTCGGACACCGCCCCGCCGAGCTGAAAGCGCTGCTCACCGCGGAGGGTCGGGAGATCGAACCGATCCACGATCCGAAGGAACGGCCGCTGCTCTTTGAGCTGAAACGCGGCGCCCTCGAGACGCGCGTAGGCGTCCAGCAACTCCCGGTTGTACGTCTTGGGGTAGAGCACCGCCAGACGTTCCACATTGAGTGGGACCTGGAGCGAGGAGGGAACCGTCTTTCGGACCAGGGAGGCCGAGGTCGTATACGGCGGTGCAGTCTGGCAGGCTACCACCAGCGGCAGGAGGAAGAGTCCGATCGCATTGCCCGAGACGCCCAATCGCCGAGCCACGGCGCGCGCTCCGATGCACCGCCCATTCGATATCCTAAATTCATCATACCGTACCGCGACTATCAAAAACCATGTGGCGGACCGTTGAGTGTCCGATGGGGGAAGAGAGCCCGTAACTGGCGCTCCGGTGAGGGATTTTCAACCTTTTGGACTCGGAGGGGGGCCGGTCCGTCGTGAGCGTGGATCGTCAATCGTAAAAGTTCCGCTCCCAGGCATGACGCTCCAGCGCAGCGAGCAGAGCCCCGCTGAGCCGGAGTCCGTCCGAGACGGCCGTGTTCGCGTGCACATGCTCACGCGTCCGCATGCCCGGAATGACCGTGCTCACCGCAGGGTTGGCCAGGCAAAACCGGAGCGCCAGATCCGGCAGCGTGCGCGCCTCCGGCCCCAGACAGCTCTTCAACGCATTCACATGCGCGACCACCTGCGTCTTGCGATCGTCCTTGAAGTAGTCGTTCCGCCAATCGCCCGCGGGAAAGCTCGTCTCCGGGGTGATCGCGCCGGTCAGCCCCCCCTCATCGAATGGACAGCGGGCGAGCACGCCCACATCATGCCGGAGACAGGCCGGCAACAGAGCCCGCGCGGGGGACTGATCGAAAATGTTGTAAATGACTTGCACCGCGTCGACGCTGCCGCTCGCCACGAGACGGAGTCCCGAATCGGGGTCGTGATCATTGAGCGACACGCCGATCGCGCGGACCTTCCCGCTCGCCTTCAATTCCTGGAGCGCGTGCAGCCAGCTTTCCTCCGGCAGCCATTCGTCCCGCCAGACGTGCAATTGCTGCAGGTCAAGGTGGTCCAGCTTGAGGTTACGCAGGCTCCGTTCCGTCGCCGTGATGATATGGGAGGCGGGAAACACATCCTGCACGCGGTCGCCCGGCAGCGCCGGCCAATGCCGGCTCAACGGCGGCACCTTGGACGCCACGTAGATGCGCTCGGCTCGGCTCCGGACCACCTGCCCCACGAGGGTTTCGCTGTGGCCTTGTCCGTAGGCCAACGCGGTGTCGATGAAGTTCACGCCGGCATCGATGGCGGCATGGAGCGCCGCGAGAGACTCGGCGTCTCGCGCCCCGACCCAGAACCCTCCTCCGATGCCCCATGCGCCAAACCCGATCTCGGAGACCGTGAACCCCGTCTTTCCCAACCGGCGGTATTCCATCACTTCGCCTTCGTGCCGGAGCCCTCTCCGCTCCTGTGATCGCGTTCACCCGCTGTTTCTCGGTGTACGGCCAGGGGCGGTTTGCCGTCTCCCGGGTGAAGGCCGTATTTCCTGAGCAGCTTGTAAAAGTCGGCCCGGTAGCGGCCGGCGATCTGCGCGGCACGCGAGATGTTGCCGCCGGTGAGTTGCACGATCTCTTTCAGGTAGCCCCGCTCAAACTCCTCCTTGGCCTCGGTCAACGGCTTGAGCCGCCCTTGGGCTGATTGGGTCAGGAAGGGAATGAGATCCAATGGCAACGATGTCCCTGTATTCACAGGACGGAGAACCGGAAGGAAGAGCGGGAAGGGTTGCTTTGCGGTGAATCGTTCGGAGTGGCCTACGACACGGCGGGCCTAGCCATACCAATCAGTCTTTTCCTTTTCCTTTTCCTCGTCCCCCTTTTTTCCGCCTTTGCCCTTCGCCTCGGAAGCCATGGATGGCCCGGCCATCACCTCGCGCACCACCCGAACCAGGGTATCCGGATTGAAGGGCTTCCGCAAAAACGGCCACTGGCCTTTTCTCTTAAGGCCATAGCCCTTGAGCACCTCATCGGAGTGGGCCGACATGAGGAGCACCCGAATGTCCGGTCGGATCGTCACCACACGACGCATCAGCTCGACGCCGTGCAGGCGAGGAAACTTGCTCGGCCCTGCCGACAATTGGAGCTTCTTAGGCGGCAAGAGGAGATCGGCCAACAGGAGATGGATCGGGCCGTTGTGCCGGGTACAGGTTTCCAAGGCCTCCGGACTCTCGCTCGCCTGCAGCACCTTGAAGCCCTGCTCTTCAAGCTTTTTGCGGCAGAGTGCCAGGATCGAAGGATCGTCATCGACGATGAGA
>JAHFEU010000148.1 GCA_023248295.1 Nitrospirota bacterium | reverse complement strand
AGCACGTAGGAGTCGGAATATTCCTTCAGGAGGAACGCATGTTCCACCAAGTAAGCTATGGGTCTTGGCGATCCCTGCAGGTCGGCATAGAACTGAATGGCCTCGCACCAGAACCAATAGATCCCCTCGAAATGAAACCTGGTTGGGACAGGAGGCTGCAGGAAATACCGATCCGCGATCACTTCGCCGACCCGTGCCAATTTCCCAATGAGGGATGGCTCGGACAGAGCCCGGCGCAGCCGGTTTCCTCGACCACCGCACAGGATGGCCGCCTGCTCAGGGATGACCATCCTGTTCCATGCGAAGGGTGAGCGTTGGTTCAATCCCACCCTGCCTTCCTGCGCCATCGAATCGTTTGAAGGCGTACGTGAGCGCTCCCCCCAGATGAAAGGTCGATTCTCCGATCTCCATGACCATCACCTGGTGGCTTCGCTTATCATACGACCGAAACTCTCCCTTGTCCGATGGGTCCTGCCATACGGCTGTCGGAAGATACCCCAGTCTGTACTGGTTTGGCTCTTCCATGAGCCGGAACGGCTCTTCTCGCTTATACACGACCGGACGCGCGACCCCCAACCGGTCTGCGTAGAAATTGAAGATATGAGGAGCAGAGTACGGACAGCACCCGAAGAAAAAGATCCCGTTAAAGTGAAAGCTGGTGGACACCAACGGTTGAGTAAAATACCGCTCAAAGATAAACTCGCCTATTCCGAAAAACTTCTCCCTTAGCGATGATGTTCCAAGAGCATCCCGCAATTTTGCCCTTGAGGTGGCAACCTTGATGGAGCGCTCCAGCATAAAAATAGGCTCCTGCCCCCCCTCCGCAAGACGCGGCCGCGCTTCTAGCACCGCATCAATGAGAGCTCGTTCCTTTTTCTCTGCCTCCGCATAATGCGCTTTCTGTAGCTGTATGTTCAGGAGCAGCACCCCGAGCAAGCCCGTAATGACGAAGAAGGCAGCTTCTCGGCTTCGATCGCGCAGCATGCACAACACACTTCCCAGAACCAGTGTGGCTCCCATTGAACCGAGAAGATTGATCCGATCCGCAGTCAGCCCGACATTCCTGGAATATCCGAATGAGAGAGAAAACGGGAAATAGGCCAAGACCATCCACAAGAACCCCAGAACCAGAAGGAACCGAGGCGCCGGGGAAAGCCCGTTCTCAGCGCACCTCCCGCTCGGCTCTTTGGAGCCGAGCCATAGACTGACTCCGCCAAGCACCATGGCCACGCCTATGCCGGCATAGACTCCCAGGGAAAGTGTTCGCAGGAAGTCTGCATGTTTGACCAGATCGGCCACGGGGTACACCACGACCCCAAAGGTGTTTGCGAATAAGAAAGATACGTATACCAGCACGGCATTGCCTGCAATTGTTGCTGCCGCCACGAGGGGAGCGGCCCAATTCGCCTGCGCCGCCAGTTCACTGAACCGGGGGCCATAGGAGGCAACGGTGAGCCGATGCCCCGTGAACAGGAACAGGGGCAAGAGGCTGGTCAGCAGGAAGAGGCAAGCCAGCAGCGAATAGGGCGTGACCAGCTTCGGGAACCGTAGGGCCGCCGCCCGGCCATTGCTGTAATAGAGAGCGAGATAGACGTACAAGGGCGATAGGCAGACCGCCAACTCCACGGTAATGATCGAGCCCCATAGCAGGGCGAGGCTGGGCAGGATGCGAAAGGCCAGATTTCGGCCCATCCTACCTGGGACGTGCTCGATGTGGAGAAAGCACAGGAGCGACGCCAGAAAGAAGGCGGCTGCAAGGTTGTTCGCGATGCAGGCCTGCCAATAGTGATTGGCAGCGCCGAAGGGGTACAGGAGAAAGAGCATGAGAGAGGGGAAGAGATAGGAGGGGCCGACCAGCTTCCGCAAGACGGCAAAAAAGAGCCCGATGTCCAAGAACTGGAGACTGATGTTGAATCCGTTCACGAAAATTTGCTTGGCAGGGAGGTCCAGGGGCAGGCTGTTGAGCAGAAAATACAGAAGGGTCATCAGTCCTTCATTGTGGTAGAGAAAGGCATAGTTGATCCGGTGTGTTTCCGGGTCGACGATGGACAGCCCCCAGAGCGGAGGCAGCTCTCGCTCATAAAAGTGAAAGTCGGAAAAGTTCATGGCGTCCAGCGGGTACCCCCAGAAGATTACGCCGAATGCGACGAGCCCAAAGACGACGGACATGACCACGAACGTTGAGCGCTGATCCCAGGTAAGGGACTGATCCAGAGGGAACGTTCTGTTGAACATCACGCTACTGGGGAGGCACAGGAGCTGGCTGCCGTTTCGCCGCCACTTTCCAGAAGGGAACCGTGTCGGAAAAGCGGGTCTCGCACAAACCGGCCTTTGAGAACATGTCGTGGATCGCCGCCCGAGAAAATCGGAACTCAAGGGAGGTCGCGAACCGATCCACGCTGTCGTTGAACAGAATGCGGAAGGGTTTGCCCGTATAGAACTCATGGAGCGGTACCTGCCGCGCCGCTTGCTCAAAGCCCAGCGCGCGCAAGAGGTTGCCGAACTGGATCAGCGGCCAATAGACGAAGAGGGCGATGGCGAAGCAGACCTGGCGAGCCAGCGGGTGCGGTAGCCGAGAGATGACGAGGCGTAGCGCCGTCACGACCGGCAGTATATAGCGGAAATATCGCGGGCGATTGTCGAGGGCGTAATAGAAATAGGCCAGCAGGTACCCGTCGGGCCGCAGATGCTTGGCGAGGGCCCGGAGCCCCTGCTCGGGCACGGGGAGGTGATGGAGCACGCCGAGCGAATAGATCAGGTCGAACGTTTCAGGGCGGAACGGAAGCACGTGCAGATCTCCCTGGACGACATGGGTGTTCGGGAGCCCCTCCAGAGTCCTGGCCGCCACCTCGACGGACGCGGACAGATCCACCGCAATCAACACGTCGCCCTGCCCGGCGACATGATGAGCCCACCGCCCCATGCCACAGCCCGCGTCGAGCGTCGCACCGGCCAATTGCTTCGGCGAGAGGAGGTCGAAGTAGCACTGGGCGATGGGGCCATAGTCCGACAGGTTCTCCGAGAAATATTGCCATTCCTCGGCGAAGGCCTTGACGGTTCGGATCTGGACGCTCTCGAACTCCGAAGGCCGGGAAACCGCCGGACACCTGTGCTGCTTCACCCAATCGGCAGGGAGTCCCTCGACCAAGGCCAGGTACGAGTCGTCCAGCATGCGCGGAATCCCGCGCAGGACCGGATAGGCGGCTCCGCCCTCGGACTGCAGGGTACCCTCGACCAAGTCCTCTCGCAGACAGGGCTCACAGGCGGCCGGGTCCACCTGGTCCGGCGTCCGGCCGTAACGCCCGCACCAGCGGGCGCAGCGTGTCCACCCGGCAGCGCTGCACGTGACGGTCCGGACCGTCTCTACGACGCGAAAGGGCCGACCGCTCGCCGGCTCGACGAGGTAATCAAGGAGTGGGTATCTCAGAGGCTTCCTCCTGTCCCATGTCTCACTGACCGCCCCTCCGGACCCAGCTCCAGCGCCCCGCGGACTGCCTGCCGGTACAAGGGCCAGTTCACAGCCACTGAGTACCGTTCCTCCACGGTGGCCCGTCCCGCTTTGCCGATCCGCTCGCGCAGAGCGAGATCTTCAATCAGGCGCGTGAGCACCGCGATCCACTCATCTTCGGTATCGGCGAAGAACCCGTTCTTGCCGTGCTCGACAATTTCAAGATTCGCGCCGATGGGCGCCAGCACCGTCGGGATCCCCAGCCCCATGTACTGCAGGGCTTTCAGCCCGCTCTTCCCCAGCACCCATTCTTCGTGCGGAAGCGGATACAGGCCGATGTCAATCTTGCCGAGATCCTCCACTTCGGACTCCAGTCGCCACGGCAGCGCCTCCACCTCCGCGCCAGGGATGGAAAAAGTCGCATCTCCGATGACACGAATGGCCACGCCGTGACGTTGCTGAAGCAGACGGAGCACATGATCCAGGAGATGCAGGTACGGCGAAGTCGAAAAGCTCCCGCTCCATCCCAGGGTCACCCGCGCGACGTGATAGTTCGCGCGCGGCCGATATAGCACAGTCTCAATAGTGGAAGAAATCCTGGTCACATGGTCGTTCAGACGGCGCGCCTCCTTTTCCAGGTGCGGGGTGCACACAATGACGTGACGGGCGTTTTTCATGATGAATTCGATTTTCCCCTTCCGGTTGAACAGGGTCGGAAAGGGGTCCCGGCTTCCCGGCTTCTTCAGATAAATCAGGTCGTCAATGTCGTAGACCAGAGGGCGCCGCAGGATCCGCAGAATGATCCACTCCAGCACCGGCGGACCGGCGGGCACCGCCTCGAGGAAGAGGTACACGACATCGCTCCGCCAGGCGGTCCACAAACACCCGAGGCGTTTCACACAAGCCCACGCCAGTCCAAGCAGCTTCCCAGTCAACCCCGGCTGGCCGAGCCGCCGGTACAGGGCAGAGCTGTAGAACGTGTCATGGATGACCTCCCACCCCTCCTGTCGGAACCGCTCGTAGTACTGCTCGAATTTGAGGCGTTGGCCCGGCGCTTCGTCCTGGGCGTGGGGCACCAGAAAATGGATCTTCATGTTCGCTCGCCTTCATGCCGTTATGACCGTACGGGTTTCGCGATGACGGCGAGCAGTTCGCGGTTCCCAAGGAACTGTAAGGACGCGGTAGCCATTTCTCGCAGAATGACTTCCGGGTGCCACCTGGACTTCTTTTGCTGAAAGCCGCGATCTCTGCCGGAAAACGTCGCTGCGCGTACTACGCGATAGCGGGATCGCTCCAGCAGAAAGGTCAAGGACCGAGTCGTAAATCCAAAGCGATGAAACGGAGGGTGAAAAGGAGAGAGTCTGGAGGACCACTTCAAGCCCTTCATTCGAAAGTAGAGATCCAAAATCCGCAGGAAATAGGAGTCGCAGTTGGGAACTTCTATAAACAAGATGCCGTCTGCCTTTAGGTATTGACGAATCACATCCAAGAAGCCAGAGGGCCGATCCACGTGCTCGAGCACGTGATTGAGGGTGATGACGTCGAAATAATTCACGGGGAGCGACCCCGAATCCCCGAGGCATCCGGCATGGCACTCAATCCCGTACCGTTCCTTGGCATACCGGCGAAAGCTGGGGGATGGTTCGATCCCCTGCACCTCCCAGCCTTCGCGCGCCGCTAGCGACAGGAATTCGCCTTTTCCCGCCCCCACATCGAGGAGCGCTCCTCCGGTCTTATATATTGAGATGAAGTCCAACCTGGTCTGATACATTTTCGATGAGTCGCATCCCACGGTGGCGCTGTACCGTTCGGGGTCATCGTAGTATGCCTGTTCAAGCTGCAGCATGCGCTCGTGCATGGGGCTCGCGTAGATGAAATCGCATGTCCCGCATCGCATCACGTCCGTGACCAGGTGAGGGACATAGTTCGGGTCAGCCCCAAAGTATTCTCGGGTGCCGCGGATCCCCATCCGCATGGGGCGTTTCGAGCCACACAGCGGGCATTCTGGATTGTCGTTACCGAGAGCATGTCCCATGGGACGCGCAGGCTTTCGCGGATACGACCAACGATTTATAGATCCTGTCGTAGCTCTTGACTCCGTTCGCAAGCGAGAAGTGGTGATGCGCCGTTTCCACGCAGCGTTGACGGATCCCCGGCAGATCGGCGAACTCTAACAGCCGACTCACGGCGAGCTCTTTCCCCTTCCTGTCATAGTCGCGCAAGATCACGCCGACGGACTCGCCCTCAAGGATTTCTTCGATATCGCCGACGCCGGCATTAGAGAGACAAGGGATGCCGCAGGCGAGAAACTCGCCCAGTTTGGTCGGGGCAACGGCTTTGAACGACGGGAACGGTCTTAAAAGGAAAATCCCCGCGTCCATTTTCCTCATTTCATAGGGAACTTCCGAGTAACCCAAGGACTTGATCTCCACACAGTCTTGGGAGATTCCTGCCGCTTCCACCCGCTCCCGAATATAGTCTTGCATCCGCTG